>CAZHIE010000040.1:6905-27826 GCA_964532435.1 uncultured Planctomycetales bacterium
GGTTGAACGTCGACACCCCAATGACCGACCTCGCAATGATGTGGCGGTAGCGCAACGCTCTGGCGGTTGCCTGGGGCGAGTGCCAGGGGGGCGCGCCTTTTTGGGGCCGGGCTCCGGCCGGTCTCTTCGGCAGGGAGGTGCCTGGCAGGGCCAACCTCCGGCCGGCCTCTTCCCGGGGACCGAGCGCCACCGCGCAGGCATTCCGCATCGCGGGTTTGCGGTTCAATGATCGCGTGCTGTCGCCTTGGGCTCGGATTGCGACGTCGCCAGTCCTCGCGCGCCCCTTCGCCGCGGCGAGGCGCTCCCGCCATTGACGGGCGCACAGCGGCAAAGTAGCGTGCCGCGCGCGTTTCGCTCTCGAATCGTGGAGGCCAGCCGCCCTCGGCTGGATTTTGGAGGCCAGCCGCCCTCGGCTGGCACGAACTCGAATGAAATCGCCCAATCGCGGGCAACTCATCCACGAGCTGGCGAACCTGCCGCGCGAGACGCTGACGGCCCGCATCGCCGCGCGCCTCGACGCCCAGCCGCGCTGCCCGGTGGCGCGCTACCTGGCCGGCTGCCTCTGCTTCGACGGCGGTAAGCCCGCCACCGGCGTGCGCCACCTGATGATCGCGCATCACGCCGATGCCGCGCTGGAGTCGGCCGCACTGCTCGTCTTCGCCGGCCTAAACTGGGTCAGCCGGCCCGGCGAGCCGCTGCTGGCCGTCCTGCTCGACACATGGAACGAATTTCGCCGGCCGCAATTCGACCGCCGCGGGCGCGAGCGCGATTTGCTCGACGCCTTCGCCGAAGCCGACCCCGGTCTGCCGGCCGGCTGGGCGCTGGCTCGCCGGCTGTGGCGGTTGCCGATCGTGACGCTGCGGGCGCAGCTTCGCCGTGCGACGGCGGCACACGACGTGGCCACGTACCCGATGCTCGCCGCGGCGATGTGACGCCGCGCGAACGAATCCGCCCGGGCGGGCCGCCGCGCGGGTCGCGGCTCGCCGGCCGCAAGGAAGCCCATGCTGCTGTCGATCGTCATACCGGTGTACAACGAGCGCCAGACGCTGCTGGAGATTGTGCGGCGAGTGCTCGATTCGCCCGTGGGAATGGATCGCGAGGTTGTGCTGGTCGACGACTTCTCGACCGATGGCACGCGCGAGCTCTATCCGACGCTCGCCCAGTCGTTCCCGCAGGCCCGCATTCGCCTGTTTCAGCACGAAGTGAACCAGGGCAAGGGCGCCGCGCTGCGCACCGGCTTTTCTCAGGCGCAGGGCGACATCGTGCTCGTGCAGGACGCCGACCTGGAATATGACCCGCGCGACTATCCGAAGCTGCTCAAGCCGATCCTCGACGGGCGGGCCGACGTGGTGTACGGCTCGCGCTTCGTCGGCGGCGACGAGCACCGCGTGCTCTATTTCTGGCACAGCGTCGGGAACAAGTTCCTCACCATGATGAGCAACATGTTCACCAACCTGAATCTGACCGACATGGAGACCTGCTACAAGGTCTTTCGCCGCGAGGTGCTGGCCGGTATCCGCATCAAGAGCGACCGCTTCGGCGTCGAGCCCGAGGTGACGGCCAAGGTGGCCCGCGGCGGCTGGCGGGTTTACGAAGTCGGCATCAGCTATTCGGGGCGTGCGTACGAAGAGGGCAAGAAGATCACCTGGCGCGACGGTGTGAAGGCGATCTTCTGCATCGTCCGCTTCTCGCTGGCGGACTGAGTAAGTAGCGAATTGCGAATAGCGAAGAACGAATTGGGAAGCCCCCGCGCCGGCGTAGCGGCCCGCGCCCACGCGCGGCCGGGGGGGCGCCGGGGCCGCGTGGTCGCACGGTATCGTTCGCACGTGCTCGCCGCGTCAACAACAGGAGCGCACGACCGATGGGCCACTTTGTCGCCATCTCCGCATTCCAAAACTGCGCGCCCGACGCGCTGGCCGCCGCCATCGCCGCCGACCTGGCCGAACTCGACGTGAAGGTCGCCCCGCGCGGCGGCGCCGAGTTCAGCGACGCCGACGCGGCCATCTTCGAGCCGGCCGGCGGATGGACGATCGTTTTCTGGCCCGCCATGATGCTCGATCAGTGCATTTGCCGACGCCTGACCAAGCGGCTCGACACGCTGGCCTCGACGATCCACGTCCACGACGGCGACTATTGGACGCACGTGCTGTTCGATCGCGGCGAGCCGGTCGACCGCTTCGCCTCGATGCCCGGCTATCACGAGCCGAAGCTTCAGGAGCAGCGCTCGCGGGATTGGAAGGGCGATGCGGCCAGGCTGGCCCGCTGCTTCGGCGTCGAGGCGAGCGCCATCGCCCCCTATCTGCAATTTCCCGACGAACTGGAAGACCCGATGATCCGCGTGTTCCCCGACGACAGCACGGACCTGCACGATCCGTGGGTCTTCGTCGACTTCTGGCGCCGCTGCGGACTGCACTATCCCGTGCGCGAGGACGACCCGGTTCAGGTGCTGCAGATTTCCGCGGACGTATTGGAGAAACTGCCGTGCTCGGAGGAGGATGGCGAGTTGTGACGAACGAGCGGCCCGACGCTCGTCCCGCCCCGCCGCTCACGGCCGGCCGAGGGCCGCGGACAAATCGCTCAATCGATGCTGCCAGAAGAGCGACAGCCCCGACTCCTGCGCGACGACGAGATTCTCCGGCTTGAAGACCCCTCCGAGAACCGCGACCGGCACGACGGCGCGCGCCCCGAATTGGACGAGCCATTGCCGCGCCTTGCCGGCCGCCTCGTGGTTGACCCGCTTGTACGAGTTCACGACGCTGTTCGACACTTTGCACTCGATGGCCACGACGCGTCGATCTTTGATGCGAACGACCAGGTCGGCGCGCGTGTCGCCGAGTTTCGATTCGGGGCAGTATTCGCCCGGCGCCGGGGCGTCGTCGAGAAGGGGAATCGATCGGCTCGGAACGGCGCGATAGCCGGACCTTTCGAGCAGGCTCCGGACCAGATCTTCCTGTGTTCGCTTTGCGCTGTTTCGGCGCGTTGCTTCGACGCGGCGGGCAGCGATCATCGCCGCCGACGCGACGACCGCTTGCTCGATCTCGTGATCGAGCGCCGGGCGACCGTCGCGCACCCACGGGAAGCGGTGCGGATCGAGAATATGCATCAGCACGTCGCGCACACGCCTCGCCTCATCGGGAGAGGCGCGCAGTCGCTTCGCCGAAAGCTGTGACTCGGCCAGCGTCTTCAGGTCGTCCTCCGAGATGGGCGGCGCCCCGAGGTACCGGACCGCGGCGCGAGAGTCGTCTCCCTCCATCAGCTCGGCGGCGAGCGATTCGTCGCGCAGCAGAGCCGGAAGCCGGTCGATCACAAAACGAAACGTCGGCACGAACGATTGGAAGAACCGCGAGTACTGCTCCAGCGGCTCGTCCAAGCGTTCATGACGAAACGCCGCGGACGCGAGCAGGGCGTCCTGCCGCAACTCAGCGAGCGTCCAGTGCGGCGGCCAGTTCATTCAGGTGCTCGAGGCGGGGAATGAGCACGCGCTCCAACTCGCGCGGCTCGAATTTTGTCAGGCCGCCGGCATACGTGCGACCGCTTTCGACGCGCACGTTGCCGTTCAGGAATCGTACGGTCGCCCGAAGCGCGGCGTCGGTCAAGCTTTCGCGCGGATAAAGTCCGTGCGCAATGTTGAGATGGCGTGCCCCGCACAGGTTGCGTACGAATACCGGCGGCCGCCGCGCCATGTAGGTACACAGGATCGGCGCTGCGTCGCGCAGGCCCACCGACCACCACGCGCGGCGGTGACGGGCAATGTACGTTTCGTGGGCGCCTTGCCGCCGCGCCCAGGCGAGGAACCGATCCAGCGCCGCGCGGTCTGCCGTCGAGAATTTGTCCAGGTCCGGCGGAATGTCGATCACACGCCGCAGCGCGCCGCAATCTTTCAGAATATCGCCGGCGGAGATCAGTTCCCGGGCGCGCGTCACGGTAGGAAGGAGAAGCCCGTCGGGCACGTCGCCGGGATAATTTCCCGAGACGAACACGGCATTGGCGCCGCTAACCTGACCGCGGTGGACCCGGAACAACTGTCCGAGTTCGACGCGATCGGCGGGCGCGGCGCCCCGGGCCGCGGATGCAACCGACCACTTCCGCGCCGAGGCGAGTTCGCGCACCGGCGCCGCCGTCCCCGTCGATGCGTCGAGCCCGCGCAATTCGTCGATTCGTTCAACTCGTCGCAGGATGATGCGCTCGGGCGCAGAGCCGACGCGGAAACAGGTGATCGCTCCCGTCGTCAGCGCGTCGGCGAATGGTCGCGCGTTGGGCGCCAGCACGTGAACGGCCGTGCCGCCCAACCCGTCGCTCAACAGTCTGCGCAGCACTGAACCATAGTTGACTTCGAGCCACTCGGCCGACGTGACGAACGCGCCGTAATCCCCGGGCCGGGCGATCATCCGCGTCTTCAAAAAGAAGTGTATGTGCAGCCCAGCCAGCTTGCTCGCGCGGAGGCCGAAGCGAGACGCCGACTCGGCGAACCACGTCTTCCATTGTTCGGAAATGTCGTGGTGCCGAACGTAGGGCGGGTTGCCGACAAACAGCGTCGGGCCGTCGCGTGCGGCAAGCTCGATCGCCCGGTAGTCCTGCACCGCGACGGTCAGACGATCGGAAAAACCAAGCACTGCGGCGTTGGCGCGCAGCAGCAGCGCCGCCACCGCGTCGCACTCGACGGCGTGCAGCTCCGCTCGCGGAAACAGCCGCGCCGCCGCGATGAGAAACCGCCCGGACCCGGCGCCCGGATCCACCACGCGACTCGGCTGCGGTTGCGTGGCGGCCCAGCGCATCATTTCGCGCACAATTGCCGCCGGCGTATAGACCGCGCCGCAGCGGCGACGCTCATCTCCCGGCCGAATTCGCAGAAGCGCCTCACCCAGCGGGTCTTCGCCGCGCCGAATTGCGGCGCGGCACTGCAGAACGGATCGCGCGGCGGCGCCCGGCGCGCCGGAGAGGCAGGCTTGCTCCGCGGGGCTCAGGCCGCGCCTTGACGGCAGCAGCGCACGGGCGGTCGCCACGAGTTGCGGGAGCGTCGCCGCGTCGCTCTCAAATGTCAGTTGCGTCGGTCTCGCTGCCATCCTAACGAATCCCATACACGGACCGTCTCGGTCTGTCAAGCCGCGCATTCCGCGCGCGCGACTCCGATCCGTCCCCGCGACGCACTACACTCCCCACATGGGCAGCCCTCGGCCGGCCGTTACCGTTGTTGTGCCGACGTACAACGAGCGCGACAACATCGCCGCGCTTGCGCGGCGGTTGTTCGACGCGGTCGATCCGCAGACGACCGAACTGCTCGTCGTCGACGACGACTCGCCCGACGGAACCGCCGAGGTCTGCGACACGCTCGCGCGCGAGGGGCTGCCCGTGCGCTGCATCGTCCGGCGCGGCGAGCGGGGATTGGCCACCGCAGTTCTGCGCGGAATGGCCGAGGCGCGCGGCAACCTGATCGTCGTCATGGACGCCGACCTCTCGCATCCGCCGGAGTCGGTGCCCGCGCTGCTCGCGGCGCTGCGCGACCCGGCCGTGCGCATGGCGATCGGCAGCCGCTTCGCCCCCGGCGGCTCGCTCGATCGGCGCTGGCCGTGGAAGCGCCGGCTGAACAGTTGGGGCGCGCGGCTGCTGGCCCGGCCGCTGACGCGCGTGCGCGACATGATGTCGGGCTTTTTCTGTGTGCGGCGGGCGGATCTGCGGCTCGAAGAGCTGCGCCCGGTCGGCTACAAGATCGCGCTGGAGCTGATCGTCCGGCACGGCTGGAAGCGCGTCGTCGAAGTGCCGATCGCGTTCGCCGAGCGCGCCGCCGGCCAGACGAAGCTCGACCTGGCCGAGCAGGCGCGCTATCTCCGTCACCTGGGCCGGCTGTATGCGCACGCGCTGAACGGCTGGGCGGGGTTGCTGCTGATCGCGGCTCTGTATGCGGCAGGGATGAGCGCGTATGTCGCGGTCCGCGCCGAGCGCGGGACGGACTTTCGCGATTACTGGGAAAACGCGTCGCACTTCCTCCAGACGGGCGAGATCAGCACGACGCTCGGCGTACACAACTACCTGCCGTTCTTCACGATTTTCATGGCGCCGTGGGGGCTTTTGCCGCTGCGCGCCGCGATCGTGCTGTTTACGCTGCTGTCGGTCGCGGCGCTCTGCGCGACGGCGCTCATCGGCGATCGGCTCATCGGCGGCGGCGGGCGCCGGCCGCGCGCGGCCACGGTCGCCGCGCTGTTGCTCGCGCTGCCGTATGTGCATTCGTGTCTCACGCTCGGGGCCGTCGAGCTGCTGGTGCTGTTTCTGATCGTGGCCGGCTGGTTTCTGATCGAGCGCGGGCGCGACGCGGCCGCCGGCGCGCTGATCGGCGTGGCCGCGTTGATTAAGGTTCTACCCGGCGCGCTCGTTGTGCTGCTGCTGTTGCGGAGGCGCTGGCTGGCGGCGGGTTGCGCCGCGGCGACGATGCTCGCGCTGGGGTGGGGGCTGCCGCTGCTGCGGTTGGGGCATGCGGAGACGCTGCGTCAGCACCGGGAATTCGTGCGCGGCGCGGTGGTTGAGCATTCGGCCCGCACCACCATTCTGTCGGAGAAGCCGCGGAAGGCGAAGTACACGAACAACGCGCTGCCGATCGTGCTGCGCCGCGTGCTGACGGCGATCAATTCCGATCCGAGCGACGCGGAGCCGCAGCGCAGCCTGTTCGTGAACATCGCCGACCTTCCGCGCGAAGCCGTGTGGTACGTGTACCTCGCGACGGCGCTTGTGATCCTGGTCGGCACGCTGGCGGCCACGACGCTGCCTGGAGGGCGCGGTCCGCCGGACGGCGCGGCGATGCTGGCGACGTTCGGGCTGTGGTGCGCGGCGATGGTGCTGCTGTCGCCGCTGGTTTGGACGCGCTATCTGCTGCTGGCGTACCCGGCGCTGCTCGTGCTGGCCGACCGGCTGGAGCGGGCGCGCGGCGGCGGCGCTGTGGAGCGCGATGCGCGGGCCGCTTGGTGGAGCGTCGTCGTGTGGCTGCTCGGCATTGTGCTGCTGGCGTGGCCGGTGGCGCGGGCGTTCGGGGCGCAGCTTGCGGCGCTGGCGAGCGTGTGGGTGGCGCTGCTCGTAATCCTGCTGCGGCCGGAGCGCGCGAGGCCTCGCCCCTGATGCGGGCGCGGCACGCTGTGCGTCACACGCTGCGGCGCAGCCACTTTCCGTGGCCATTGCGCCCGACGAAGCGATAGTCCGCGACGATGGGCGTGCCGCGCGAAAACGTGTGCTCGGCGAAGCCCGCCAGCTCCTGACCCTGGTACGGGCTCCAATCGCAGTTCGTCTGCATCTTGCGCCAATCGACGCGGCGGCGGTGCTTCGGATCGATCACGACGACGTCGGCGTCGCTGCCGACCGCCAGCGCGCCCTTCTGCGGATAGAGGCCCATCACGCGCGCCGGGTTCGTGCAGCAGTGCTCGACGAATTGCAGCAGCGTGAGTCGCGATTCGAGCACGCCGTGCGTGTAAACGAGCGGCAGGAGCGTCTCCAGCCCCGGCATGCCCATCGGGATTTTCGTGAAGTCCCCCTTCCACATCTCCTTCTGCTTGCGCGTAAAGGTGCAGGTGTCCGTCGATACGTTGGAAATCTCCCCGCGCCGCAGACCCTCCCACAAGCGCTCCTGGTCGGCGGGCTTCTTGAGCTGCGGGCAGGTCGCGTACAGATGCCCGTCGCGATGGCGAAAGACCGACTCGTCGAGCACCAGGTATTGCGCGCAGGTCTCGGCCAGCACGTTTACCCCGTCCTGACGCGCGCGGCGCACGAGGTCGGCGCCCTCGGCCGTGCTCATGTGGACGATGAAGCTGCGCCCGCCGGTGACGCGCGTCCAGTGAATCACGCGCTCGATCGCCTCGGCCTCGATGAAGTTCGGCCGCGTGAGCGCATGGAGCCAGGCGCCGTGCCGTTTCATCAGCGCGGGCTTGTGAACCTGCGCGACGAGATGGTCGAGCACGCGGCTGCTCTCGGCATGAACGAGCAGCATCCCGCCGTGCTCGCGCAGCGCCGTCAGCGCGGCGAAAATGGCCGCGTCGTCCGCCTGCCAGCCCTCGCGCTCATAGATCATGAACTGCTTGAACGTCGTGTAGCCGTCACGAATGAGGCCGGGGATCTCGCGTTCGTGCCGCGGCCAGTTGGTGATGGCGACGTGAAAGGCGTAGTCGACGCAGGCCTTGCCGGCCGCGCGGGCGTGCCAGTTTTCGACCGCCTGCGCGAGCGTTTCGTCGCCGTAGGGAATGGCGAAGTCGATCACTGTCGTCACGCCGCCGCAGGCCGCCGCCCGCGTGCCGCTGTCGTAATCGTCCGACGAGATCGTCCCGCAGAACGGCAGCGCCAAGTGGACGTGAACGTCGACGCCGCCGGGAATCACGTAACGGCCGCGCGCGTCGATCACGCGCGGCCCGCCCGCCCCGCCGGTCTCGCGCCGGCCGCGCCGGGCGGGCGGGCGAGCCGGCGGGCGGGCCGGCGCGTCCGCGAGCCCCGCGCCGATGGCGGCGATCTTCTCGCCGCGGATGGCGAGATCGGCCTCGAAGAATGCGTCGGCCGTGACAATCGTTCCGCCGGCGATGATCGTGTCGTATTGCATGCGGCTCCCCGGCGCGACCTGCGCGCCTGCCCGATTCGATCGCGTTCGCCGATCAGGCCGATCCGATCGCCTCTTCGAGCATCTTGAGATAACTCTCATATCGCCGCACGCTGATCTGCCCCGTTTCGACGGCGGCCGCCACCGCGCAGCCTTCCTCGCCGCGGTGCAGGCAGTCGGAGAAGCGGCATTGCGGCACGAGCGGCGCGATCTCCACGAAGAGCGCCTCCAGTTCGCCCGGCTCGACGCGCCAAAGGTCGAACTGCCGGATGCCCGGCGTGTCGACGACAAATCCGCCGTCGCTCAGCGGCAGCAATTGCGCAAACGTGGTGCAGTGGCGGCCCTTTTCGTTTTCGGCGCTGACGTCGAACGTGGCGAGCTTCAGCCCCGGGTCGAGCGCGTTGATGAGCGAACTCTTGCCCACGCCGCTCTGCCCGGACAGCACGGTCGTGCGGCCGCGCAGCAGCGGGCGCAGCGCGTCCAGCCCCGCGCCGGTGCGGGCGCTGGTCCAGATGCAGCGATAGCCGATGCCCACGAAGTCGTCGAACACTTCCTGCGGCGTTAGGCGGACGCGCTCCTCATAGGAAAGCAGCTCTTCCGCGAAGTCCTCGATTTCGCCGGCGTTGTCCGCCGTGTCGTCGACCCCGTCGATCGCGCCGTCGTCCAATTCGGCCGCCGCCTCGTGCGGCGCGGATTGATCTTCGACAGGCTCGTCCTGCGCCGGCGCTTCGGACATCAAATCGCACTTGTTAAACGCGATGATCGGCGTCAGGCCGCCCTTGCTGGCGGCGATCAGGTAGCGGTCGATCAGGTGGGGCTTGAGTCGCGGGCGGGCCACGCTCGCGACGATCAGAATCTGCTCGGCGTTGGCGACGATTGCGTGTTCGCGGCCGCGCCGCTCGCGTCCCTCGCGGCGCGAGAGCGTGGTGCGGCGCGGCTCGACTCGTTCGATGACGCCGGTCGGCGCGGAGGCGGCGCCGGGGTCGGCGGCGGTCGGCGCAGGGCGTGCGAACCAGACGCGATCGCCGCACGTGACAGGCGCCCGCTGTGCGATCGCGCGCGTGCGGACGATGCGGCGCACCGTGCATTCGCACGTGCGGCCCTGCTCGTCGGCCACGTGACAGATCAGGCCATGCACGCGCAACACGACGCCGCGAACCCACAAGGCCGCATCGACGGTGGGAAGATCGTCGGCGCCGACGAGAATGGTGCGCTTGCGAGAAAGATCTCCCTTGGCGCGGACCGATTCGACGCCGTGCGATTCGGAGACGGATGCGTCGTCGGCGTGGAACTTGCGCGTCCAGTCGTCGCTGCGGGCGCGCGCCTGGCGGTTCTGGCGAAAGTCGACGCGAACCTTGCGGCCCTTTCCTCCGCGCTTGCTCATTGCGAAATATCTTACCCGTGCCCGCGGGGGTTGCCCGTGCGCCGCGCGTCCTGCCGGGCGGAATGCAGCCGAGGGCGGCTGCGGTCCAGCTTGGACTCTGGGGGGGCCGGCCTCCGGCCGGTCTCGTCCGGAAGCCCGGATCGGTCGCGAAAGCAGCCGGGGCCGGCTGCGCTCCACACGTAGCGGCCCGCGCCCTCGCGCGGCCGGAGCTGCGCAAAACGTGCAGCGCCGCCCGCGGCCCACCCCCGTTCGTGAGTAATCGACGGCAGCGTCACTCTCACGGGATAGAAGGGAGGCCGTACCATGAGGCAGCAGAAAGCAGCAGCACGCGGCGCGCGCCGCCGTCCCGGCGCGCAACGCACCGCGACTCCGCCGCAGCGGATCGCCTTTGCGGTCCAATCCGCGGCGTTTCTGGCGGCGTGGGTGTCGATCTTCGTCGCCGGCGCCACCATCTCCACCGCGCACTATCGAAGCGTCCTGACCGGATTCGATCCGCAGAAGCCGCAGCCGCCGGCCGAACGGACGCGGGCGGAGGCAAAACCCCCCGCTGCGACGACGGCGGAGGGCGATGCGCCTGCCGAGCAAGAGACGATTCGAGCGGTGGCGCGCTGGCCGGCGCGGCTGCTGGATGCCGAGTTTGCCCAGAGTGCGCCAACAAGCCCCGGCAATGAAGCCGGCGCCGCGACCGCCGAGAAGTCGCCGTCCGCCGCCACGGGTAAACCCGTGCCGCGCGAAACGCTGATCGAGCAGCCGGTTCGGTCGGCGGTGGCGTTTCTCATCACGCTGACCGCGTACACGCCGCCCAACCTGGCGCTGCTCTGCACAATGGCCGGCGTTCTCGGCGCGCTCTCTCGGCGCTTGGCGCCGCACGACCGGCATCACCGCCGCACGACGGCGATGGAGCGCTCGCTGGCCGCGCCGATGCTCCGCGGGTTCTGCATTTTTGTGTCGATTCTCGCGGGCGTGCTGGTTCTGACGGGCGACCCGTTCGCCAACACCACGCCGGATCAGTACCTGCGGCTGGCGGGCACGGGCTCGCTGATGGCGTTTGCGGCCGGGTTCAATCCGCGCTTCGTCGCGCATCTGCTGAACCGCGTCGCGACGCTGTTCGGCGACTCGAGCGAGCGAAAGGCGGCGAGCTGAGTTCGGCGCGACTGGCGGAGCGCGTGTCTGCGGGGGAAGCTGGCCATCGCGCCCGCTCCGGCGGACCAAAAAGTGCGCCCCGCGCTTTGCGGAGCGCCGAGCGCTACGGCGCCTGGCGCGGCGACTCGGCCGGAATCATCGTTCCGCGGCAGGTTGGGCAGCGGAGCATCCACTCGCCGGCGGGGCCGACGAGCGGCTGCCAGGGGCCGTCGCGGAATTTGAACTGCGTCGGGTCGAGGTTCTGGTCGTAGTTGTACGCGACGAGAAACACGCCGTGCGTCGCGCAGGCAAAGCGGAAATGCGTAAACGACTCGTTCTTGCCGCATTTTGCGCAGACCTGCGGCCCGATGCCGGCGTTCCTTTCGACTTCCGCTCCGCAGGCCAGGCAGCGCCAGGTAGCCAGAAAGTCGGTCGGCTTGCGCGTGAGCGCCGGCTGATTCATCTCGCGCGCCGACCAGTAGCGATAGGCCCACCAGCCGCCGGTCGCGGCCAGCAGGCCGACCAGCAGCACGATTTTCCACGTGCTGCGCGGCGGCGCTTCGGTCGTGTCTGGTTGCGAAATCATGAGCGCCTCGAACCAGCCGGGCGGCGGTATCTCCGAGCAAAACACTAGCGGCGCGCAACGAGCTGTTCAACGGCGCGGATCAGCAGGCTCAGCGCGACGGCCAGTAGCGCTGCGGGGGCGGCGCCGAGCAGCGTCAGGTACGGGTCGTTTCGCGACAGTCCGCGCTGAATGAAATCGCCCAGGCCTCCCGCGCCGATGAATGTCGAGAGCGTCGCGATCCCAACCGTCCACACCGTCGCCGTTCGGATGCCCGCGACGATGACAGGCAGCGCGACCGGAATCTCCACCCAGCGCAGCGTCTGCCAGCGGGTCAACCCCAGTCCGGCGGCCGCCTCCAGAGATTCGGGCGGCACGCGCGCCAGGCCGGTCATCGTGTTTACGACGATCGGCAGCAGCGCATAGAGCACCAGCGCGGTTGTCGCGGGCAGCGCCCCAAGCCGATTAAAGAGCGCGAACAGGAACGCGAGCATCGCGAGGCTGGGAATCGTCTGGATCATCTCTACGAGCGCGACCACGGGGCCCGCGAACCGCGACCGAAAGTGGAGCAGGACGCCGCAGGGAACGCCGATCAGCAGCGCCGCCGCCATCGCCAGTGCCGTAAGCCGCACGTGCTCGACCGTCTTGTGCGCCAACTCGGCGCGGCGCTGACGAAGCAGCGCCCCCCAGGTGCGGTGCGGCGCCGCGGACGGCGTTGGCGCCGCAGCGCCGTTCGGCGCCGGTTCGCGGCGATCGAGCCAGCTAGCGGCGACGCTCGCCGGGCGATGGTGGCGGACGTCGACCTCGAAATTCATGTGCCGCATGTCGTCATTCGAGATCGCGCCGGCCAGCGAGTTGAGCACGTCGCCGACCAGCGGCCAGCGCGCCAGCGTCTCCGCGCGTATGACCACGGCGGCGTGGTAGGGCGGAAAGAAGCCGCGGTCGTCATCGAGCAGAACCAGCCCGTATTCCTCAATGCGCGCATCGGTCGAGAATGCGGAGATGACGTCAACCTGTCCGCTGCGAGCCGCGCCATACGCGAGTCCGGGATCCAGGTCGCGCACGCTCGCGAAGCGCAGGCCGTACGCGGCCGCCAGCCCCGGCAACCCGTCCGGGCGCTCGATGAATTCGCTGGTGAACGCGGCGTGCAGCCCCGCTGATTGTTCGCGCAGGTCCCCGATGCGTTTCCAGCCGCGGTCTTCGGCTTGCCCCGCGCGAACGGCCAGGGCATACGTGTTCTGAAATCCCAGCGGCGGCATCCAGACGAGGTCAAACTCGGCCCGGTACCCGCGCGCGACGGCGCGATAGGCGCCGTCGGGCGAGCGGATGGGCGGCTGCTTGAGCACGTCGAGCAGGCCCGTTCCCGTGTATTCGACGTACAGATCTATTTCGCCGGCGACGAGTGCCGCGTGACAGACCCCCGTACCCCCCAGACCCAGGCGCCGCTCGACGGTCGCTCCGGCGTGCCGTTCGAGGGCCGCGGCGACAAGCTCCGCCAGAATGTACTGCTCCGTGAAGCCTTTGGAGCCGATCCGCAGCGGCGCCGTCTGCGGGTCGGCGGCGGTGCAGGCGTCCAGCGACCATGCGAGCGCAATCGCGAGCACCATGCATACGCGTGCCGCGGCGCGCCGATCAGGCCCGATCCGGCCGCGCGTCATGCTTCGTCAACCGGCGGGACGACGCGACGCGCGCGGGCGAGCAGCGCCCGGACAAACGGCGTGGCCGGCGCGTGCAGAAGCTCTTGCGGCGCGCCGATCTGCTCAAGCTTTCCGGCGTTCATCACGCCGATGCGGTCGCCCAGCCGCAGCGCCTCGAGAATGTCGTGCGTCACGAAGACGATCGTCTTGTGCAATTCGCGCTTCAGCCGCAGCACCTCGTCCTGCAACGCCTCGCGCGTAATGGCGTCGAGCGCGCCGAACGGCTCGTCCATCAGCAGGCAGTCCGGATCGGAAAACAGAGCCCGCGCGACGCCGACGCGCTGCTGCTGACCGCCGGACAACTCGCGCGGGCGGCGCCGCGCGACGGCGCCGGGCGAAAGGCCTACTCGTTCGAGCAGCGCCGCCGCTCGCCGGCGCCGCTCGCCGCGCGGCGTCCGCCGCAGTCGGCCGGGCAGCGCCACGTTGTCCTCGACCGTCAGATGCGGAAAGAGGCCGACGCCCTGAAAGACGTAGCCGATCGAGCGCCGCAGCGTGAGCACGTCGTACTCGCGCACGGCTCGCCCGGCGAACTCGACCGCCCCGCGCGTCGGCTCGACCAGGCGGTTGATCATCTTGAGGCAGGTCGTCTTGCCGCAGCCGCTCGAACCGATCAGCACCGCCGTCTCGCCCGCGTCGACGTGCAGGCAGAAGTCGCGAACGACGTGCGTCGCGCCGCGATCGAACGACTTCCAGACATTGCGCCATGCGATCATCACGCTCCCGCGCCGCGGCGAACACGCGCCCTTCCGAGCCCGCCTGTCCCCGGGCGGGTCTTCCGCAAGGACGTGCGAATCCCACTTCGAGCCCGCCTGTCCGAAGGCGGGTTTTCTGGCTCGATGACAAAAGACCCGCGCAGGGGCACGCTCAGTACGGCCGCCCGTCCGCGTACACCGGGTCGGGGCCCGTCCACCACCATAGCTTCGCGTGCGAGAAGTTGTAATGCGGAATCTGCCAGCGGCATGGGCCGCAGACCGACGCCTCCGGCCGCGACGTGTCGCCGGCGCACTCCGGGTACACGCTGAGCATCGGCCGCTGAAGCAATTGCGCGGTGCGGACGCGCTTCACGCTGCCGTCCATCGCGGCCATGTTGATCGAGCCGAGGTGCCGCGCCGTCAGCCAGCTTGGCCCGTTGTACCAGCCGCGGATTCCGTCGTCCCAGATGATCCGGCCGCCGTCGCGCCAGGGCAGCGACGTGCCGATGTTGAGCGTGGCGGTCTGGCGAATGTCGAAGTCCGGGCCGATTTCCGCGAGGAGGATGGTTTCGGCGGGCCGGCTGGGCGCGTAGCGCTCGATGTTGAACGAGTTGAGCCCATAGTGCGCGTGCATGTGTCGCAGCAGGTAGTTCATGCCATATCCGCAGGACGGAACGCGGGCGTTGACGCGCGGCACGGGGCCGAGTTTTGCCTCGAAGTCGAAGCGCGTGCGAATGGGATCGCCGGGGCAGACATAGACTTTCTCGTCGCCGATGTAGCGCGGAAAGAGCGAGTAGAACCACAGATCGCGTTTGTTCGTGTCGCGCGCGACGCCGCGCTGGCTGGGCCAGGCGGCCTCGCTCCACAGGTCCGGGGGCATGAATCCGCGGTTGTCCTGCTGATACATTTTCAGCCCGTGGATCAGTTCGCGCATGTTGCTGCCGCAGACGGCGGCCTGTGCCTGTTTGCGGGCGTCCTGCAACGAGGGGAGCAGGATGCTCATCAGCAAGCCGATGATGGCGACGACGACGAGCAGCTCGATGAGTGTGAACCCTTTCAGCCGACGGCGACATGACGAACGCGACATGGGCGGCTCCCGTCTCGTCCAGCTCGAGGCGTCCGGCGAGGCATCGCTCCGGACCCGCACATTGTTTCACATGCTCGGACGCGCGGCAATTGCATTCTGCCGCGATGACGCGCGCATGCCCGCGCGGCCGGCGCGCCGATTTCCCGCGATTTGCTTTCGCATCCGGCGTTTCGCATTCTGTAGTGGGGGGTCGGTGCGGCCACGCCGCGGAGACAGCCCGATATGTTGATCGACGCACTCAGCGGCTCCATCGCAAGCCTGTTCGGCGCGCCCGCGTCGACCGGCGCAGCGCCCGCCACCGACGCATCCGGGGCATCCGTTTTCGGACCGGCCGCACTTCTCTCGCTCGGAACCGTGGACACGGGGCCGATGTCCGGCTTGTACAACGCGGTGGGTCAGGCGCTCGGCGCCGGCGTCAGCGCGGCGCAGAACAACCTCTCGCGCGGAGATCGCCGCGCGCTGTCGGACGCGCAGAAGCTGATCGAACAGCGGCTGTACGGCGAGGCGCGGATGCTTCTAACGCCGCTCGTCAGCCGAAACAAGGCCAATCCCGAAGTGCTCGCGGCGCTGGGCAGCGTGGAACTCGCGCAGCGCGAATACGGCAAGGCCGAGGCCCTGCTCTCGCGGGCGGTCGCGCTGGCGCCGGGGCAGGGGTACGAATCGCAGCTCGATCGCGCGCGTCTGCTTCAGAAGGATGACGAGACCGTCTTTCGCCGGGTGCGCGTGATGCTTGGCTCTCCCGACGGGCGCCAGGAAGGCGCCGACGTGCTGGCCGCGCTCGTACGGCGCAGCCCGCAGCGCAACGATTGGCGGCTGCTGCTCGCGCGGACGTACGTGGAGCAGCGGCAGGGCGAAACGGCGTTGTATCACTACGAGTCCGCCATTCAGCGCGCCGACGACGTCGAGCTGAGCCAGATCGCATCGGATCTCGGCAAGCTAACGAAGGTCGCGCCGAAGGCTTCGTATCTGCGGCAACTTCTCGGGCGCACGCAACTGCGCCAGGGGCGCTTCGACGATGCGCGCCAGACGCTGGAACTCGCCGAGCAGCTCGCGCAGGACGGCGGCGTCGGCATACGCACGGATCGCGCGAAGCTGGAAGCGGCCGTCGGGCGGAAGCGATTGAGCGAGGGCGAAATCAGCGTCGCGCTCGAGCATCTGCTCGACGCAAAGGGGCTGGACGCTTCCGTCCCGGAGGTGAGCATCGGCCTGGCGGAGGCGTATCTGGCGCGCGGGCGCGAGCGGGCCGCGGTCGGGGCCGGGGCCGACGCCGTGAGCGACTATCGCACCGCGGTGCGCGAGCTCGGCCCGCGCGGCGACGCCGAATTGCGCGAGCGGATCGCGCGCTCCGCGTACACGCTCGGCCTGAACCTCTCGCGGCGGCGCGAGGCGGCCGGCGACGACATCGGCATCGAGGCGACCGCGTTTCAGGCGGCGTACGACACCGAGCCGACCAACCTGCAATACCGCCGCCGGCTGGCATCGACGCGAAACGCGATCGGCGATCAGTACTTCAACGACGGCGAGTTCACCGACGCGGCTGCTTCGTACAAACGTGCCTGGGAGCTGGAGCGCGGCAACACGACCTATCGCGACAACGCGGTCGCGGCGTACGTCACGGTGGGCAACGAGGCGCTGGGCGAGCTTCGCTACGACGCGGCTGTCGCGGCGTACCAGGAGGCGCGGCGCATCGACCCGACCAGCACGGCCGCCCGCACGAAACTGGCGGCCGGGTATGCGGCGCGCGGCGAACATCTGGTGACCGAGCAGGGCTTCGCGCAGGCGGCGGCGGATTTTCGGGAGGCGTACACGCTGGAGCCGGAGAACGAGACGTATCGCGCGCTGTACGAAACGTATCAGGCATATCTGGATTGACGGCGAGAGCGAGCAGGCCCAATGCGGGGGGTCGTTGCCCGTCCGCGAGCGTCCGCGCGCGTAGCGGCCCGCGCCCCCGCGCGGCCGGAGCGGCGGTTGACGAGTAGCGAGTAGCGAGTTTCGGAGCCGCGAGCGTAAGCGAGCGCGACGTCCCTCGCTCAGTCTGTCGCCTCAGCGCGGGCGGCCGATTGCTTTCCTGCTTTTCTAGCAGACCGAGATCCGAGCGCTTCGCTCGCTGACGCTCGCGGCTCGGATCGTGCGATCGCACGCGCTCGCTGCGCTGGCGGGCGCCTCTCCGGCCGCGCGGGGGCGCGGGCCGCTACGACCGCGGTGCGGTTTCCGGGCGCTGGCGATTACGGCCGTGGTGCGGTTTCCGAGCGCTGGCTATCATCCGTACGATGACCGCGAGTGGGCTGCGTCGGCGCGGCCCCGCGGACGGCGCCGGGGCTGCGTGCGTGAAACCGAAGCTCGAATCGATGCGGATCGTCAATTACCCCGACCCGGTTTTGCGGAAACCCTGCGCGCCGGTCGAGAAGTTCGACGACTCGCTGCGCGCGATCGCCGCGCGGATGATCGAGCTGATGCGCGCGGCCAAGGGCGTCGGCCTCGCGGCGCCGCAGGTGGGCGTTCCGATCCGCCTGTTCGTGATGAATACGACGGACGATCCGGCCCAGGACCGCATTCTCGTCAACCCGGTGATTTCCGAGCACGAAGGCTCGGTCGAAGCGGACGAAGGCTGCCTCTCCATCCCCGGCATCAGCGTCAAGATCCGCCGCGCCGCGCGCTGCCGGCTCACGGCGCAGGACGTGTTCGGCCAGCCGATCTCGCTGGAGGGCGGCGACCTGCCGGCCCGCGTGTGGCAGCACGAGACGGATCACCTCAACGGCGTGCTGATCATCGACAAGATGGGACCGACCGATCGCATCGCAACGCGGAAGACGCTGCGGGCTCTGGAGGACGGGCACGGCGGCCGCGAGCGCGGAACATAGCGGCGGAAACGGCGAAATGAAGCGATCCAGTCGTATGGAGACGGCCGGACGCAGTCGCCGGCGGCGCCGCAGCGCGGCCGCGGCGCACTACAATTCGATCAATGTCTCGGAACGGGAAAGTTCTGGTTGCGATGTCGGGCGGCGTCGATTCGTCCGTCGCGGCGTGCCTGCTCAAGGAGCATGGCTACGACTGCATCGGCGTTTTCATGCGCGTCGGGGCGCAGGCGGAAGAGGAGGCCTGCGCGGTTTCGGCGCGGCCTGCGGCGGTGGTCGATCCGGGGGATGGCGCGGCCGCGAAGCCCGGGCCGGACGCCCCCGCGCCGCGCCGGCTGCGGCACGGCTGCTGCTCGGCCAGCGACGCGCTCGACGCGCGGGCGGTGGCCGGCAAGCTGGGCATCCCGTTCTACGCGCTGAATTTCCGCGACGATTTTGACCGGATCATCAACTACTTCGTGGATGAGTACGCCCGCGCTCGGACGCCCAATCCGTGCGTGATGTGCAACATTCAACTGAAATTCGGCAAGCTGCTCGAATATGCCACGATGCTCGACGCGCAGTACGTCGCGACAGGGCACTACGCGCGGCTGCGACGCGACGCACCCCCGGCGGGCGGCGTGCGGCTGGCGCGGGCCGTCAACCTGGCAAAGGACCAGTCGTACGTGCTGTTCGGCATCCCGCGCGCGGCGCTGGCGCGCTGCCTGTTTCCGCTGGGAGAGATGGCGGACAAGGCGGACGTGCGCCGGCTGGCCGCGGCGCTCGGCCTGCGCGTGCATGACAAGCCCGACAGCCAGGAGATCTGCTTCGTTCCGAACAACGATTACCGCGCGCTGGTGGCCGCGCGGCGGCCGGAGGCGCTGCGGCCGGGCGAAATCCGCGACACGAACGGCGCCGCGCTGGGCACGCACGACGGATTGGGGAACTTTACGATCGGCCAGCGGCGCGGGCTGGGGCTGGCGACGAGCGGTCCGTCGGCGGCGACGGGCGTTCCGCTGTACGTCATCGGCTTGGACGTGGCGACGAACACGGTGCGGGTGGGGCGCGAGGAGGAGCTTGGCTGCGACGGTCTCGTGGCTTGCGGGGTGAACTGGCTGATGGACCCCGCGCCAGTCGGCGGCGCGGCGCGCGCCTGCCGCGTGAAAATCCGGCACATGCACGCGCCGGCGGCGGGGCGTCTGCGCGTGCTGGCGAACGGGGACGTCGAGGGGCGCTTCGACGAGCCGCAGTCGGCCGTCACGCCGGGGCAGGCGGCGGTTTTCTACGATGAGGACGACGCGGTCATCTGCGGCGGGTGGATCGATCGTGCGCTGCGCGACGCGGCGGAAGAGTGAGGCCGATTGCGGGAGCGGCGCGGCGGCTCATCGATTGCGGGGAGTGCGAATCAGGCTCGGCGGTCGCGTGGTTCGGGCGGTAGCGACGGCGACGGCAACGGCGACGGCACGGCGGCGCCGACGGCGGCGCGAACGAGCAATTCGTTTCGCTCCGCGTCGCGCGCGGCGCTGCGCAGGGCGCCTGCGACAAGCGCGAGCAGGACGATGCCGGAAATCCAGACGAGGAATTGCGCACAGAAACCGAAGCCCGCGGCCACCACGGCGACCGCGAGCGTCCGCGAGGGGGCGAACGCCGGCATCGGGGCGCTGGCGGGAAACGAGGCGGTCATCGGCAGTGTGTTGGTCGCCGTCGCGGGGTCGGCATCGGCCGGCGCGTCGTCGTCAGCGCCTTCGGCGTCGTCCGTCTCGGCCATGGGCGGCACGGCCGGCATGGTCGGAGAAGTCGAGGCGAGCGCGGCGGGCGCCGTGGCGGTGGCGGGGAAGCCGCCGGGGCCGAAGGCTGCGCCGGCGGCGTAGACCATTCCGATGACGGCGGCGCTGTAGCCGATCACGAGCAGGACCGAACTGGCGAGCACGGCCCAGAACTGCACGGTGGCGAAGCGCGCCAGTCCGGGACGGGGGATTCGCCGCATGAGCCAGGCGACGTGGCGCGAGCCGGCGGTGGGGATCAGCAGGGCGGCGCCGATCATCAGCAGCGTGGCGACGAGGACGAGAATCCCCATTGCGACGTCGACGCCGCCGCGCCGCGACATGCCGCGGAGAAACGACGCGGAGACGGAAAGAATGACACCGAGCAGCACGGCATAGAGGCTCGCGCGGAGCACGCGCCGGGCGGAAAGCCCTTCTCCGCCGATATCGCCGCCCGGCTCGGGAGTCGAGAGCCGCGTCAGCCCGATCAGGAGCATGGCGAACAGCGCGAGCCCGACCACGAGGCTGATGCAGCTCGTGACGACCAGTTCGACCGGCGCTCTTGGCGACATTCCGCCGCCGGCGCTCATGGCGCTGCCGATGAGGATGAGCACGAGATAGAAGAGGATGATCGCGACGGCGCCCGCGATCAGCGCGATGGACGCGAGCGTCGCGCCGCCGGCCATGCGCTTCACCCATTGTGCGTTGCAGAACGGCAGGTAATACCCGCGGATCGAGTCGGCGATGGGGCGGGCGCATTCCGGACAGACGCCGGCGTCGGGCTGCATGCGCAGGTTGTAGCCGCAGCCGACGCAGGCCACGTCGACGGCGACGCGTCCGGCGGAATCGAGCATGGATTGACCGCGCGGGGTCGGCGCCGGGGCTGCGCCGCAGCGTGGGCAGCGCGCCGCGGGTGGGCGGGCGGAGAGGTCTTCGCCGCAGGCGGCGCAGCGTGGCGATGCGTGGGCGGGCGCGCTCGATGGCGGAAGGGGATTGTTCACGCGGGGTAGCGTAGCGCGGAATGCAGGGATGGGGAAGTGGGGAAGGCCCCCCTGGCGCCGCTCGGACGCGAAGTCTCCGAGCGGCGAGATCGCCCATCCGCCGGGCCGCGACGCGGCGACACTGCGACGAGCGACGCGTCGCCCGCTACGGCCGGTCGGCCTTTTCGCCGGTGAATTCCTCGGGCTCTTCCTTTGGCGCCGGGATGCCGGGCACGT
>CAZHIE010000041.1:0-15967 GCA_964532435.1 uncultured Planctomycetales bacterium
TCAGGGTTCTACGATGACTTCCGCGTGGCGCATCGTGGCCACGTGCTGATGCGGGATGCAGAAGTACTCGAAATCGCCGGCCTCGTCGAACGTGTGCGTGAATCGGTCGCCCGGGCGGAGCGTGTCGGAGTTGAACAGATCGCCGAAGCCCTCCACGTCCGGATCGCCGCTGGTCACCGTATGCGAAACCGGATCGCGATTCGTCCAGCGAACCGTCTCGCCGACGTGGATCGTCACAGACTTCGGCGTGAACGCGATGCCGCGCATCTCCACCTCGACGAACTCGCCGGTGTTGTCGTTGCCGCTGGGCTGCGGCGGGCAGCCGAAAACGAAGAGCGCCGCGGCCGCCGTCGCCGCCAGCGCCAGAGATGATCCGCACAGGCCGATTGCGGGGCCAGACAGACTGCGAAGCTTCACAAATACCTCCGTCCTACTCTGCCGGGGTCAGCTTGTGGACCGCGCCGGTGCGTCCGGCCGGACCAAGCCGCTGGCTCGACAGCACATATAGCTCGCCTTCCGAATCTTCTCCGAATGCCAGAATGTAACCGCCGGGCGGGGCGCCGGCCGTGTCGGCGAGCGCGACCTCCGCCGCGCTCCAGGCGCCGGCCTCATCCTCGCTTGCGACGAGGAGCTTACCCGCTCCGACGAGAAAGCTCGCGCTCCAGTTGGCGAAGACGTAGCGGCCGCGCAGTTCGGGAATCGCCGCGCCGCGATAGACGAATCCGCCGACGATCGCCTGCCCGGAAATGCCCTCTCCCGCGTGTGGATATTCGATGATCGGCGGCAGAAGCCGCTCGCCGCGCGCGTCTCGCTGCATGCACTCGCCCGGCGAACGCAGCGGATTCGATGGATCGAAGCAGTGCAGGCCTTCGCGGAGATTCCAGCCGTAGTTGCCGCCCGCGACGATCCGATCGACTTCCTCAAACCGGTTCTGACCGACGTCGGCGGCGAAGAGGCGCTCGCCGTCGAAAGAGAAACGCCAGGGATTGCGCAGGCCGAGCGCGAAGATCTCCGGCCGGACGCCTTTCTGCCCCGCGAACGGATTGCCGGGCGGGATTTCGTATGGCGCCGCGCCGTCGACGTCGATCCGCAGAATTTTGCCTAACAGCGAAGCAACGTCCTGTGCGTTGCCGAGGCCGGCGGTGTGGCCGTGGCCGGTGTCATTGGCGCCGCCGCCGTCGCCAACGCCGACGTAGAGCATTCCGTCGGGGCCGAAGGCGAGCTGGCCGCCATTGTGGTTGGCCTGCGGCTTGGGAATTTGCAGCAGGATGCGCTCGCTGTCGGCGTCGGCGCGGTCGAGGGCGTCGGCCGCGCGGAATTCGGAGATGCGAAGCTGCGAATCGAAGCCGGGCGGGTCGTCGTCGCCGAGCGGCGCGTTGTAGCAGACGAAGAATCGGCGATTGGCTTCGAACTCGGGATGCAGCGCCATGCTCAGGAGGCCGCGCTCGTCGTACGACGCGCTCAATTCGACCAGCCGGTCGCGGATGTCGAGAAATGGCTCGTCGAGCAGCGCGCCGCCGGCGACGACGCGCACGACGCCGATTTGATCGACAACGAGGAGCCGGCCGGCGCCGTCGCGCGGCGCGGCGAGGGCAACGGGCGCGACGAGGCCGCTGGCGATCGGCTGGGCGGCGAGCATTCGATCGGCGGAGTCGGGAGGCTGGGGGCAGCCGCCGATGGCCGGAAGCGTCGCGATCGCGAGAAGCGCGTTTCGGGCCGTGCGCTCCGCCGGCGCGCGGGCGATCCGGCATGTCGAGTTGCCGTACCCGTCGGAGGTCGACGAGCGCCGGCGCCCGCGGCGCGGACCGTCGGGCTGTGTGAACACGAGCGACTCCCGCGCACCGGGCGGCTCACCCGGTACACGCAGTATAGGCGATCGGCGAGTCGGGCGGCGGGTGAACAAATGCCCAGCGGATTCGCGTGAATGCGGGACAGATTCTGCGGTTGCCGTTCCTCGCCGGGCCGGGCGCGCGATCGTTGCCAGGGACTTGAGTCTCTGGACGCCGGTGCATTCCCGATTGCTTTCCGCGCGGAGGGCGGGCGAAACGTCCCGAGCTTCGCCCGCCCTCCGGGCGGAAGAAAGTTAATGGCGTTAGTCCAGGGGCTGAAGCCCCTGGCAACCATCGTGCGCCCTAACGGGCGAACTCGATCGGCGCCCTAACGGGCGAACTTGCTCCGCGCCCTGATGGGCGAACTTGCTCCGCGCCCTGATGGGCGAATTTGCGCGGTGCCCTGATGGGCGAACTTGCTCCGCGCCTTGCCGCGAGAATCGCGTCCGTGCTCCCAACAGCGTATTCCCGCGCGGCGTGTGTCGCCGCGTCTTGCGCGCGGTACGATTCCACCCATGAATTCCGCACGCGCGTCGAAATGCCTGCGGCTTGCTGCGGCGCTGCTGCTGGCAATCCCGTCGGCCGGCTGCAACCGCGGGCCGGCCAAGCCGACGCCCGCGGTGATCGACCAGTTTGGCGGGGAAGAAGGGATCGCACTGATCCGCAACGCGACCGACGTGCAGATCATGCTCCTCGATCGGCTGAACGACCCGCAGCGGGCGCGCGAGGGACACCTGGCCGACTGGCCGATCCGCGGGCAGCCTGTCTCGGCCACGGCCGCGCAGCGCAGGAAGCTCACCGAAATCCTGCTCGACCCGGCCAGCTATTCGCGCGGAGTGGTGAAGTCGTGCGTGCCTGATTTCGACGTGCGCATCGCATACATCCACAAGCGCGAGCGGCTCGAATTCCTGCTGAGCTTCTCGTGCGGCGTGCTGACGGTTCATGAATGGGACACTCAGATCGGCAAGACCGATTTCGACCCGGCCGCCCTGCGAATTTATGCGATCGTGCGGGCGATGTTTCCGAACGACGCCGGGCTTGCGGCGATCGGCGGGGGATAGCGAGGCGAGGCCGCGAATCGCCGCGCTCGCGGCGGCGGCGGGGGGAATCGGGACAGTTGCACGCCGGGCGTATGATTCTGCCGCGCGGCGCCGACGCGCGGCGCGCGGGGGTTTCGGCTATAGTCGCGACGTTTGGGCATGGCCGTCCGCCGGTCTGCGGCGGCCGACGGCGCCCGGCGGAGGCTGCCCAGTGAAGATCGTCAATGTCTGCGGGGCGCGACCCAATTTCATGAAAATCGCCCCGCTGATGCGGGTTTTTCGAGCGCGGCCCGCGCTCCATCCGTTCCTCGTCCACACCGGGCAGCACTACGACGAGGCGATGAACAAACAATTCTTCGACGAGCTACGCATCCCGCGGCCGGACGTAAACCTCGAAGTCGGCAGCGCCTCGCACGCCGCGCAGACGGGTCTGATCATGCAGCGCTTCGAGCCGGTCGTGCTCGAACAGCGGCCCGACGCGGTGCTGGTCGTCGGCGACGTGAACAGCACGATTGCCTGCGCGCTGGTGGCGGCGAAGCTGGGCATTCGCGTCATTCACGTGGAGGCCGGGCTGCGCAGCTTCGACCGCACGATGCCGGAGGAGATCAACCGCGTTTTGACCGACGCGATCAGCGACGTGCTGTTCGTCACCGAGCCGTCGGGCGTGAAAAACCTGCTGGCCGAAGGCGTTCCGCAGGCGCGGATTCACCTGGTGGGCAACGTGATGATCGACACGCTGCGCGAGCATCAGGCCGTCGCGGAGAAGTCGCCGATTCTGGACCGGATGGAGCTGCGCGAGCGCGAATATGCCGTGCTTACGCTGCATCGACCGGCCAACGTCGACGACCCGGCGGTCTTCGGGCGGATCTGCGACGCGCTGGAGCACGTACAGCGGCGCGTGCCGGTGATCTTTCCGGTTCATCCGCGCACGCAGGCGAACATGGATCGCACGGGCGCCGCGGCGCGCCTGCGCGGGTTGCCCAACATTCGCCTGACGCAGCCGCTGGGTTATCTCGATTTTCTCAAGCTGATGGGCCGGGCGGCGGTCGTGCTGACCGACTCGGGCGGTATTCAGGAGGAGACGACCGTGCTGGGCGTGCCGTGTCTGACGCTGCGCGAGAACACCGAGCGCCCGATCACGATCGAGCAGGGCACGAATCAGCTCGTCGGCATGGACACGCAGCGCATCACCGACGCGTTCGACCGCGTGCTCGCCCGCCGGCCGGCCGCGCGCGTGCCGGATTTGTGGGACGGCCGCGCGGCGGAGCGCATCGCGGACGTACTGGAAACGCTGTAGCGCATCGCGAAATGCCAGACCCGATTCGGGAACGAGCGAGGCGGAGTCTCGCTCGCGCCCAATGAGCCAATCCGACATGACGCCGGCTTCGATCGAAATCGAGCACGTGACGGCCGGTCCGGCGCTGGACGATGTGCGCGAATTGCTGCGCGAGTATGTCCGCTCGCTCTCGTTCAGCCTGTGCTTTCAGGGAATCGACGACGAGCTGCGCGATCTGCCGGGCGCGTATGCGCCGCCGGGGGGCGCGCTGCTGCTCTGCCGGGTGGGCGGCGCGAGCGCCGGTTGCGTGGCGCTGCGACCGGCGGACGACGGCGCGTGCGAGATGAAGCGGCTGTATGTCCGGCCGGCGTGCCGCGGAGCGGGTGTGGGGCGATTGCTGGCGGCGGAGATTGTGGCGGCCGGCCGGCGGGCCGGGTATGCGCGCATGGTTCTCGACACGCACCGATCGATGACGCCGGCGATGACGTTGTATGAATCGCTCGGGTTTCGACGGATCGCGGCGTATTACTTCAACCCGATCGAGGACGTGGAGTATTACGAGCTCGCGTATTCGCGCGCCGACTCGTAGGGTTCGCCTTCGTGGACCGCAGCCGCCCCCGGCTGCATTCGATCCGAGCCGCGACCGTCAGGGAGCGAACCCGGCGACCGAAGTTGCGGGTGCGCGCAGCGCGCAGACCTGGAAATCAAAGCGCTTCAAGCGAATGCCTCATGCGCATGCCGGCCGGTGGCCCCGACACGTGTGCCACTGCTCTTGAGCAGTGCGCCCTCGCCGGCCGCAGACCACTGCTCAAGAGCAGTGGCGCCGCGCGCCAACCGACCCGCAACCGGCGCACCGCGCCGCGCTCCCTGACGGTCGCGGCTCTGATCCAGAGTCGAACCGCAGCCGCCCCCGGGCTGCATTCGATCCGAGCCGCGACCGTCAGGGAGCGAACCCTGCGACCGAAGTTGCGGGTGCGCGCAGCGCGCAGACCAGCGTATCGAAGCGCCTCACGCGCATCTCCCACTCAATACACGGAATCGGGGAAGTAGAACTGGCGCGCGTTTTCCGGCGTGATCAACTCGACGTCGATCATGAGGTGGCGCGGCATGAACTCCATCACCTTGTCCTTTTTTCCGTCGCGCAGCGTCGAGACGCAGATCTGAATTCCCGCCGCGATCATGCTGGGCGAATAGGTGATGTTCGCCGGAATGCGCGGGTCTTTGTCCATGACCATCTTGATGACTTCCTTCATGCCCGCGCCGGGGAACACCCACATTTCCTTTTCGCGGCCGGCTTCTTTCAGCGCCTGAAGCACGCCGAGGGCCATGTCGTCGTCGGAGGCCCAGACCGCGTCGATCTTCTTGTGCTGCGTGAGGAAGTTTTCCATTACCTGAAGCGCTTTCTCGCGGTTCCACATGCCGGGCTGCTGGCCAAGGATCTTGATGTCGGGATG
Source organism: uncultured Planctomycetales bacterium (assembly GCA_964532435.1). GTDB lineage: Bacteria > Planctomycetota > Phycisphaerae > UBA1845 > Fen-1342 > CAZHIE01. The sequence continues at coordinate 5,600 of CAZHIE010000041.1, forward strand.
CAGCTTGAAGACCTCCAGCGCCGCGCCGACGCGATCGCTGTTCACGGTGCTGGGGATGCCTTCGAGGATGACGATGTTGCCCTTGCCGCCCAGCCGTTGAGCCATGAACTCGGCCGACTTGCGGCCGAAGGCCTTGTTGTCGCCCTCCAGGAAGATGTCGGCGACGGGCTCGAGAAAGCCGCGATCGACGTTGACGATGAAGATGCCTTTCTCATGCGCCTGTTTGGCGACGGGGGTCAGCGGCGCGCTCTCGGTCGCGAGGATGACCAGGCCGTCGACGCCCTTGACCATCATGTCTTCAATGTCTGCGGTCTGCTTGGCCGGGTCGAGCGCGGTGGCGAACGACCACTCGACGTCTGGGTAGAGATCCATCGCGCGGCGCGCCCACCACGCGATGCCCGCGGTCCAGCCGTGATCGGCGGCCGGCACGGACACTCCGATGCGAAGTTTGGCGGACCTCTCGGCAGCGCGGGCGGCCGGTGGCGCGGGCGTGTCGGAGACGGGCGCGACGAGCAGCGCGACGGCGGCGGCGAGGCCGACGAGCGCGAATGAAGCGAATTTGAATCGGGCGGGGCGCGTGTTCATGCGGAATGGCTCCTTGTTTCTTGAACGCCGTAGGAAGCGGTCCGAATTGGAAACCGGGAGCGGGCGGGGTGCAAGTGTGGACTCAGGCGGCGAACCGGCCGCTCGCGTTTGAAGACCCGCCTGAGGACAGGCGGGCTCATTTGCGACTTCGCAGCGGGAGAGGACGCCCGCCTAGCGCGGGCTATGCCTTCAGGCTTGCGAGGAACGACGCGACGTCCGGGTATGGGGCCAGACGGTCGAGCAGCGTGAGCATCTGCTTGGCGGGCGGGGCGTCGTGGAGTTGGCGGCGCAGGAGCGAGACCTTGCGCAGCGAATCCGGATCGAGCAGCTTCTCTTCCTTGCGCGTGCCGGATTGCGCCAGGTCCATCGCAGGCCAGATGCGCTGATTCGCCAGCTCGCGGCTCAGCACCAGCTCCATGTTTCCCGTGCCCTTGAATTCCTGGAAAATGAAGTCGTCGGCGCGGCTTCCCGTTTCCACCAGTGCCGAGGCGATAATCGTCAGCGAGCCGCCGCCTTCGATCCGCCGGGCCGAGCCGAAAATCTGCTTGGGCTCCTGAAGCGCGCGGATGTCGAGCCCGCCCGTCATCGTCCGCCCGCTGCTGCCCACAAAGCTGTTGAACGCCCGCGCAAGCCGCGTGATCGAATCGAGCAGGATCAGAATGTGCCCGCCCGCCTCGGCCATCCGGCGGGCCCGCTCGATCACCAGCCGGGCCACGCGCACGTGCGAAGCGATGTCGAGGTCGTTGCTCGACGCGACCACTTCGCCATGCACGTTGCGGCGCATGTCGGTCACTTCCTCCGGGCGCTCGTCGATCAGCAGGACGATCATGTAGATGTCGGGGTGATTGACGGCGATGCCGTGGGCCATCTGCTGCAGGAGGATGGTCTTGCCCGTGCGCGGCGGCGCTACGATCAGCCCGCGCTGCCCGCGCCCGATGGGCGTAAAGAGTTCGACCACGCGCATCGTCGCGGGCCCGCCCGGCGTGTCGAAGCGCAGCGCCTCGTGCGGATCGACCGCCACCGTGTCGTTGATGTGCGTCGGCGGCTGCCAATCGGCGGCGGGCACCCCCATCACTTTTTCGACGCGCGAAAGCTGGAACCGCCGGTTGCCGCGATCGACGCGCGCCGCCGCGCCGGCCACCGTCTCGCCGCCGCGCAGCCCCAGCCGCTTGATCATGTCGGTGGGGACATAGGGATCATCCGGCCGGACGGCGAGGTTCTTGGCGGTCGAGCGGACGAAGCCGGCGCCCTGTGCGTCGAGTTCGAGCACGCCTTCGACCGGCTGGGCGGGGCCGCTGGTCGAGCCGCCGGGCATCGCGGCGGGCGCATGGAACTTGGCGGCCGGGCCGCGTGGCTTGTGCATGAACGATCGACTCCTTTCGAGGATGTGGCGAATCGATGCCGGACCGTGTGCAAGAGCGTCCGAGTGCGCGAATCCCCATCGTCGGCGCGGCGCGCCAAGCCATTCGATCCAACTGCGGGTCTTGATGGCCCTGCGACCGCCGATCCGCATGACTGGGCGGCCGATCCCCTGATGGCTGGGATAGTCTAGACGCCCGCGAGCCGGCCGACAACTGCCGGGCGGCGGGAACACGGACGGCTACGTCGGCCTCAGCATCGCCGTCGTGGTCTGTGTCGATTGGAAAGAACACTGCCGCATTTTTTGAAACTGCCCTTGTCAACCCCTGAGTAGGTGCTATGCTTCGAGCGTATGAGTGGAGATGCGCGGATGTTCTGCCCCCCCCAAGAGAAGGCTTAGGCGACTCGCGCCGCCCTTCGGGAACGCCTCGCACTCCCGCGCGATTCGCCCCGGCGTTCACAGCACGTCACAGGTGCTTTCACTTCCAAGGAGCTCCCATGTACAAGTCACTGCTGGTCATCGTCGTCGGTATGTCTGTTGGCGCGCTCGTTCCGGTCGCGGGCGCACAGGGGAGTCAGCCGACACAGGTATGTCTGAAGGCGTGGACGGACGAGTCGTACTGCTGCACCGAAGTGTCCGATCCGGGCTGTCTGTGCAATGGGTTCAACCAATGCACTGGCTACTACACGAGTGAGCGCGTCAGTTTCATCTCAAACGTCGTTGGGTGTCCTGGGCTGCCCGCGTCCTGCACGAAAGCGCTGCTCTATGCAAACACGCCTTGCTGCTACATTCATGAATGTGCGAATCTTCTGTCGCCGGAGGACCACTTCTGCCTCGGTCAGGATAATTGCATCTATTGGAACAGTTGGGTATATCGCGACAAGTTTGTCATCAGCAGCCCCGCCGAATCATGTTCTACTCAGTGGCCGATGTGATTTGACGGGAGCACCCAAGATGTTTCTCGCATATGCACTTTGCCTGCTGCTTGCCGACGTTCCAATGCCAGAGCCACTGACGCGCATGCTCCTGGCGCGCGAGCGTCTCGCCAATACCAGCATTTCCTGCATTGTCACGGGCGGATATCGACTGGTCGGCTCGCCCGTACAGCGCTACAGCTTCCGCACCGCGCGCAACGGCGATTCCATTCTGGACTACGAAGGCGATCTCGACGGCGTCCTCTTCCGCGATGATCGCGGTGAACCGGTGCAGTGCGGCGTTGCGCGAACAGTCCGAACGCGCGAGATGGCCTACTGCACATTTAGCTTCGGTTACGGCGGATCGATGTCGCGGCCGGATCAGTGGGAAGGCGGGCACGTTTACTACGCCGGAGCGGCAACGTGGGATCCGCGCGCGATTGGATTGTGTGCGAGCTGGGACGGCCTTGAAGGCCGCGATACGGCGCGCGTGGTCGCGGACGTACTCAAAGACGCGCAGCGGTTCGACGTAGAGCGCAATGGCTCGATCCACCGCGTCACCGCCCACTTCGACGGTGGCCGCACGTATCGGTACGACATTGACGAGGCAAAAGGCTGGAACCCTGTGTGCGTCACCGCCTCGGGGGCCGGCCGCACATGGGAATCGCGCATCGATCTGGCCCGCTACGGCGACGTGTGGTTTCCCGAGCGCGTCGTCACAACCTGCAACGGCGAGCAACGCACCGAATTCGTCGTTTCGGCCGCATCGTTTGACGACCGGAATCAGCCCGAGCGCTTCGGCCCCGAAGACGCCGGTTTCGAATCCGGAATGCAGATCCACATGCCCGGTGACCCGCCGGGCACGTTAATCTGGGACGGCTCGGGCCGCATGCCGTTCGCGGAATACCAGGCCGCCGTTAAGGCGGGAACCATCGAGACCGGGCCGATCATGAAAGCAATGTTCGCCGGCGGATACGTCAACCCCGACCTTACGCGCGTGGCCGAGCTGCGCGCCAGCGTCGGCACGGTTCAGTCGTTCGTCTCGCAATGGGCACGGCACGTCTCCCGCTTTAACAACCGCCACGGACTGAACGCCGAGCAGCGCGAAGCCACTGCCCGCTGCCTGCGCCGCGCCGAGGATGCCGCCGCACAGTACCTCCGAACGAAAATCGACGACTTCGCCGCGCTCGTCCGCAAGCGCGCCGCCGACGAGATCACGCTTGCGCAACGCGACGAGGCATTCGCCCGGCTGCGGAAGCCCGTTGACGACATCTACCAGACGCAGTTGTGCCCCTGCCTGGAGCGCGTACCGACGAAGGAACAGGCGGAGGCCGCCCGCCAGGAGAACGAAGCGCGCGAATCTCGCGCACGCCCCCCCGCTCCGCCGGCCAGCTCGCGCCCGCAGTCGGAGCCGCAGCCGAAGTGACGCGTGGCAACCGGCGCGACATGAGCGACGGTGTTGCCATCCGAACTGTCTGGCGTAGCGCGCACGGGGCGGGCTACTCCCGCGTCGCGCGCTCCAGGATTTCGGGCAGGATCAGCCGGTTGTCGAGCTTCCAGCGCGGGACGGCCCGCTCGTTCACATAGATCATCGGCAAGCCGCCTTGCCCCATGCGCTGGTCGTATTGACGCCGGCCAAGCTGCTGGACCGCCCGCGCGTCGCGCAGAATGATCGCCAGAACCTCCGGCCGGGCGGAGGCGGCGGCGACGTCGGCCGGGTCGAGCGCCAGTTCGGCGCAGGCTGCGCGGATCTCCGCCTCGCTCGATTTTCCGCGATTCGCGAGAATCCAATTGTGCAACTTGGCGAACGCCTCGGCGCCGCCGGCCAGACCCGCGCCGATCGCCGCGCGCGTGGCGGCGCAACTGTTGAATTTCGTGTCCGGCGCCTGCGGATTGCACGACTTGTCGACGGGGAAGAACCGGAAAACGTAGCGAACGTCGCCGCGCCCGGCCATGAAAGCGCGGATCGCGGCATCGGCCTCGATCGTGCCGGGCTCCAGGTAATCGCCGAACACGACTACGCGCACCTTTGCGCCGGCCGGGCCGATCGGCCAGCAATCCTTGTCCGGCACGAGGTCGGGCGTTTTTTCGCCGGCGGCCCAGTCGTCGATCAGCTTTTGCGCGGCGCGCGGCGGCTGGTCATTCTCTGCGCTGCCGCGCGGCGGATTCGTCGCGGCCAGGGCATCGACGGCGCGCACGAGCGCGTTCGGCGCGGCCCAGCCCTTCAACTCCACGCCGTTGATGAAAATCATCGGCGTGAAGTGCAGCCCCAGATCGACCGCTTCGTCCACGTCCTGCTCGACGCGGCGAAGCGTTTCCTGCCCCTGCATGACGGTAGTGAAGCCGGCCGGGTCATAGCCGAGCGAGCGGATGCCGGCTTCGAGCACTTCCTTCGTCTCGAATTTGCCCTCGCGATCGAAGAGCCAGTGATGCATTTTGTAGAAGCCTTCGTCGCCCCACAGGATGCCGGCCGCCTCGGCCGCGCGGGCCGCCCAGCAGGCGTTGGCGTGCAGATCGACGCTGACGTGCTTGTTGCATTTCGAGCAGAACGGGAAGTGCTTGGTCGAAAGCGAGACATCTTGGCGCTGCGCGAGAACCTGCTTGATCTGCTGCTCGATGTTGCGGCAATCGGCGCACTGGTAATCGGTGAACATGACCAGGCGGATCGGCGCGTCGGCCGGGCCGTGCCGATAGCGGCCGGTGAACGGTTTTCGCGGAGCGGCGGGCGCGCTGGCGGCGGAATTGCCGCCGCCGGTGAGATTCTGGATGTCCTGCCGCAGCGCGTCTTCGCTCTGTTGGCGCTGCGCCTGCTGCGCCTGGGCCTCCACCACGCCGAGCGGCACGGAGATCACACCGAGCACAGCGGCAAGGAGCAGCAGCGAACTGAGCGGGCTGCGCGCGATGTGCAGCGCGGGCACGGCGCCGCGCACGCGGCTGATTTCCGAAAACGCGACGAACGCGAAATTTCCGACGTGGACCGCGACACAATACATGCAGACGTACCCTTCCTTGAGCATGATTGACAGGTAAACGACCGAACCGATGGCGCCCAGCCGCACCACCCAGCGCAGCGGCTGCGAGAGCGCTCCGCGACCCAGCGCCCAGAGCGCGGTCAGCGCGGTGAAGTATGCAAAGCCGGCGAAAGAGGTCGGCCAGGCCGTGAGCGGCAGCTTTCCGAAGGGGCCGGCGGCCGCCCGGGCGCAAGGGCTTCCCGCGCCGCAGCCGGGCAGGCTGATTCCGGCGACGTGTTCGAGTACGAGGAGCAGGGCGGCGATGGCGGCCAGATCGAGCGCGAGCAGCCCGGCGATGAAGAGGAGCGGGGCGGCCAGCTTGATGGTGCCGGGGGGCGGCAATGTGCGTGGCGACGGGCGCGCCGCGGCGGGCCGCGGGCGGCGGTGCGGTCGGTCCGGCGCGACGTTGCGTCTGGGCATGGCAGAGTCCCGAAAGCCGCTTCGATGAGGTGGATTGTAACCGACTGCCCCGGGGATTCCGCCGGCCCGCTGGTTCGGATTGAGGGTCTGGCGGAATCGAGATTTTTTTTCGCATCGGGGGGAAGACACGTAGCCCCGCCAGAGGGCAGGCGGGATCGAGAAAGTGGAACCCGCGTGGGACAGGCGGGATCGCAGAGACCAACCTGAGGACAGGCGGGCTTGGAGACGGCGCGATCGGACTACTCGGCCGCGGCGGCGTCGCCGACCGGTTCGCGGAAAGCGTAGCCGACGCCGCGGACGGTGTGAATCCAGTTGGCCGCGCTGCCGAGCTTTTTGCGCAAGGCGGCGATGTGAACGTCGATCGTCCGGTGCGTGACGGCCACGCCGTAGCCGAGCACGGCGTCGATCAGGCGCTCGCGGTCGAGCACGCGCCCGCGCGCGGCGATCAGCGCCGCGAGGACGCGGAACTCGGTCGCCGTCAGCGCGATCGGCACGTCGTCGACGCGGACTTCGTGACGACCACGATCCAATTGAACCGGACCGGCCGTGAGCACTTCGCTGCCCTCGGCGGTCTGTTCCTGTCGGCGCAAGACCGCCGCGACGCGGGCCAGCACGAGCTTCATCGAAAACGGCTTGCGGACGTAATCATCGACGCCCAGCGCGAAGCCGACCAGTTCGTCGGTCTCCTCGGCCTTGGCGGTGATCATGATGATGGGGATGTTGGCGGTGCGCGGATCGCCCTTGATGCGCATGGCCACGTCGTCGCCCGATTGCCGCGGCAACATGCGATCGAGCAGGATCAGGTCGGGTTGGCGCCGCTGCACTTCCGCCAGCGCCGACGCGCCGTCGTACGACGTGCGGACGACGTAGCCTTCCTTTTTCAGGTGGTACGTGAGCGCGTCGGAGAGATCGCGCTCGTCTTCGACCAGAAGTATCGTTTTGCTGTTCACGCTCACGGGCTCGCGCTTCCTCTACAGATCATATACGGCGGCACTGCACCGTTCGGGGGATATCTGAAGGTCCGCGCGCTAAACGCAGGTGCTGCCCGAGTTAAGATCGCGTCAAGCCGGGCACGTCTCGCCGCCGTGCCGAGCTGGCTCAGCACGGCCGCGGCAGCGGCGAGAGCCTTTCCGGCCGGCTGGCGCGGGCGCGCAGCAGATACGCCTCGATCCAGCCGCGGCAACGGTCGGGGTGCTGGTGCGCGTGGAGAATCGCCTCGTGATCGAGGCCGTTGACGCGGTCGCAGCCGGCCCGCACGGCGTCGAAGCTGATGCGGAGCGCGACGTCCACCGGCATGCGCTCGGGATTGATGTCGATGCCGAAGTGCTCGCTGTACCCGTGCATCTTGAGCGTGTACAGCAGCGCTTCCAGTTGCTCCGGCGCGACGACGCCGACGTTGAGATCCTGGTCGTAATTGCCGAGTGGCTGGCTGTTCCAATGGCTGTGCGCCAGCCGGCCCTGCGACAACGGCCAACTGAACGCGTAGGGCAGGTCTTCGAATCCCATTAACACATGCCCGATTTCGGGGTTCATGCAGAGCAGACCGTGACCCTCCTCGAGCAGCCGGCGATTCTCCGTGTGGCGAAGCTTCGACTCCACCTGCTGCGCGAGCAGCAACCCTTCCGGCGTCGTGCCGAACAGGATTCGCCCGCGCGGCTCATAGGGCTTCGGCTCGAACGCGATCCGCACGCCCGGCACGGCGTCGAGCGCTTCGGCCAGGCCGTCGGCGAAGCGCTCGCGCAGGGCGGCGAAGTCGTGGCCGAAGGGATTCTCATATCCGTCGATTCCCGGCCAGACGATGGCGAAGTCGCAGCCGAGTTGCTTGTTGAGCGCCAGGGCGCGCTTGGTTCGCTCGATCGCGGCGGCGCGCGGGGCGGCGAGCGGGCTGGAAAGCGAGCCCCACTCGAATTGCGCATCCCAGAACAGCAGCGGGATGACGGAAAGCAGGCGAATGCCCGTGGCGCGCTCGAAATCTCTCCACAGGCCGACGTTTTCCTCGTTGATCTCGTTGGGATAGTGCGCTTCGAGCGCGACGAGGCCGGCGTCCTTGAGCGTGGCGGCGATCTCCAGCCTTTGCTCGATCGTTCGATCGGGCTGATATTTCGCATGAAAGCGGCTGTTGGGCGGAGAGAAGAACCAGATGCCGGCCGAAAACTTCGGCCGCAGCTCGAACGCGCGCAGGTGTGCGAGCATCTGCTCGGGCGTGCGGCAAGCGGCCTGGGAGCGAAGATCGATGAGCGGCATGGCGGAGCTCCGGGGAAGGGCGGAAGCGGGCGATTCGACAACATGAAATGCGACGGAGTGGTGGAGTGTCAAGCACGCCGCGCCGAAGCGCCGCCGCAAGCGCCGGCGATCGGCCGCCGGCGGTCGGTTTCCGGCGCAACCTGTGCGACGCTCCGCTCGCTATACTCCGGGACACCACGAACGGAAAATGGATGAGCCCTGCGCTGCGCGACGACGTTCGATCCACCTCGCCCGCTCGCGCCCGACGGAGAATCCACCTCCTGGCGCACGCCAATCCGTTGTCAAAAGACCTCCCCCGGCTCGGGATGTCGAGCGCCGCCGAATATATCTCTCTCGTCGAGCAGGCGCTGCCCGCCGACTGCCGGCTCACCGCGTCACGCCGCATCCTCGCGGCCCAGGAGGATGAGCGGCAGGGCGGACGACGCGACGACGACGCGCGCATCGCCGACGTCAACAATGCCCTGCGCGATCCGGACACCGCGGCCATCGTCGCGGCCAGCGGCGGCGGATGGTTCTCGCGGATTGTTCCGCATCTCGACCTCCGGCCGCTGGCGCGGCGCCGAGCGCCCCTGTGGATGTTCGGATTCAGCGAGATGACGACGCTTGTGAACCTCGTGGCCAGCTACCGCTGCGGCCGCGGCGTGTACTGGCTGTGCCCCAACTACCTGGCATGGAAGGTGGACAGTCCGGCCGCGGCGCGCGACGCACTGTCGGCATTCTGGCGGCGGCTGCCGGCGTGGATCGGCGACGGCGACGCATCGGGCGCGACGCGCATCGTCGCCGGCGCTGCGGAACCCAGCGCCGGCCCCGGTCGCACGTCTCGCCGCGCTTCATCGGCGCAGTCGCGCCGCGCGATCGGCGAATCGGAGCTCGACGCGCTGTTCGGCGGGCCGCTGCGCTGCGAGTGCGTCGCCGGCCGGCCGCCGCGCGGGCCGATCCGCATCATCGGCGGGTGCCTGAGTGTCCTCGTGACGATGCTCGCGGGCAGGCTTGCCCGGCGGCTCCGGCCGGACGGCCGCTGGCTGGCGATCGAGGACGTGAACGAAGCCCCGTATCGCATCGATCGCTACCTGGCGACGCTGAAGCTGGCGGGCTGGTTCGAGCGGGTTGCGGGCGTCTTGCTCGGCGACTTTCACAGCAAGGAGGATCGCGACCAGCGCGGCGCGGTGCTCGAGCTGTTGCGGCGGCACGCACCCGCCCGGCGCCGCGTTCCGATCCTCTGTACGCGCGAATTGGGGCATCGCTGGCCGATGCGCGCGATACGAATCAACGCCGCGCAGCCGGTGGAGCTATGCTAAGCGCGCTGTCGATGGGAGAATGGACCGCGGCCGCCGTGGGCTGCGCTTTCTCGGCGGCGTCGGCGACGGAGGCATATCGATGAAGCAGAATCCGCGAGGATGTCCGGCGATTCGCGTCATGATGATGCCGCGCGACACCAACGCCCACGGCACGATTTTCGGCGGCGTGATTCTGAGCTACATCGACCAGGCCGGCGCTGTCGAAGCCCGCGAGCACACGCCGCACAAGTTCGTCACCGTCGCCATCGACAAGGTCGAATTCAAGCAGCCCGTTTTCGTCGGCGACGTGCTCAGTCTCTACACGCGGCTCGTCCGCACCGGCCGCACGTCGATGACCATTCACGTATGGGTCGAGGCGGAACGATTCGAGAACCCGAGCATGCTCGTGCCGGTCACCGAAGCCACGCTCGTGTATGTCGCGGTGGACGACCAGCGGCGGCCGCAGCCGCTGGACGTGGCCAGCGCGGGTTAGTGGACAGAGTTGCAGAGACGGCGGCTGCCTTCGTGGACCGCAGCCGCCCTCGGCTGCATTCTCT
>CAZHIE010000041.1:16067-27785 GCA_964532435.1 uncultured Planctomycetales bacterium
TTGCAGAGACGGCGGCTGCCTTCGTGGACCGCAGCCGCCCTCGGCTGCATTCTCTTCCAAATCCGAAAGCCAAGCGCAAGCGCGGGCCCATCGAGCGGGAAGGCCCGCAATGCGAGATGCCGGCGCGCTGGCGCGTCGCCTTCGGAAGGAGACCGGCCGGAGGCCGGCCACCCAGACACGGGAGGCCGGCCCCCCGGACACGGGAGGCCGCTCCCCGGACCGATGGGCCGACGACGCGCTTTCACCGCGCTGTCATTTCGGATTCGCGTCCTCGACGCACGCGAAGGAGCAGCACCGCCGCCGCGCTTATCGCCGCCGCCAGCGTTGCCGCGCCCCTCTCGCTCATCGCCGGCAACGGCACGCCGATCGCGATGTCGGTGGCCGCGCCCGTGATGTCGCCGGTCACGTCGTTCTGAATCCCTTCGCCCAGCACGCGCGTTCGGGCAAACTGCCCGGCACTGGGGATGAGCCGCACGACCGTGGAAGGCGTGTTCGCCAGAGCGCGGAATCGAAATCGCGTGATTACGAGATCGGGCGGCAGCGTCGGAAGCTCCGTCGGCGGCGCGAGCGCGGTGAATAGCGCCTCGCCGTCCGTCGTGTCCGTGTTGATCCCGTCCGGGTCCGGCAGGAAGCCGGCCACCAGCCACACGCCGGGCGGATTCACAAACTCGACCAGCTCGACGTATTGCGGATCCCACGTCAGCAACGCGTCGACCGCCGAGATCGTCGCCGTGCCGGCCTCGGCCGCGCTGGCGACGAGTTCGATCTCGATCACGTCGTTTGGTTGTGCTGTCGCCGCCGCCGGCGAAAAGAACAGGTCGACCGTCTGGCCCGCGCGGGCGGGCGGGCTCCACGCGACGCAGCCGACGATCAGAAACGCCGCCGCCATCGCGTTGCACAAAAATCGCATGTCCCTCTCCGTGCAAGAAAGACCGGCAAACCGGGACCGCGCGTCGGGCGCCGCCGGCCCGGCATGCCGCGAAAAAAACAAGTGCCCAAAGCGCCGCCGCCCGGCCGCGCGAAGGCGGCCGGGCGGAAGCGCCATGCCCGACTACGGCTTGCGATCGCCCAGGGGCGATGCGGCCGGCGCCTGCTTGTCCAGACGGGACCGCAGGTTCGCCGTCTGCTCGATCTTGTTCGAGAGCGAATGGGACAGCCCATTGCGATCCTCGAAGATCTTCACGTCGTGGAAGTCCACGACGCCGTCGCGGTTCAAGTCTACGCGATCCGCCACGTCCGCCGGCAGCTCATCCGCCGGCCGCGCGGTGCGGAACGTGTCCGACAGCATCGGCTCGACCTCATCCGAAGCCGGCTCGGAGCCGCCGCCGCCGGACAGTGCCGCGCACGGACAGGTCGAGAAGTCGAGCCAGTTGTTCGTGATGAACGTGTAATCGAGCGACGTGACGGCCCCGTCGTTGCTGTAGTCCGCGTCGCGCAGCGCCGCGGTCCACGGAATGCACGTCGGGTTCGTCACCACCGGGCTGCCGAACTGGAAGAGCAGCCAGGTCACGTCGTTGATGTCGACGTCGCTGTCGTTGTCGTTGTCGCCGCCGTTGAGCAGGATGCTCGCGAACGTCGAGTAGTACGCGCCGCAGTCGGTCAGCGCGACCGAATTGTACATCGTGTGCTGCTCATCCTTGGCGCAGAGTTCGGTCCAGAAGCCGCACTCCACGTCGAACAGCGCCGTGCCCGTCGCCGGGTTGCCGGTGAAATTCACCGTCACATACTCGGGATCGGCACAGTCCAGCCCGTTCTTCGCGATGAACTTGATGCAGCGCGAGATTCCCGCGCCGGCGTTCACGCCCACCAGTGTGACCGACGCATGCACCTGGTTGCGCCCGCTCACCGTCACCGTCTGGGCGCACGTATCCTGATTGCCGCAGCAATCTTCGACCGTCCACGTGACCGTCGTCACTCCCTGCGGGAATGGGTCGTTCCACGTGAGGACCGGGTTGTCGCTGCGCACGTACGTCACGCTGTCGATGCAGCAGTTGTCCAGCGCGATCGGACCCTTCGGCCCGGTCGTGAAGTTGTCCCAGTAGACGTCGTACGAATCGCCGACCGGGTACGTCGGGTCGGAGAAGCTGTACGCCTGAATGATCGCGTTCCCGAGCCGCACGCTGCCGAACGCGATGTTGTCCGTGAACGTCAGGTCGGCCGCGCCGGGGCCGTCCACGTTGAACACGAAGCTCGTCGCCGTCAGCTCGATCTCCAGCCGGTTCCACGTGTCAAACGCAAACCCGACCGGCAGGCCGAGATTCACCCAGTCGGGCGTGTAGCCGTTGCCCGGGTTCTGATCGGTGTCCTGCGTGAAAATGCGGAAGCGCGGCACGAGGTTCGCCCCGATCGGGTTCGGGTTGAACGGATCGGCCGGATCATTGTTCACGAACCCGACGATCGGGAAGCCCGAGATCGCGCCCTGCGCGTCGAACGCGGTCGCCCAGATGTCGGCGCGCCGCGCGTCAGTCGCCCAGCTTGACGGGATGAACAGGTCGATCGCCAGCGTGCTTCCGACCGGCATGTCCACGTCATACTTGCGGCCCTGCGTGTTGTAGAAAATCGACTGATAGCCCGGCGGCCGCGTGCCGTATGAGTCGGCCGACGAGATGCTGTGCCGCAGCCGATTGCCGCCGCCGAAGACCGCCGACGCAAAGCCGGCCGGCGGATAGCGATCGACGTAGTAGCAGTTGGGCGTCTGCGTCGCGCACAGCGGCACGGCGTTGTCGAACGGCTCGACGAACACAAGCGTGGCCGTGCATCCGCCCGCATCGGCATCGACCGAGATGTCATCCGGGCACGTGATCGTCGGATCGATCGCATCTTCCACGTTCGCCGTTGCCACACACGCGATGGCGGCGTTGTCGCAGCAGTCGTCGGCGTTGACCGTGAACTCGACCGTCGCCGGGCAGCTGGTCAGGAACGACACCACGGCCGTGCAATGCAGCGATACTTCGTTGACCGAAACCTGCGTCGCCAGGCAGCTTGTCGCGCCGATCTCCGCGTTGGGCGTGGTCAAGATGATCGCGCCGCTCACGTCCGCCGCGTTCACGCAGCAGTTGTCGGTGATCGTCGCGTTGAACGTCACCGTGGCCTGGCAGTTGCCATTGACCTGGTACGTCGCCTGTGTGGCCGAGCAGACGATCTCCGGCGCCGTGTTGTCCACGACCTGCGCCGTATCGACGCAGGTCGCGATGTTGCCGCAGTTGTCCACGGCGTCGAGCGTGAACTGCACCACCGCGGGGCAGCCCGTCAGATCGGAAACGAGCGCCGAGCAAGACACACCGACCTCCGTCGGGCTGACCTGCGTGATCGTGCAGTCGGTAAGCGGGTTGAACGTCACCGTCGCGTTGCCGCTGGTGATCGCGAAGCTCGGCGTGACGCCGGCCGCGTCGATGCCGCAATTGTCCGTCACCGTGCTGGTGAACGTGACGGTCGCCTCGCAATTCGCGTCGACGACGTATGTCTCCGCCGACGGGGCGCAGCTCGCGATGACGGGCGGCGTGTCGTCGAGCGTGACGTCGCTGGGCGCGTCGATCAGCACCGTCGTCACCGGCGTGCCCTGGAAGCTCAGCTCCGAGTCGAACGGTTGCGACAGGTCGAACGCGACGTCCGGCGCGCCGCACTGCACGCTGACGGTGAAGACCAGCGTCGCGAGCAGCGCATCCTGATCCGTTCCGCCGGCCGGCGGGAACTGCGGCGCGTAAGAGCCGTCGAGCTGCAGCGTGCCGTCGTCGGCCTGGTTCGTTCCGGAGATGTGCGTGTCGAACGGCGCGGGCGAGTAGGACGAAAGCGTCGGCTCATAATTGAGCTGAACGGTGTCGTACGCGAGGAACGCGGCGAAGCCGGTCACGTTCTGACTCAGCCCGCGCATCCACAGCTCGACCTCGATCTGGTAACCGTCGGTGCCGGGGTGCGTGTCGTCCGGACAGTCGCCGATTTCCAGCGTCAGCGCGTTGAAGCCGATGAAAATCGTGTACGGGTCGATGGTCGGCGCCAGCACCGCCGGCGGCGAGAAGTCGTTGTCCGACACCACGTCCGCCAGCGTCTCCGGCGCGACCGACAGCACGCCCGCGCCGCGCTGCAGGAACATGTAATTCGTCGTGGCCGTCTGGTTGGAGCCGTCAAACGTGTTGTTGTCGATCAACACGCCCGTGCCGCGGCAGCGCAGCGTCGAACCGAAGCGCGTCGTCGTGCCGGCGAACGTATTGCCGGAAACGGTCACGCCGGCCGCGTCGAGCGTGACCAGCGTGTTGCCCTGCTCCTGGCTGCTGATGTTCACGCCGCCCGCCGTGCCGACGATCTGGTTATTCGTGAACGTGATGTCCGACGTGCTGGCGCAGCCCGCACCGCAGCCCATGACCACAAGCTGGCGCGGCACGTTCGGCAGCGTGAATTGCGAGCCGAAACCGGTGCCCGCGGGCGGATCGAAGAATGTCGAGCCGGAGAAGATGTTGTCGTCGATGACGAAACCGCTGATCGCCGCGCCGAACTCGGTCATCAGCGCCGCGTCGCCGCGGGCGCAGATCTCGTTGCTCAGAATCTGCGCGTTGCTGTGTCCGCCCTGAAAGTACACCGCGGCGTTCTCGATGCCGGGATTGCCGTTGTCGATGCCCAGGATCGTGAAGCCCTGCCCCGCCCCGCCGAGCACCAGGCCGTTGGTGTTGTTCGTCACCGTCACGGCGCCGAGCGCGCCGGCGCTCGAAATTCCCTGGATCGTCGTGCTCGCGCGGCCGTTCACCGAGCGCAGCGTGATGCTCTTGTTGATCGGGACGTTTTCGACGTACGTCCCGTCCGAGACCTCAATCACGTGGCCGTCGAGCGTGTCCGCGTCCGCGATCGCGGCGGAAATCGTCGCGAAATTCTCGCTGGTGTTCAGGTTTGTGACCTGTGCCTCGGCGGGCGCGCTCCACAGCGCGGCGCCCAGCGCCCCACATGCCGCGAGTCTCAGGCATGTTCGCTCCATTGGCTCACCTCCCGAAAAAAAGTGATGAATGCCGCCGGCCCTTGCGGGCATCGCGCGGCGATGCGACGGTCGAACGCGGCGGCACGATGGGCCGCTTCGACCGTTTTCGCTCACTGTTGAATGCCACTACCCCTGGACAAGCGGCGCGCAAACTCTCCGCGCGCGGCCCAGAACCTGGTTCGCTCAATTTGCGTGCGTTCAGTCTGCGGTCGGCGATTCGGCCGGCCGCGGGGGCGCGTGCTACGTTGGTGTGTGCTTCGCCGAACGCCCCGTATCAGCGCGGCAGACAATACCACGATTCCGGCGGTTGTCAATACTCAGACATGATTATTCTTTAAGGTTTTTGCCTAGTTGCATGTGGCATCGACGCGACGCAGCCGGCTTCGCAACACGCCGCGCGCCGCACGCGCCTCGCGCCGATGCTCTGGCAAATACTGTACGCTTCGGACCTTGCGCTATGGGGGCGGATCGCAACGCGAGCTGGGAAAACGCCACAATTGGGATATACCGAATTGACGAAATCTTCACAAATGGCGGGCGGGCACGCGACTACAACCCCTGCCCGAGCAGAAATGCCTTCGCAACGCGCGCCGACATCTGCGCGTTGCTGAAAATCAGCGGAATCAGCAGTCCCAGATCTGTATTCGGCATGCGCAGATAATCCGCCAGCTCCGCCCGCCACGCCGTCTCGAATCCCGCCAGCTCATCCTGCGGCAGCGCCGCGCGCAGCGCCCGCGCGGCAACGTCCGCCGCAATCTGCGCCGACCGCATCGCCGGGTAGATCCCTTCGTGGCTGAAGGCGGTCACGAACCCGCCCGCGTCGCCGATCAGCAGCGATCGCTTGCCAACGTGGCCCTCCAGCTCGAGCGCCAGCCCCCCCAGGGAGCGCACTTCCGCGACCGTCTGCGGCGCGGCGTCGGGCAGCACCTTCGCCCGCGCGCCCGCGCGCAGCAGCGCCTCCATCTGCGCCGATACCGGCGTCGAAACGTCACGCGACAACAGCAGCACGCGCACCTGCTCGCCCGCGCGAACGATCACCCCCACCTGGCCCGCCCGGCCCGCCCCCAGCACCACCTCCAGCCCATGCCCGCTCTTCCGCCCCGCCAGCACCGCCAGCGCGCACGCCGTCGGCGCCGCCGATTGCGGAATCGGCGGGATGTTCGCCAGGCGCGCGCCCGGCGAAGTCATCCCGTCCGCCACGAGCAGGATCCGCCCCTCGTACGCCCGGCCCGACGATGTCTGCACGCGCGCGCCGGCCTCGCCCACTCGCACGTCCGTCGCCGCCACGCCGGTAAGCACCTTTGCCCCCGCGCTCGCCGCGCGCTTCCGCAACGATTCGTCCAGCGGGCCGCGATCGACGATCCATCCCGCCAGCGACTCGTCGGCAACCTCCACCCGCCGGGAAAAGTCCAGCGAGTGCAGCGTCATGCCCGAGTAGTCGGCCGCCCCCGCCGCCTTGCGCGACAACCCCAGCTCTTGCGCCACGCGAACCGCCGCCGGGCTCATCCATCCGGCACAGTTTCGCCCATGACCCGCGTCGCGCGCTTCGAGCACCAGCGCGCGAAGCCCGTGCCCGCACAGCGCGATGGCCGCCGCGCTGCCCGCGGGCCCGCCGCCCAGGATCACAACGTCGAAGGTCTCGGCCGCGGCCATGCTCTCGCTCAACGTGCGCCCCCATCCGCTGGGTCAGCCCTCGCCCCTCGCGCGCCCGCCCATGACGGGCGCGCCGCGGCGGAACGTCGCCGCAGCGCCGGGCGAGATTGTAGGGTCCGCCGCGCCGGCCGGGGAGACCGGCCGACGAGCCATGTGCGATCGGCCCCGTCGGCCGATCGCCGCGACGGTCGGAACCCGGCTCACTGAGAGAACACGGGCACGGTGTATGGAAGGCTGCGAGTTCCTCGACATGCAGCCGAGGGCGGCTGCGGTCCATCGGAAACGTGCAGCCGAGGGCGGCTGCGGTCCCCTCTCATTCGCCGGCGCGCGTCGCATTCTGATAATGCGTTTTCGGCGGCCGCGCGACGGACCGGCCATTCTTGCGCCCCCGGCTCGCCGGCAGTCAACGTCGACCGGGAGCGGGCACCTGTTGCGCGAACGCGACACCCACTGGGGAGATGTCGCAACATCCGTGTTTCACAGGACGTACGGCGCGGGGCGCATGCGATTTTCCCGCGTCGCCGATCGTAGAAAATCGCCAATCCGATTGAACAGTCCTATATTTCGGGTACAATGCAGCCCCGCGTGAGTGCTTGCTCGCGAGGCGCATCCAGAGCACGGTGGGGCGCCGGCGGTCTTCGCCGGTGGCCAGGTTCCGGTCAGAGGCCTGTATGGGCAAGATCACAATCGAGGACATCAGCCGGTACACCGGGCTCTCGCGGGGGACGGTCTCGCGCGCGCTCAACGACCGTCCGGATATCAGCCCGCAGACCAAACAGAAAGTCCTCGACGCCTGCAAGAAGCTGAACTACGTCCCCAGCGCCGCGGCGCGGTCGCTGGCCACTGGGCGCAGCTACGCCGTCGCCGTGCTGGTCGACGACCTGCGAAACCCGATCGTCGCCGAGTTCCTCAGCGGCGTGATCGCGCGCTCGATCGCCGATCGCTACGCCGTACACGTGCTCGAACTCGGCCCGGATCAGCCCACGGCCACGGGGCGGCTGCGCGCCCTCTCGCTGGAGCGCATCGACGCCGTGCTGCTCTGCGCGCTCTTCGATGGCGGCCTGGCCCAGATGATGAGCGAATCGCCCGACGCTCGGCCCATCGTCGCCATTCATCCGCTGGCCGGCATCTCGTGCGACGTGCTCGCGCCCGACCACGTTGAAGTCGGCCGTCTGCTCGCCACCCATCTCATCCCCCTTTCCGGCACAAAGACGATCTACATCACCGATGCAATGGGCGAAGACACGCACGCCCGCGTGAGCGGATTTCGAGAGGCGTTCCGCGGCGCCGGCCTCGACGTAAACGGCGCCGTCGTCGATCTCCCGCGGCGAAGCGCTTCCGGAGACGACCGCTGGAGCGCCATCGCCGACCGGCTAACCGGCGCCGTCGGCGTCGCGGCCGATTCCGACGCCCTCGCGACGCAGGCAATCGTCGCGCTCGAGCGGCTCGGCCGCCGCGTCGGCGAGAATGTGTTCGTCGCCGGCGTGGGCAACACCCTCTTGTGCGAGTTGCTTACTCCGGCGCTCACGTCGGTCGACCTGTCCATGGCGGAGATCGGCCGCCGCGCGATGGAGACCGCGCTGCAGCGCATCAGCAAATCGCGCATGGACGCGCCGCAGTCGACCGCCGTCGCACCGCTGCTCGTCGCGCGCGGGTCGACACGCGGCGGCAACCCGCCGCGCTGACCCGCCCCGCCCGCTCCATCCCCCCAAAACGCCAACTTGTCCGAAAACCGTGCATTGGCTACGCTCTCCGCTTTCCCGAAATCCGCAAGGCGCTGCCCCCATGGACGACGTAGCCAAAATCCGGAACATCGGCATCGCCGCGCACATCGACGCCGGAAAGACCACCACCACCGAACGCGTCCTCTACTACTCCGGCACCATCCACAAGATGGGCGACGTCGACGACGGCACTACCATCACCGACTTCGACAAAGAGGAGCAGGAACGCGGCATCACCATCTACTCCGCCGCCGTCTCCTTCACCTGGCGCGATTGCCGCGTCAACCTGATCGACACGCCCGGCCACGTCGATTTCACGGCCGAGGTCGAGCGCAGCCTGCGCGTGCTCGACGGGGCGGTCGTCGTGTTCGACGCGAAGGAGGGCGTGGAGGCGCAGAGCGAAACGGTCTGGCGCCAGGCGGACAAGTATCGCGTGCCGCGCATCTGCTTCATCAACAAGATGGACAAGGTCGGTGCCGACTTCGCTCACGCGATCGAGAGCATCGTCGAGCGCCTCGGCGGAAACCCCATTCCCGTGCAGATTCCGATCGGGGCCGAAGGCTCGTTCCGCGGCGCCATCGACCTCCTGGCGATGAAAGCCATCGTCTTTCGCGGCGGCGACGGCCGGGAATACGACCTGGTCGAAATCCCCGGCGAGCTGCGCGAGGCCGCCGCGGAGCAGCGCCGCTCGCTGGAAGAGAAAGCCGCCGAACTCGACGAAGCGCTCACGCTCAAGTATCTGAACAACGAGCCGCTCAGCGCCGACGAAATCCGCCGCGCCCTGCGCAAGGGCACGCTCGCGCAGCAGTGCCAGCCTGTGCTCTGCGGCTCGTCGCTCCGCTACATGGGCGTTCAGATGCTGCTCGACGCCGTCTGCGACTTCCTGCCCTCGCCGCTCGACGTGCCGGCCGTCGTCGGCCACGACCCGGAGCACCCTGAGCGCCCGCTCGTCCGCCGCTGCGAAGCCGGCGGCCCGCTCGCCGCGCTGGTCTTTAAGATCGTCGCCGAGCGCCACGCCGACCTGCACTACATCCGCGTCTACTCCGGCACGTTGAAGGCCGGCGCGCGCGTGCTCAACGTCGGCCGCCGCAAAAAGGAAAACGTGCCGCAGCTTTTCCGCGTCTTCGCCAAACGGCGCGACCAGATTCCCGAAGCGCGGGCCGGCGACATCGTCGCGGCCGTCGGACTCAAGGACACGCTCACCGGCGACACCCTCTGCGACACGCACGGCGAGGCGGTGCTGCTCGAACGCATCGAATTCCCCGAGACCGTCATCAGCATGGCCATCGAGCCGCGGAACGCCGCCGACCGCGACAAGCTGCTGGCCGCGTTGCACAGCCTGACGCGCAGCGATCCGACGTTTGAGTTTCGCGCCGACGCGGAGACCGGCCAGACGATCATCAGCGGCATGGGCGAGCTGCACCTGGAAGTGAAGTGCCATCTGCTCGAACGCGAGATGAACGTGCCCGTGCGCGTCGGCAAGCCGCGCGTGGCCTATCGCGAGACGCTCACGCGCGCCGCCGAGGCCGAGGGCCGTTTCATTCAGCAGCTCGGCGGGCGCAGCCAGTACGCCGTGGCGAAGCTGCGCGTCGAACCGTTCTCGCCGCAACCGGGGCAGGAGCATTTCCAGTTCGTCAGCGCGCTCAAGCCCGGTACCATCAAGTCGGCGTACATCCCCGCCATCGCGCAGGGGGCGAAAGACGCCTCGCGCAGCGGCCCGCTCGGCGCCTATCCGCTCATCAACGTGCGCGTCACGCTGCTCGACGGACACGAGCACCCGGAGGACTCCTCCGAACTCGCCTTCGAAAGCGCCGCGTCGATCGCCATCGGCCAGGCCATCGAAAACGCCGGCCCGGTCCTGCTCGAACCCATCATGAAGGTCGAAGTCGTCACGCCGGAGGAATACTTCGGCCCGATCAACGGCGACCTCGCCTCGCGCCGCGCCGTGATCACCGGCACGCACCAGCGCGGCCGCAACCACGTCATCGACGCCGAAGCGCCGCTCTCGACGATGTTCGGCTATTCGACCGCGGTGCGCTCGCTCTCGCAGGGCCGCGCCAGCTACTCGATGGAGCCGCTGCGCTACGAGGCGATGCCGATGGAGCTGGCGCGGGGAGTGCTGGGGACGTTCTGACGATTCGGAGAGCATCAGCGGACGGCAGCCGCCCTCGGCTGTATTTCCACGTGCGGAAACGGCGCTCCTCGGCGCTCTCCGCGTAGTCTCTTCGCCAGGCTCTGGTGGGTCGGATATGACGATCGGCACACTTCTTGCATTGCTCGCCCTACAAGCCGCATCGCGGCCGACGGAAGAGCCGCCGAGCGCAATCGCCCGCATGCTCGAAAGCCGCGCAGCGCTTCGTGCGGCCGACATCTCCTGGGCCGTTCGGAATGGCGCCTCGGCCAATACACCGGATAGCTGGTTCAGCCGCCAGATGAGATTCGTTGACGGAGACGTGGCTTACTTCGATCAAGGCGCGGACGGTGTCACCGGGTTCACCGAGTCCGGCGAGCCGGTCCATGAGCCGGTGAACGAACTGTGGTCTCGGGACGGTCACTGGGAATACGGCCTGGGCGAAGTCTACGCAAAGAAGAACGCATCCGCCGCGCGACCTTCGCACGTTCCCGATTTCCGCTCCATCGCGCTTGTCCCGGAACGCATGGACACAAGCGCTCCGCGCGAGCTGATCGCCGCATATCCAGCGATCCCCGGCGCAGAGCGCCGTTGGCGCCAGCGCGAAGTCGATGGCAAGTACGAGGTCGAGCTGGAAGTCTCCGACCTGGTCACTCGATGGTCGATCGACCCGGCCCGCGGCTGGAACGCTACGCGCTGCGAATTGCGCCGTGACGGCCGCGTGGTCCGCCTGTGCGAATGCACGCTTCGCGACTTTGACGGCACGTGGTTTCCGGAATCCGTTCGTTACTTCTTCGACGGCAAGCCGGAGCCGCAGATCGAGCTGCGCATCACGGACGCGAAGTTTGACCGTTCGCCGCCGGCGCGACCCCTGACGCCGGCCGACATCGGCGTCGAACCCGGCATGTGGGTGAACATCGTCGGCGCCGCCGACGGGGCCGAGCCGCAGGTGTGGGCGGGCGACCGGCTCGTCGGCGCGAGCGACTTTCTGCGCCTGCTGCGCGATGGGCAGGTGCAGCGTGGTCCCACGGTTCAGGCGTTCATCGATCGCACGCGCGCGATCGTTCACGAGGCGCAGCGGTCGCACTCGCCCGCGGACGCATCGCCGCCGGACGCCGGTGAGCCGAGCGCGGCTTCTCGGCCGGCCCGCGGCGCGCGGGATCTGTCCGAGTGGGAACAGTACACGCGCGACTTCATCCAGCGCTTCGCGCTGAACCGCGACCAGATGGAGAAGGCGATTCAGATCC
>CAZHIE010000042.1:0-11291 GCA_964532435.1 uncultured Planctomycetales bacterium
AACAGCCAGCGCCGCTCACGGAGGATCAGCCGCCCGCCCGAACGCGCCGTGCGTAGTGACGATCGGCAATTCGGTCCCTCCCGAAATGCAGCCGAGGGCGGCTGCGGTCCACTCATCTTGCTTTCGCCCGGCAGGGCGCGCGATGGTTGCCAGGGGCTTCAGCCCCTGGAACGCGGCCCCCCTTACTCCTCTTCTCTTTGTCTTTCGCCAGGACCGGTCCTGTCAGGTGAAGTGGATATCGCCACTCGCCCATTCGCGCCAAGACGACGCCTCTCCGCCGATTTTCCGCCCGCGCGCCCGCCGCGCATGTCGCATTGCTCGGCGCCGAGCGATTGGCTAGACTTAACGTCAGCAGCCGCCCCGGGGGCTGCGCGATGGATGGGAGTTTTGTGGCCGCTGCTGGTCCATCTGACGAGCTGCTTCACGCTGCGCTGACGGATTCCGTCGCCGCGCGCCCCGCGGCGCGCGCCGAGTCGGCCGCGTCGCGCAGCGAGGCTCTGCGCGCGGAAATCCTGGCCGACCTCAACACCCAACTCATGCTGCAATACCGTCAGGGCGACGTCGAGGCCGGCACGCGCCTGGCCCGCAATCTGTTCCCAACGGTCGTTCGTTACCTCGGCCGCATGGTGCGCGACGCGGCCGTGCTCGAAGACCTGGCGCAGGACGTTTTTGTGCGCGTTTTCGCCGCGGCGCACGAGTTTCGCCCCAGCGGCAAGGTCTCGACGTGGGTGTACACCATCGCGACGAACGTCGCTCTGACGCATCGCCGCCGCACGCGCACGCGACCGCCCGCGATCCAGACCGAGGCCGAATCCGCCGAGAACACGGCCGGCCGGCGGCAGGCGGAGCCGGGCGACGAACTCGAACGGATGGAGCTGTCGGAGCGCGTGGTCGCGGCCATCGACGCGCTGGCGCCGAATCAGCGTGCCGCTCTCACGCTGCTGCGGTTCGAGGGGTTGTCGTGCGATGAAATCGCCGCCGTGCTCGGTGTTTCCGTCGAAGCTGTAAAGTCGCTGCTCGCTCGGGCGCGCGACACGCTGCGCAAATCGCTCGACGCCCTCGATCAGCGGGAGTAGCCGGCTCTCCGCGAAGCTGCGGGAACCGGCCCGGAGCCGCCGCGAGGTTCGCCGCGTGGATCATCTCGACGCCGAAAGCGCCCATCGATACGTCGCCCGCACGTTGCCGCGGCCCGCGCGGGACGCCGCCGACGCACACCTCGCCCGCTGCCCGCGCTGTGCCCAACTCGTCGAAGAAGAGCGCCGGCTCAGCAGCTTCCTCGAACTCGCGCCCGCGACGCAGACGCCCGCCGGCGCCGCCGCGCTCGATCGCATTCTGGCGCGCGTCGCGGCCGGGGCCGATGCGCCGCCCGCCGCGCGGCGCGAACGAGTCTTCGCGACAGCGCTGATCGCGCTGGCGGGCATCTCGCTGGTGTGGACCGTCGGCCGGCTCGAATCCGCCCGCCGAGCCACGTTTGCCGCGCCGGCGTTGCCGGTCGACGAGCGCCCGGTGGCGGAAAACCTGTCCGAGCTGCACACGTTGCTCGCCGACGAATGGCTCGTGGAGGAGTTCGACGCCGCCCAGACGCTCGAACAGCTCATCCGCTCCGGGCGGACCGGAGCGGGCTCATGACCGCCACGCGCTGGGCCATCGCCGCATCGGTCGTCGCGCTCGCCGCGGCGCTGGTGGTTAGCGCGCTGGTCGACGTCGACGCGACGTCGGCCCGCTCGCCCGCCGAGCAGCGCTGGCTCGCGCTGCCGCCCGAGCAGCGGGCGCAGCTCAAGAGCGATTATCGCCGGCTGGTGGAACTGCGCGACCCGGCGGAGCCGCTGCGCCGCGCGCGGGCATTCGAGCGGCTGAGCGAGCCCCGCCGAGAGCGTCTGCGCGAGATGCACGAGACGATCGAGTCCGTCATTTCCAGTCTCGACAGCGGCCAGCAGCGCATCGCCCGGCAACTGCCCGAACCCGGCCGGGCCATGCTCGTGTACCAGTCGTTGAGCGCGAATCAGCCGGACCGGCTGCGAAAGCTGGCGGCGACGGCGACGCCGCCGGAATAGGAAACGGGGGGCGCGGGGGCTCTTGAATGCAGCGGGCTTGTTGCCGATCGGGTGGGTTGGAATCGCCCCCCGTGCAAAGTCGCGAAAGGCTCGCCGACGCGCAGGTTCTGCACCGCCGTCGCGGCGCGGCACGCTCATCCGCCGCTCCGCGCCTGCCTGCCCACACCGCCCCTACGCCCTTCCCGCCGCAGGTGCCGATCACTATGATCGCCCGGAGTGACCGACGGTTACGGAGTTCCGAAATGCCGCGCCATCGCCCTGTCGCCGTTGCGCTCCCGCTCGCCGCGCTGGTCGTCGTGCTTGGCGGTTGCCTGCCGTTTCCGGGGCAGACCGCCGGTCCGGTCGACGTCGGCGCCAGCCTCCAGGCCGCCTACATCGTCACCGACGCGGCCCGGCCCGCCGACCTTGCCTTCGCCGGCGACGGCCGCGTGTTCTACACCGAGAAGGAAACCGGCCGCATCCGCGTCATTCAGAACGACGTCCTGCTCGACGAGCCGCTGGCGCAGGTTGCCGTGAATTTCGCGGGCGAGCGCGGGTTGCTGGGGATCGCGCTGCATCCGCAATTCGACACCAACGGCCGCGTGTATGCGTTCTACTCGCGTTCGGACACCGGCCGCGCGACCGACGATCCTCAGGCCATCCTCGACAATCGCGTCGTCTACTTCGTCGCCGACGGCAACACCGCGCCGGCCGGCGAAGTGTTCGTCACCTCGCTGCCGGGCAACCAGACGACCGAGCACGTCGGCGGGTGGCTGGCGTTCGCGCCGGATGGCACGCTGCTGGTCGCGCTCGGCGACCTGACCGATCCGACCGTCGCCCAGGACGGCGCGCGTCTCGGCGGAAAAGTGCTGCGTTTCAACGATGACGGCTCGATCCCGCGCGACAATCCCGACCCCGACAGCGCCGTGTTCGCCCGCGGCCTGCGCGACGCGCGCGGCTTCTGCATCGACCCCGGCACCGGCGACGCATTCGTCATCGATCGCAACGCCAACGGGCACGAGGAAGTCAACCGCGTCCTGGCCAACCGCAATCTCGGCTGGCCGGAGGTCGTCGGCGCCGCCGACACGGCCGGCGAGCTTGACTTTGCCACCGCCAATGCCGACTACGCCGACCCGCTGTTCGACAGCGGCGACAAGCGGCCGCGCATCGCCGGCGCCGCCTTCAACCCGAGCACGCGCTACGGCTCCTCATCCCGGCTGAACATCTACTACGCCGAAGCCAACGAC
Source organism: uncultured Planctomycetales bacterium (assembly GCA_964532435.1). Lineage (GTDB taxonomy): Bacteria > Planctomycetota > Phycisphaerae > UBA1845 > Fen-1342 > CAZHIE01. Next base: position 3,281 of record CAZHIE010000042.1, read on the forward strand.
AACCGAATCATCGCTCTGGCGCTTGCGGCGGATCGAAGCGCGACGGCGGGCGCGCAGACATTCGCGACCGGGCTGCCGGGCACGCTCGTAGACGTGGCGTTTACGGCGGCGGGGACGCTGTACGTTGCGAGCGAGGATTCGATTTTTCGCCTCGAACCGACCCGCTGATCCCGCCGCCGCATGGGCTGCCCGACGTGCTCAATCGCCGCCAGAATCGCGCTTTCCGGCTCACAAATGCTTGCGCCAGCATTGAATTATCGCGTGGATGTTGCTACGCTTTCCGATAACAACCGTATCGACGTGCCGAGAAGGGAAAGAGGCCCGTCCGGGCTAGGGAGCATGCGTGTGAAGTCGGCCGCTCCGCGCACCACCTGGTGGCTCGGGTTTCTCGTAATCGCTTTCGCAATAATGACTTGCGGGCGAGCCGCCGCGCAGGTCGGCGCCTGCTGCATCGGCGGCTGGTGCGAAAACGGCCTCAGCCAGGCGAGCTGCGCCGACTTTGGCGGCGTCTATCAGGGCGACGGGACCGATTGCGCCAGTATCTCCTGCGCCGAGGCGAACGGCGCGTGCTGTGTCCAACTCGCCAACGGCAGCTACACCTGCTTCATGCTCCGCGAAGTCGATTGCTACGCGCTCAACGGCCATTACCAGGGCGATGGCACTCCCTGTCCGAACAACTGCGCTCCGGCGGCCTGCTGTCTGCCGACGGGCGCGTGCCAGATGCTCTCGTCCACGGAGTGCGCGGGGCAGGGCGGCGTATACGAAGGCGACGGATCGTCGTGCGCGGGGGTCACTTGCCCCGTGCTGCTCGGCGCCTGCTGCGTCGGTACGACGTGCGGGCTTTACACCCAGGGGGAATGCGTCACGGCCGGCGGCTCGTTTCTGGGCCAAGGTTCGGTGTGTCTGCCGGGCATCTGTCTGCCGCCTACGGGGGCTTGCTGCCTGATTTCCGGCGCGTGCCTGATCGTGACGCAGGCCGAGTGCGCCGCGGTTGCGGGTTCCTACCGCGGGGACAACGTCACCTGTGCGACGGCCAACTGCCAGCCTCCGCCGCCGGCGACCGGCGCGTGCTGTCTGGTCGACGGCTCGTGCGTGATCGTCACCGGCACGATGTGCAGCGGACTGGGCGGGACGTATCGCGGCGATCGCACGACGTGCGCGTCGGCCAACTGTCCAGCGCCGATGCCGCGCGGCGCGTGCTGCCTGGTCAGCGGCGCGTGTGCCGAGTTGACGCAAAGCGACTGTGTCGCCGGGGGCGGCACATATCGCGGCGACAACGTCTCGTGTGCGCAGGCGAATTGCCCGGTTCCGTACGGCGCGTGCTGCCTGCGCGATCGTGTCTGCATCGTGACGACGTCGCAGCTTTGTGCCGCTTTTGGCGGACAATTCGGCGGCCCCGGAAGCCTCTGCAACGGCTCCTGTGCGGAACCTCCCCGCGGCGCCTGCTGCCTGGCGGGCGGCCGCTGCATCACGACCACGCTGCGCGGCTGCGCGACCGTCGGCGGAACGTACGCCGGCGACTTTCAACCGTGCGGGCCGTCGTCCTGTCCGCGGCCGCCGCGGGGCGCCTGCTGCCTGCTCGACGGGCGGTGCGTGATGAGCAACGCCTTCGAGTGCGGGCGGGCGGGCGGCGCGTATCAGGGGGACGCGACGGACTGCATCGATCGCGCGTGTCCGCCGCCGGCGGCGCGCGGCGCGTGCTGCCTGTCGAGCGGCGCCTGCGTCGAGACGCGCGCGGCCGATTGCCTGCGGATCGGCGGCACGTATCGCGGCGATGGCACGCTGTGCGCCGACGTGGAGTGCGTCGCCGCGCCGACCGGCGCGTGCTGCTCACCGACCGGGCTGTGTACGATCACGACGGCGGCGGAATGCGCGCAGCAGCGCGGCACGTATCGCGGCGACAACTCGACGTGCGACGGCGCGCCCTGCCCGACCGTCGCTCTGGGCGCCTGCTGCGTACTCGATCAGATCTGCATCTTCACCTCGCGGGTCGAGTGCGGCCGGCTGGGCGGCCTGTACCGCGGCGACGGCACTTCCTGCGCGGATAGCGATTGCGCCACGGCGCTGGCGGGGCCCGAGGTGGTCGTCGGCGACCTGAATTGCGACGGGGCGGTCGACAATTCCGACATCGACGCGTTTGTGCTCGCGCTGACCGACCTTCCGACGTATGCGACCCGCTACAGCGGCTGTTCGCCGGCCGGCGCGGACACAAACGACGACGACGCCGTGAACAACGCCGACATCGACGGGTTTGTGCAGCTCCTGCTGCGCGACTGATCGCGCGCGTCGCGAGCGACGATTCTTCCTTCCTGATTCTCGGACCTTGAACCCGGCCCGCGCCTCGCGAACAATTCTGCGAACGTCCGATGGAATGTCCGGGCTTCCGCCGCGCGCGGAACGAGCCTGGACCCGGGGAGTACCGCGATGAATCGCCGAGCGCTGGCCCTGTCGCTGTTGTCGATCGCCGTCGGACTGGTCGGGGGATGCCCGACCACGCCCGATCCGACCACGCCCACGCTGACCGACGCGCAGAAAGCCGGCGCGGACAAGGTGTTCGCGTTCGTCCGGGCCGCGGCCGAGGTCTCCGGCGCGCTGGCGTCGCTGGGAGATTCGAGCTTCGATTTGTCCGACCTCGAAAGCAAGTCGTTCGGCACGTGTCCGCGCATCACGGTTTTGCGCGCAACGACCGGCGCGATCGTCACCGTCGACTTCGGCGACGGCTGCGACAGCGCGGCGACGGCCGGCAAGACCGTCTCCGGCGCGATTCAGCTCGCGCTGAACCTGGCGACCAACAACGCCGCGGTTTCGTTCGACAACCTCGTGATCGACGGCCGAACGATCATCGGCGAAGCGGAGATGATGCTCACGCGCGGCACGGGCGCTCTGACGCTCGACGGCGTCGTCGATCTGAGCGTCGAGGGGCTTGGCGCTTTGCAGGGCGACCTGATCGTGATCGCGCGCAGCACGGGCGTATTCACGATCGACTTCGCCGAATTCGACCTGACGGCGGGGACGGACGAGGACTATCACGTCGTCTGCGAGACGATGACGGTCGATCCGATCGACAACGGCAATTTCGTGCCGGAATCGGGCCGCGCCACGTTTGAGATTCCCAGCGACGTGCCCGCGGCCGGCTCGCTGCTGACGCTGGTGATGACGTTCGACGCGAACACGCCGGTGGATGGCACGGTCAGCGTGCAGGTGGAAGGGTCAACGACGGCGATCGAGCACACGCTGCCCGGCGTGGCGGACTGAAAAAAAGTAGCGAAGAGCGGGTAGCGGGTAGCGAGTAGCGAGTTTTCTCAGCCGGTTCCGTCGCCTGCGAGTTTCTGTATCGCCCGTCACTTTCGCTTGAGGACTCCGAGCGGGCCGCCGCGCTGCTGGCGCGACGCGTCGGCGGACGAGACGCGCTTGATGTCTTCGACCGTGTAGTAGCAGGATTCGTCGATCGTCCGAGCCCGGTCGATGATCTCGCCTACGCCGCGCCGCCGGGTTTCGATCAGCAGCGACTGCACCGGGCCGTCGCGGCCGTGCCCGTCGAACTGCGTCACGCCGAACCCGGCGCCGCGCAGCGCCGCGGCGATTTCCGCGCCGCGGCGCGTAAACACTCGCACAATCTGCCGGCCATAGGCGACCCACTGCTCGATCCGCACGCCGACGTAGTTGCCCGTCGCGAAGCCGAGCGCGTAGGCGACGGCGTAGGCGGGATGGCTGAGATTGGCGATCACATTCGAGACGGCGAACACCCAGATCAGCACTTCGACGAATCCCAGCATCCACGCGACGCCGCCGCGGCCGTTGATGACGCTGACGGTGCGCAGCGTGCCGAGCGAGACATCGCAGATGCGGGCACAGAATATGAGCACGCACGTGAACAGAATCGACCAATCCATTTCGACTCCCTGCCGCTGCCACCGGGCGCGCGCCGCCACGCGCGCGGGCGCGCGTCGCTCAATCCGCTTCCTTCGGCCCGTGCGGCTCGCGCGCCAGATTGCGATTCCATGATGGAATTTCGACGATTACGTCCTGCGTCCCATTCGGCACGCACTGGCACGCCAGGCGCGAGTTGGCGGTCAGGCCATACGCTTCGTCGAGTTGATCCTCTTCCGCGTCGCTGGCTTCGCTGCACGATTCGAGCCCCTGCCGCACGATGACGTGGCACGTGCTGCACGCGCACACGCCGCCGCAGGCATGGTCGATCTCGATGCCGTGGCCCATCGCGATTTCGAGCAGGCTTCCGGGCAGGCCGTGATCTTCGTACGGAATCCGGGCCGGGTCGACCTCGACGACGTGCCGCTGCTTCTGCTCGTCGATGAACGTAATGGTGTACTTCTGCTGCGGGAGCGCGATCTTCGCGTCCTTGATGTACGGATTCTGTCCGCCCATGAGACCTCCTGGTCGTGCGGGTGGGCCGGTCGCCGAAGCGCGGCCGGTGGCCCGCCCGGGTCACGTCATTCGCAACGCTTCGGCGATGCCGAGCTCCGCCAGCCGCAACGTGCCGCGGCCGAACTCGCCCAGCGCGCCGTGCAATTCATCGAGATCGCTTGCGTTTTCTGCCATGTTCTGCAGCGCCGCCATGTCCCGCTCGATGCGTCGCCGCTCGTCGGGCGGGAGCAGATGACCGACGCGCGCCAGCATCTGGCGGGCCTTCTCGCAGTCGAAGCGCACCTGGTTCTGAAGATCGATGCGGCGATGGGCGGCGACGTCTTCGCGCGCGTGGCGGACGCTCTCTCGCGCGATGCGCTCGACTTCCTCGCGCGTCAGGCCGTAGTTCGGCACGATCTGAATCGCGGCCTTTTGTCCGCTGCGCAGCTCGCGGGCCGAGACGTTGAGAATGCCGTTCGCATCGATCAGAAACTCGACCTCGATCTTGGGCAGGCCCGCCGGCATGGGCGGGATGCCGCGCAGCTCGAATTCGCCCAGCCTGCGGCAATCGCGGGCCAGCTCGCGCTCGCCCTGCAACACGCCGAGGCGGATGGCGGTCTGCCCATCGACGAACGTTGTGAACATCTCGGTCGCGCGGCAGGGGATCGCCGTGTTGCGGACGATCAGCTTGCCCATCGCGCCGCCCAGCGTCTCGATGCCCAGCGACAGCGGCGTCACGTCGAGCAGCAGCAGGTCGGCCCGTCGGCCGGCCAGCACCGACGCCTGCACCGCCGCGCCCAGCGCGACCACTTCGTCCGGATTCAGCGCGACATAGGGCGGGCGGCCGAAGCGCTCCGCGACGCGGCGGCGCACCAGGGGCACGCGCGTCGACCCGCCCACGAGAATCACGTGCGCAAGCTCGTCGATCCGCAGCCGCGCGTCTCCCAGCGCGCGGTCGAGCAGCGCGATCGTGCGCTCGACCAGCGGCGCGATCCAGCGCTCGAACTCGTCGCGCAGGATGCGCCGACGATAGACGCGCCCGCCGCCCAGGTCGAATTCGACGTCGGCGTGCGGCGCGTCGCTCAGGCGGAGCTTGGCCTCCTCCGCCAGCGTGCGCAGCGCCTGGCGGCTGCGCGGCGAATCGACCCTGACCCCGTACTGCTCGAACGCCTCCGCCGCGACCGCGTCGATGATCGCCCGATCGAAGTCGTCGCCGCCCAGGTGCGTGTCGCCCGCGGTGCTGAGCACCTGCGACAGGCCGCGCTCGATGCGCAGGATCGAGATGTCGAATGTGCCGCCGCCCAGGTCGTATACGGCGACGATTTCTCCGGGGCGCTCCGCCGGCGACGCGGCCGCGCCGGGCGGCGATTCGCGGAGCTGCGGAAGGGGCGTGCCTTGCTCGCGCGGGGCGGTTGCGGCTTGGTCGGCGCCGCGCAGTCCGATGCCGTACGCCAGCGCCGCCGCGGTCGGCTCGTTGATGATCCGAACGGCCTCCAGACCGGCGGCGGCCGCGGCGTCGCGCGTCGCCTGGCGCTGCGCGTCGTCGAAGTACGCGGGAACCGTGACGACGGCCTTGTGAATCGGCCGGCCGAAGTGCCGCTCGGCCCGCTGGCGAAGTTCACGGAGGATCAGTCCGGAGACTTCTTCCGGCGAATAGCTCCGTCCGCCGATTTCGACCTGCACGGTCTGCCGCGGGCCGGGCCGCACGGAATAGGCGAGATAGGGCAGGTCTTTGCGGAGGTCTTCGATGCTCTTGCCGATCAGGCGCTTGACGGAATAGGCCGTCGCGTCGGCGTTTTCGACGGCATGGCGGCGCGCTTCCCACCCGATCACGACCCGCGGCGGCCGGCCGTCGCGCCCCCCGATGACGGACAGAACGGACGGCACGCGTGCGTCGCCGGCGTCGTCGCGCAGGACGTGGGCGCCGCTTTCATCCGCCCAGGCCAGCACGGAAAACGTCGTGCCCAGGTCGATTCCGACGATGATCTCGCGCTCGCTCACACCGTCACCGCGCCTGCGCCGCCGCCCGCGTGTTCGAGCTGTTCGAGCATGCGGCGAAAATACTTCATCGCGTTCAACTCCACGCGCAGCTCGCCGCGCAAGCGCTCGTCGCCGGGAAGGCGCCGCGCCAGCGAGGCGATCGACTCCAGCCGCCGGGCGTGCTCGGCCGCGACGCTTTCGCGCAGCGCGGCGAGCGCGGCGGCGTCGTCGGCCAGGCGCGCGTCGGCGATCTCCTCGTGCAGGGCCATGCTCGCCTGGAGCACGTCCGGCGGGACGCGCTTGTCGGCCGAGGCCGAGGCGCCGCCGGAGAGTTCCAGCAGGTATTCGGCCCGCGAAATCGGCTCGCTCAGCACGCGATAGGCCTCGTTAAGCCGCGCCGCCGCCCGCAGGCTGCGATCCGCCGCGTCCGCCCCGGCCGCTCCGAAACGATCCGGATGGACGTCGCGGGAGAGTTCGAGATAATGCCGGCGCAGCGCGCCGGCGTCGAGATCGAACTCGGGCGCCAGGCGCAGCGCGTCGAAATGCGACAGCTCCGGCGGGGTCGCGAGCGTGCGGCAGCCGTCGCAATAGAACGGATTGTCGAGCGCGACGTGACAGCTCGCGCATTTGAGCGGCTGGGCTGGCGTGGCGGCATCGCTCATGGTCATGCTCGTCGTCGGCCGCGCGCCGCGCTCCGGTCGGCGGCTACGCCGAGTAGCTGCTCCCGCAACCGCAGGTGTGCTTGGCGTTCGGGTTCTTGAACGTGAACCCCGCGCCCATGATGCTCTCGTGGTAGTCGATCGTCGTGCCGCTCAGGTTGCCGACGAAGTAGCTTTTCAGGTCGCACACCACGGGGATGCCCTGCGACGCGAAGCACTCGTCGGTGTCGGCCACCGGAACGTGCGCCTCGTCGCGCAGGTCGAGCACGTAGGACAACCCGCTGCACCCGCCGCCCTTCACGCCGACGTAGAGGTACATCGTGCTGGGGTAGTTCTCGCGGCGGATGAGCGAAGTGATCTGCTCGGCCGCTTTTTCGGTGAGCATGATTCCTTCGCCCTCGGGCGCCGCCTTGGCGCGGCCGCGCGAGATCAGCGTGGGCGTTTCGGCGGCCTGCGACTCGGCCGGGGTGGTCGGAGCGGTCGATTCCGTACTCATGTCGTTCTCTTCTCCAGGTTGCCGCGCGCGGCCGGGCCAAAGGGCGCGGGACGGCGGGGCGTCGTCCGAACAAACTTCGTTCGCACAGCGCGCGGGCGACCGATCGCCCGGCGCTTGGGTGCTTACTTGGCGGCGACGGGGGCGCCGGATTCGAGCTTGGCCTTCACGTCGCTCACGGCGGCGCGGATGGCGTCTTCGGCCAGCACGCTGCAATGGATCTTGACGGGCGGGAGCGCCAGCTCGCGGACGATGTCGGTGTTCTTGATGTCGAGCGCCTGATCGAGCTTGCGGCCCTTGAGCCACTCGGTGGCGAGCGAGCTGGACGCGATGGCGGAGCCGCAGCCGAACGTCTTGAACTTTGCGTCGACGATGTTGTTGTTTTCATCGACCTTGATCTGGAGCTTCATGACGTCGCCGCATTCGGGCGCGCCGACGATGCCCGTTCCGACGCGCGGGTCGCTCTTGTCGAGCGAGCCGACGTTGCGCGGGTTCTCGTAATGGTCGATGATTC
>CAZHIE010000042.1:11391-15943 GCA_964532435.1 uncultured Planctomycetales bacterium
CTCAATGATGCGCCCACTGCACCGTACTGAGATCCACGCCTTCCTGCGCCATTTCGTACAGCGGGCTCATCTCGCGCAGCTTGCGGACCGCGCGCACCACCTTGTCCGCGACGTAGTCGATCTCCTCCTCCGTGTTGAACCGTCCCACGGAGAAGCGAATGCTGCTGTGCGCCAGCTCGTCGCCCACGCCCAGCGCCTTGAGCACGTAACTCGGCTCCAGCGACGCGCTCGTGCAGGCCGAACCGCTGCTCACCGCCACGTCGGCAAAGCCCATCATCAGGCTCTCGCCTTCCACGTATGCGAACGAGATGTTCAGGTTGTTCGGTGTGCGATGCACCGCGTGGCCGTTGAGGTATACGTCGTCGAGTTGCGACGTGATCGTCTTGTACATCCGATCGCGCAGCGCCTTCATCCGGGCCGGGCCGGTCTCGAACGTGTCGCGGCAAATCTGCGCCGCCTTGCCCAGCCCGACGATGCCCGGCACGTTGAGCGTGCCGCTGCGCATGCCGCGCTCGTGCCCGCCGCCGTGCAGCACCGCCTCGCAGCGGACGCGCGGCCGCTTTCGCCGCACATAGAGCGCGCCGACGCCCTTCGGCCCGTGAATCTTGTGCCCGCTCATGCTGAGCAGGTCGATGCCCATCTTCTCGACGTCGATCGCGACCTTGCCGAAGGTCTGGCACGCGTCGGTGTGGAACAGCACGCCGCGCTCCTTGCACAGCGCGCCGATCTCGCCGATCGGCTGAATCGTGCCGATCTCGTTGTTCCCGTGCATCAGCGAGACGAGGACCGTGTCCGGCCGCATCGCCTCGCGAAGCTGGTCCGGATGGACCATTCCCGACTTGTCGACGGGCAGAAACGTTACGTCGAAGCCGTGCTGCTCCAGGTATTTGCACGGGTCGATGACGGCTTTGTGCTCGGTCACCTGCGAGATGACGTGCTTGCCTTTTTCGCCGTACATCGCGGCGACGCCCTTGATCGCGATGTTGTTGCTCTCGGTGGCGCCGCTGGTGAAGATGATCTCCTTGGCGTCGGCGCCGATCACGCCGGCCACCTGCTCGCGGGCCAGGTCGACGCCCTCCTCCGCCTCCCAGCCGAAGCTGTGGTTGCGCGAAGCCGCGTTGCCGTACTTCTCGCAGAAATAGGGCAGCATGGCGTCGAGCACGGCCGGGTCGACGCGCGTCGTGGCGTTGTTGTCGAGGTAAATCCTTCTCATCGCGACATCACCTTCGCGGGTTCCCGCGGAGTCTGCAGGACCAGATATTGCTCATCAAAGGCCAGGTCGGCCACCGTCACCTGCTCGAGAAACTGCACCAGGCGCGCGTGGATGCGCTGCACCGGGCTGCGGATCGAGCAGCACTTCGCCAGTTCGCATTCGGAATCGCCATCCTGCGGCGGAGAGCAGCGCACCAGGCGAACCGGCCCTTCGACCGACTCGATCAATCGCGCAAGCGTAAGCTCCGCCGGCGGAACAGCCAGTGCATATCCCCCATGCACGCCGCGCACCGAACGAATCACCCCGCGCTGCCCCAGCGTCTTCAGCACGTTCATCAGCAACGGCAGCGGCACGTGGTGCTGCTCGCCGATTTCGCGAGCGCTGACCACCGCGTCCGATCGCCGCGCCAGGTGGCAGACGGCGATCAGGGCGTATTCCGTCTTCCGCGTCAGCGATAACATGCCACGCCTGCGTTCATCGAAGATATGGTATCATGCAGGTACGCTTTCGGCAACCAGACCATAACCCCAGCGTCCGCATCGAGGTATGCCGCCGTGCATCCCGCTCTTGATCTGCTCGGCCGATCACGGCGCGGCGTGCGCCGGCGGGCCCGACACGCCGCCGCGGCGTGCCTTATCGCGCTGTGTGGAACGGTCGCCGCGGCCGGCGAGGGTGAGATCGTCCGGGGCCTTCGGCAGTATTTTTCCGCTCGCGACGCGCCGCCGGAAGTCCGCGCAGGAATTGCCGCCGACATCCAGCGCGATCCCGCGTTTCAATGGCAAAGTCTTTCCCGCTGGCTGCACGCCGCGGCGCCGTTTGAGGCGTTGCCCGCCGGGCCGGCGAATCTGTCCGCAACGGTCGGCTCATCCAACACGCTGACAATCGCGCTGCGCATTCCGACCGGATATGATCCGGCCCGGCCGTGGCCGCTCATTTACGCGCTGCACGGAACCGGCGGCGACGGCGACTCGATCATTCGCTACTTCGAGCAGGTGCTCGGATCGCGCGTGGACGAATTCCTCATCGCCGCGCCGACCGGTTACGCCGAGGTGGTGATCCACGACGCCTGGCCGCCGCTGGGCGAGCACGCCGCGCTGCTTCGCGCGATCCGTCAGAAAGTTCACGTCGACAGCGACCGCGTGCTCATCTCCGGCTATTCGCGCGGGGGACACGCCACGTGGACGGCCGCGGTGCTGTACGCCGATCAGTTTGCGGGGGCGCTGCCGCTGGCCGGCAGTTTCATGCTTCCCGAAGTCGACCGGCTGTGGGATCAGTTTCTTCCGAACCTGTCGCATCTGCCGGTGGTGTGCTGCTGGGGCGGGCAGGATCGGATGCTGGATGACGGCCACACGCCCAGCCCGCAAGGCGGCATCAGCGGCCTGAACGGGCGGCTGCGCGGCGCGTGCGCCGACCTGCGCCTTCCCGTGCAGATGTGCGAGGACGAGGCGAAAGGGCACGGCGGGATCGTCCCGCCCCCCGACGCGCTGGCGCGCCTGCTCGAGAGGCGCCGAGAGCGCTTTCCGCCGGTCGTCGCGCATCGATTCCGGCACGTCACACAAGCAAATGCGTACTGGCTCGAAGGAGTGAGCTGGGTCGGGCCGGCGTGGGATGGCGGTACGTTAAAGGTGGAGCGCAAAGCCGGCGAAGACGATCGCGATCTCGCCACGCGCGCCATCCGGTCGCGGCTCGGCGAGCTGCGTGGGGAGATCGAGGGGCAGGTCGTGCGCGTGCATCGCAAGGCGATCGGCGAGCTGATCGTCTGGTTTGGCGACGACATGATCGATTGGACGAAACCGGTGCGTGTGGAGCTGGGCGGCAAAAAAGTCTGGGAGGGCGAATTGACGCCCGACCTGGCGGTTTGCTTGCAGGAGGCCGCTCGCTCGTACGATTTCGATCGATTGCGCCGCTGCGGGATACGTGTGAAGCGCAGCGGCGATGCGCAGATCGTGCGGCCGGGCGATCGCGCGGTCGCGGCGGGCAAATAGCGATTCAGGATGCGGTGTGGTGTGATTCGGCTTGAAAAAGTGGGGCGGACGTCGGTGGGCGCCGGGGGGAAACGCCGCAGCCGAGCACTCCGCCCCGAGATCGGGTTACAAAGCCCCGCGGCCGATTCGATGTTACTTCTGATGCTATTCCCGGAATTGGGAAAGGCAATTCGCCATTGACGATTTCGCAGGTCACGCGGGCGCCGCGCCGAGCGCCGTCGCGCGCGCTCCCGCACTGGCGGGCGTTGTCCGGCGAACGGCGATGCCCGATGATGACGCGGCGAACAGGCGGCGGAGAATGAGATGGCGCTTCGAGTCGGGCTGATCGGCTGTGGCGGAATCGCCGGGGCGCACCTGCGCGGCTGGCTTGGCGTCGGCGCGCGGGCGGAGATTGTCGCGCTGGCCGACCCCGATCCTGCGGCGCGCTGGCGCCGGCGCACGCAGCTCAACGGCACGCCCAACGGGAAGCTCCGGCCGACGACCGTGCTCGAATTCGACGGCTTCGAGGAGCTGATCGAGCGGGCGAAGCCGGACGTGATCGACATCTGCCTGCCGCATCATCTGCACAAGCCGTGCATCGTTCGCGCGTGCGGAGCCAAAGTGCATTGGCTGTGCGAGAAACCGCTCTGCCTCGATCGCGCCGAGGCGGAGGCCATCCGCGAAGCGATGCGCAGCGCGGGCGTCGTCGGCATGTGCGCGCACAACCAGATCTTCCTGCCGGCCGTCGCCGAGGCGCGGCGGCTGCTCAGCGGCGGCGCGCTCGGCCGCGTGTATCGAATCGAGTCCAACGACTGCTTCATCATGGGACTGCCGCCGGTCGGCTCGCTGCCGGGCACGCCGGGAGAATCGCCCGTCGCCGCCGGCTCGTGGCGAGCGGACCGTCGCCGCATGGGCGGCGGAGAATTGATCGACACGGGATATCACCCGGCCTATCGGCTGCTCTACCTGGCCGGCGAGCGGCCGACGCGCGTCTGCGCGATGGTGGCACGCCATCGGATGTCGCAGATGGACGGCGAAGACACGGCCACGGTGCTCTGCTCGTTTCCGAGCGGCGCGAGCGGGCAGGTATTCACGAGTTGGGCCATGGAAATCCCGACCGGGCAACACCTGATTCACGTGGTCGGCGAGCGTGGCGAGTTGTACGGCGGTCCGTCGGATTTGTGGTTTCAGCCGACGCGGATGGAGCCGGCGCGGATGCGGCTGCCGGAGAAGGACACGTTTGCGGCGGAGATCGAGCATTTCGTCACGTGCGTGGAGACGGGCCGCGCGCCGGTCCAGACAGTGGAAGACGGCATCGCGGCGCTGGAGTTCATTCTCGACGCCTACGCGGCCGCCGGCGCGTAGGCGCGGCGCG
>CAZHIE010000042.1:16043-24724 GCA_964532435.1 uncultured Planctomycetales bacterium
GCGGGCTTGCGTTGACTCTGCCGCAGCGCGCACGTAGCATCAATCGCGGCGCGGGAGAGTGTCGGCGCAGGCCGGCGCGCCGTTGCGCGACACCGGGAAACCCGCTCCCCGCGATCGGCAGAGCCCCAACAATCGCCGCGAGATCTCTTCACGGAGGCCACGGATGTCGAGCCGTGAATCCATTTTGTCGCTGGTTGACCGTCACCTGGACACGCAGAAGTTCCGCCAGCAGCACTGGGAGGGAAGCTTCTTCGAGTACATGGATGCGGTGATGCAGAATCCGCAGATCGCGCGAAACGCGTTTCAGCGGGTTTATGACATGATCCTGCACTGGGGCACGCGCCGCTACACGTACCTCAAGCAGGATTACGTGCGGTACAAGTTTTTCGACGACCCGATCGACAACGGCGCGTCGGCGATCTTCGGGCTCGACGCGTCGCTCATGCGGCTGGTCGATTTCTTCAAGTCGGCCGCGCAGGGGTACGGCACCGACCGGCGCATCCTGCTGCTGCACGGGCCGGTGGGCTCGTCGAAGTCGACCATCGCCCGGCTGCTCAAGAAGGGCATCGAGCACTATTCCGCGCTGGAGGAAGGCGCGCTCTACACGTTCACCTGGAAGCTGCCCACCGAGGACGGCGGGACGGAGCTTTTCCCCTGCCCGATGCACGAGGAGCCGCTGAAGCTCATCCCGCGCCGGCCGCGGGCCGAGGTGCTGGCCAAGCTGAACGCCGATCTTCCGGAGGACAAGCAGATCCGGCTGGAGGGCGATCTCGACCCGTTCTGCCGCAAGATATTCGAAGACCTGCTGGTGCGCTACGACGGCAACTGGCGCAAGGTGGTCGAGCACGTGGTGGTGCGGCGGCTGATCCTTTCGGAGAAGGACCGCCGGGGCATCGGCACGTTTCAGCCGAAGGACGAGAAGAACCAGGACTCGACCGAGCTGACCGGCGACATCAACTATCGCAAGATCGCGCAATACGGCAGCGAGAGCGACCCGCGCGCGTTCAACTTCGACGGCGAGCTGAACATCGCGAATCGCGGCGTGTGCGAGTTCATCGAGGTTCTGAAGCTCGACGTGGCGTTTCTGTACGACCTGTTGGGCGCGTCGCAGGAACACACGATCAAGCCCAAGAAATTCGCCCAGACGGACATCGACGAGGTGATTCTGGGGCACACGAACGAGCCGGAATACAAGAAGCTGCAGAGCAACGAGCTGATGGAGGCGTTCCGCGACCGCACGATCAAGATCGACGTGCCGTACAACATCCGCCTCTCGGACGAGACCAAGATCTACGAGAAGGACTTCAACAAGCAGAAGGTGCGCGGCATCCACATCGCGCCGCACACGATCGAGATGGCGGCCATGTGGGCGGTGCTCACGCGGCTGGACGAGCCCAAGAAGGCCGGCCTGACGCTGATGCAGAAGCTCAAGCTCTACGACGGGAAGATGATCCCCGGCTACACGGAGGACAGCGTCAAGGAGCTGCGCGGCGAAGCCCCGCGCGAAGGCATGACCGGCATCAGCCCGCGCTACATCCAGGACAAGATCTCCAACTCGCTGGTGAGCGAAAACGCGCAGGTCGACAAGTGCATCAACCCGTTCATGGTGATGAACGAGCTGGAGAGCGGCCTGTCGCACCACTCGCTGATCACCGACGAGGAGATCAAGAAGCGCTATCGCGAGCTGCTCAGCGTCGTGCGCGAAGAGTTCGAGGACGTGCTCAAGAGCGAGGTGCAGCGCGCCATCAGCGCCGACGAGGACGCCATCACGCGCCTGTGCGCCAACTACATCGAGAACGTGCGCGCCTACACGCAGCACGAAAAGGTGCGCAACAAGTTCACCGGCCGCGAAGAGGAGCCGGACGAGCGGCTGATGCGCAGCATCGAGGAGAAGATCGACATCCCCGACAGCCGCAAGGACGATTTCCGCCAGGAGATCATGAACTACATCGGCGCGCTGGCGCTGGACGGCAAGAAGTTCGAGTATCACACGAACGCGCGTCTGCACAAAGCGCTGGAGCTGAAGCTGTTCGAGGACAGCCGCGACACGATCAAGCTCAAGAACGTGGTGAGCGGCGTGATCGACGACGAGACGCAGGCGAAGATCGACGTGGTGAAGCAGCGGCTGATCAAGTTCTTCGGCTACAACGAGACGAGTGCGACGGACGTGCTGAATTACGTGGCGAGCATTTTTGCGCGCGGGGACGCCAAGCAGGGGAGATAGCGCGGCGATCGCTGGGCAGATCGGAATGGCGCGCATGATCGATCAGCTCAAGGAGTTGATGTCGAACAAGCCGTTTGCTTCGTTCCGCATCGTTCTGACGAGCGGAACGAAATACGAAGTGCTGAGCCCGTTTCAGTTGGCGATCGGCGAGTCGCAGGCGAACTATTGTTACGCGCGCTCCGATCGCAAAGCCAATTTGCGGCGCAATCAGGTCGCGGCGTTCGAGGTGCTGGAAGAAACGAAATCTTGACCTGGCTGTCTCGGCGGCGCCAACCGACTTCGCATCAGCCCCGTCGCCGCCTCGGCCGGCTCCCGTTCGACACCGACTCGATCGCCGCGATGTGCAGATAGGGAAAAAAGTCGAACTTGTCCGCGCCGGGGATCGCCACGAACACGCGCCGCGAACCCAGCGCTACCGAGTTCGCGTCGCGGATTACGTAAGCATCTCCGCTGGTCAGGCGGAAACGGAACCGCTCAAACGGCTCGCGATTCAACAACTCGCGAATTTCGTCGGGTCTCATCCTGCTACTCTACACTCCCGCACAGTCCGCAATTCGTGCTTCGCCATTCTCAATTCGCAATTCGCCGTTCCTACTCCCCTCCCGGCAGCGCCGCGCCCACCGGCCCCGGCCCCGCGCCCGGCCGGCGCGTCTGAGACGCCGGGCCGCGCAGGTCCGTTCGCTCCGGCGAAAGGTTCGGCGCCGGCCGGCCCGCGAACTTGGCCGCGTCGCGCGTGTGCTTGCTCTCGAGCGAAACGGGCTTGCCGCCGATGAACGCGAATTTGACGCGCGACGTCGCGCGGCAGACGTGATCTGTCGTGACAATCACGTCGGCCGCCTTGCCCACTTCGAGCGAGCCGTACCGATCCGCAAGGCCCAGAATCTCCGCCGCGCCGAGCGTCAGCGCGCGGACGGCCGCTTCATCGGGCAGGCCGTGCGACACGGCGAACCCGGCCTCGAGCGGCAGCAGTTTCGCCAGGTCCGACGTTCGATGCCCGAAGCAGAACCTGACGCCCGCCTTCTGCATCACCGACGCGGCGCGATAGTTCGCGTCCCAAGCGTCGCCGGCGTTCTCCACCGACGACAGCCCGCGCGGCATCGCGAACACGCCCTCGTAGATCACCGGCACGTCGCGCTTGGCCAGCAAGTCCGCCAGTTTCCACGCATCCGAACCGCCGACGATGACCGGCCGCAGCCCGAGCGCCTCCGACAGCAGCAGCGTTTCGAGGATTGCCTTGTAGCCGTTGACCATGAAGAAGACCGGCTTTTCGCCGAGTACGTAGGGCGTCATCGCGTCGAAGCGCGGGTCGGCGGGAACCGGCGCGCGGCGGCCGTCCTTCTGCGCGTCGCGCAGTGCCGTGGCGTACGCCTTGGCGTCGCGGAAGAATTTCTCCAGCTTGCGGACGGATTCGAGGATGCGGTCTTCCGGCGTCTGCGGCTCGCCGAATTCCTCCTCCTCCGCCGAGCGCTGCCGCTCCTCTTCGATCAGCGGCTTGGCCGGCGCGCTGGGCAGCGTGACGACCAGCCCGACTTTCGGGTCGATCAGCATCTCGCTCATCGTCCAGCCGCTCAGCGACACGGCCCCGGCCTGACCCGCGATGGTCGGGCCGCTGGGCAGCACGACGCAGGTCGTGATGCCGTCGGCCCGCGCGACTTCGATCATCGCGCTGTGCGGGTTGAACGCCGACACGGCCATGATGTCCGGCTGGAACGTGCCCGCCTCCGAAAGGTCGCTGGTCACTTCGACCTGGTCGATCTCATGCAGCCCGACTTCCGTCGCGGCGTTGATCAGCCCCGGCCAGACGTGCATGCCGGCGGCCTGCACGACCTGCGCGCCGGCGGGCGGCGTGACGTCTGCGCCGACGGCGGCGATCTTTCCGCCGGACAGCACGATCGTTCCGCGAGCGATGGCCGGCCCGCTCACGGGGTGGATCGTCGCCCCGACGATCGCGACGGCCGGCGCCTCCGCGCCGGTCGCTCCGCGCGCGGCGGCCAGCGGCGCGGGGCCGGGATTGGGCTCGGCGGCCGGGACGACGAATTCCGGGACTTCGGCGGAGAGGCGCGGCGCGGCCGGCTGGCGCGACGTGCGCGGGTCGAAGTCTGGATGGCGGAAGTAGACCTCGCCTTCGATGATCGTCATCACGCAGCGGCTGAACGTGTCGAGCGGATGGCCGTCGAACACGGCGATATCGCCGTCCTTGCCCGGTTCGAGGCTGCCGATGTGATCGTCGAGGCCGAAGCCTCGCGCGCAATTGAGCGTCACCATCCGCAGCGCCTCATTGGCGGAAAGTCCGGCGTAGCGCACGCTCTTGGCGGCTTCGAGGTTGAGGTGTCGCATCAGGTCGGACGAATCCGACTTGATAGTGGAATTCACGCCCGCGCGCAGCAGCATTCCGGCGTTTTGCGGCACGGCGTCATACGCCTCGATCTTGTACGCCCACCAGTCGGAGAAGGTCGCCGTCGAAGCGCCGTGCCGGGCGATCTCCGGCATGATGCGGTACGCCTCCAGGCAATGGTGCAGCATCGCGACGCGCACGCCGAACTCTTCCGCGACTTCGAGCAGGCGCAGAATCTCATCCGCGCGATACGAGTGGCAGTTGATCCAGATGTCGCCGCGGACGATGTCCGCCAGCGCTTCGGCCCGCAGGTCGCGCCGCAGCGGCGCGGCGTCTTCGCCGGCCGCGCGGATGCGTTCCGCCGCGGCCGTCTGCTCCAGGTAGCGGCGTCCCTCGAACAGCGCCCGCCGCAGCGTCGCCTCGACGCCCATGCGCGTACCGGGGAAACGGCGCGGGGATTCCGGATCGAAGCGCCGGCCGCCAAGCATGCCCGGCCGCTTCACGTTTTCGCCCAGGGCGAACTTCACCGTTCGCGGGGCGCTCGGGATGCGCATCTCCGCGGCGGGCCGGCCGTACTTGAGCTTGAGCAGCACGCACTGGCCGCCGATCGTGTTGGCCGAGCCGTGCATCGCGTGAATGGTGGTGCAACCGCCGGCGAGCGCGCGGTAGATATCCGGGTCGTCGTGGTTGATCACGTCGGCGCAGCGCACTTCGGGCACGACGCTCGATGTGAATTCGTTCACGGCGTCGAGCGCGATGTGCGAGTGCGGGTCGATGATGCCGGGCATGACGTACAGACCGGTCATGTCGAACGTCTGCATGCCCGGCAGCGGGACGAGGCCGGGCGCGACGTTGACGATGCGCCCGCCCTGAATCAGAACGTCTACGCCGGGCATGTCGGCGCCGCTGACCGTGATGACATTCGCGTTGCGCAGCAGCACGTCGCCGTTGGTCCGCACGCCCGGCTCGCGCAGCGCGGGCGTCTCGACCAGCCAGCCCGGCTCGTGCAGGTAAATGTCGTCGAGCGGGCCGGGCGGACGCGTTTCCTGCGAAGCCGGCGCGCTGGCGGGCTTCGACTCGGCGCCCGCGGGCTTGTCGCCGCCTTCTTCCGGCTTTTCCGCTTCACCCTCCGGCTTGTCGGGCGACGGCTCGTCGGGGCGGCCCTGCCCGCGGCGGCCCTGGCCCGGCCGGCGACCGCCGCGCTCTCGCGCGCCGCGGGCGCCCGGCCCGCGCCCGCCGGCGCCGACGCCTTCGCCGTCGAGTTGCCGACCATCGACGAAGACCCAGCGGACTTTCGCTTCCTTGTCTTCGAACGGCTTGGTGAAGAGCACCAGGTCGGCGCGGCGCCCGGGCTCGACCGTTCCGATCTCATTTTCCAGCCCGAAGATCGACGCCGGCGCCGTGGTCAGGCCGCGCAGCGCGACGTCGGCGCTCATGCCCGCTTCGATCGCCGCGCGAATCGTCGCCCACGCCGCGTCCGCGCCCTTCAGCTCATACCCCGCGAGCGCCCAGCGCACGCCGGCCTGCTCCAGCCGCAGCGCGTCCGCAACCTCGTCGTCATAGCGCTGCTTGGCCGCCTCGTACGCGGCCTTGGGGTCGAATGGGCGGTCGCCCCACGATTTTCCATAGAGCGAGATGTCGTCGTCGGCCTTGGCGTGCTGTTTGGCGTCGAGTTTGAATTCGCGCGGCTTCTCGCTGACTTTGAGCGTGACGAGCACGGGCGTGTCGGTCGAGCGCAGCCGATCGACCACGCGCCACGCCTCGCGCCCGCCGGCGATGATGATGCGCAGGCGGAATTCTTCGGCGATGTTCAGCGCGCGATGAATCTCGTCGGCCGTCTGCGCCTCCCAGATCAGCGGCTGGCCGGCGAGCAGCGGCTGGAGCGCTTCGAGATCGTCGTCGAACGGGATCTGGCCGCGCGCGTCGGCGTGCGACGTCGCGTATGCCTTCATCTGCGCGTACCACTGCGCGTCGCAGAGCGTCTGGCGCGTGTGGGCGATGATGCCCAGCGGCGTGCGCGGATACGTGCCGCGCAGGCGCAGTTGGCGGCCGCGCGGCGAGAAGAACGCGCCGGTCTGGGCCGCGTCGCCGAGCACGACGCTGTCGCGCAGCGGGCGATCGCCCAGCGAGATGACGCTGGCCCGGCCGGCCAGGATCGAGCGCGGCGGCGCGAGCAGTGCCGTCGTGAAGCCCGCCTTGCGATGCGCGGAAAACGTGCTTTCCTGAATGTCGAGCGCCTCTTCGACGCGCCGGTGCGGCGAAATGCCCTGCCGGTTGGCCTCGGGCGTGCGGACGGTCGGCTGCTCGTTGATCGGCGCGAAATCGCCCTCGACGCGCCGCTCCTCCGCCTCGCCGCCGCGCGCGTCGGTCACGCCCGTACGGCTGTAGGCGTCGATGAACCCGGCGTAGGCGAACAGGCCCTTGCCATCGACTTCGCGCGCGCCGCCCGGCGCGACCACGTCCGCCCCGGCGGCGACGATGCGGCCGCGGTCGAGCACGATTGTGGCGTGCTCGATGCGCTGCCCGGGTTGCGGGATCAGCGTCACGTCGCGAATGACGACGGGGCCGTTCCACTCCGGGAATTCGTCGAGCGCGACGGACGCGCGCGAGGCGCACAGCACGAGCGCGGCCAGCACGGCGCGCAGCAACCAGTTGCGTTGTGGCATGGCAGACCTGCCTCTTCAGAATGCGGGGCGACGGGTCGATTTCGACAAGGAAGCTCGGCCCACGACCGGGCCAGTTTACCGCTGCGGCGGCCGCCGCGCGTAGCCGCACTGGTGGGAAAATGTACGCCGGCGACGAAGCGCGCCGGCTTTGCGAGCGGGTCTTCGCCCGCCTTCTCGCCGCTTCGCGGCGACGGAAGTATCATCCCGGCCGCGATCGCACCGGCCGCCGCGCCGGCGCCGCATCTCACGAGGGAGCGAGTCATGACGCCGTTACGCCTGCTGATCCTGGGTCTCATGCTGATCGGACCGAGCCTGTCGGCGGTTGCCGACGATCCGCCCAAGCCGCCGACGGCCCGCACTGTCGCGCAAGCGGATGTGCCGCGTGAAGAACTGGAACTGGTGCTCAAGCCGCTGACACGCGCGGAGTTGATGGTCGAGGCCGACGGCTGGCAGAAGCTGCTTCAGGCGAAGCTGACGGAGATTTCCGAGAACGAGCTGGCCACGCTCCGCGAGAAGGACGCGGCCGCTCGGTCCAAGCAGATCGACGCCAAGTCGAAGCTGATGGAGGAGAAGACGCAGATCATCGACCGGCTCAACGTCGTCCTGTCGTCGTTGCGCGCCAAAGGCGGGAAGTCGGATGACTATGACACGTACGTGAACGCGGTGTCGGGCGTCTCCATGCGCGTCTCCGACGTGACGAACGCCGGCGCGACGGCCGCGCTGGTGATGAACTGGCTCAAGTCGCCGGAAGGCGGCATCCGCTATGGGAAGAACATCGCGCTTTTCCTGGTGACGCTGGTGGTGTTCCGCGTGCTGACGGGCATTGTCGGCGGCGTGCTGTCGCGCGCCCTGCAGGCCGTCCGCACGATGTCCAAGCTGCTGCGCGACTTCGTCGTCAACGTGACCCGCAAACTCGTGATGTTCGTCGGTTTCGTGATCGCGCTGTCGATGCTCGAAGTGAACATCGGACCGTTTCTGGCGGTCATGGGCGCGGCCGGTTTCGTGATCGGCTTCGCGCTGCAGGGCACGCTGAGCAACTTTGCCGCGGGCGTAATGATCCTGCTCTATCGCCCGTACGACATCGGCGACAAGGTGACGCTGGCGGGTGTGACCGGCCTGGTCGAATCGATGACGCTCGTGTCGACCATCGTTCGCAACGCGGACGGGCACGTCGTCGTGATTCCCAACTCGGCGATCTGGGGCGGGACGATCACGAACCTTTCCGCGCCGGCCGGAACGCGGGCGTAGCGTCGGACCTCTGCGGCCGACGACGTATGCGGACTCCGAAACGCATGCTCGCGCGAAGTACCGCGCGAGCATGAAGCCCCGCCGATCCGAGCCGCGAGCGTCAGCGAGCGCGACGTCCGGCCTTGAGCCCCCGAGATAAGAGCGCGCAGGCCTGCACGCGCTTGTTCCAGCAATCGGCCCGCACGCTTCGCTCGCCGACGCTCGCGGC
>CAZHIE010000042.1:24824-27748 GCA_964532435.1 uncultured Planctomycetales bacterium
GACGCTCGCGGCCTGGAGGAATTGCGTCGGACGGACCGAGCGACGATTCTACGCGATGCTCCGACGCGCGCGGCTGACGTTCCGGAAAGGCGTGAGATGCAGATCGGTTACTCCTCCCTGGCGTCGCTGGCCCGGCTGCGCGACTTCCGCTCGCTGCGCTCCAGCAGTTTCGACCGCGGCGGCGCAAACAAGGACGCGACGGCCATCGAGCCGGGCGGGCGCCTGACCATCGCCGAAATGGACGGCCCCGGTTGCATCAAGCACATCTGGTCGACCAACAGCCACGCGCACGACCGCGACGCGATGCGCAGCGTGATCCTGCGAATGTGGTGGGACGGCGAGTCCGCGCCAAGCGTGGAAGCGCCCGTCGTCGACTTCTTCGGCGGCGGCTTCGGCATCTGCAAGAATTTCTGGTCGCTACCGCTCCAACTCAACCCCGACGCCGGCCGGGGCATGAACTGCTGGTTTCCGATGCCGTTTCGCCGGCACGCGCGGATCGAAATCCACAACGAATGGAAGCAGCCGCTCGACTTCTTCTACTATGTCGATTACGAGCGTTATCCGGCCTGGGAGCACGACCTGGCCTGCTTCCACGCACAGTGGCGGCGCGAAAACCCGACGCGCGGCTGGGGGCGCGTCGATCTCAAGGGGCCGGAATACGTTGAGAACCTCAAGCGTTACTGGGCGACGCGCAATGTCACCGGCGACGGCAACTACGTGATCCTCGAAGCCGCCGGCGACGGGCAATACGTCGGCTGCCACCTCGACATCGACTGCTTCGCGCGCGAAAAGAACGACTGGTACGGCGAAGGCGACGACATGATCTTCATCGACGGCGAGCGCTGGCCGCCGGGTCTGCACGGCACGGGCACGGAGGATTACTTCAGCACCGCCTATTGTCCGCGCACGGAGTACAACTCGCCCTACTGCGGCATCACGCAGTACAGCGGCTCGCCCGAGTGGGGGCGGCAGGAAACGCACTGGCCCTTCCGCGGAAAGAACTCGCTCTTTCGCTTTCACGTCGAAGACCCGATCCGCTTTCGCAAGAGCATTCGCGTGACGATCGAGCACGGCCACAACAACAAATTGACGAACGACTACAGCAGCACCGCCTATTGGTATCAGACCGAGCCGCACGCGCCGTTCCCGAAGCTGCCGCGCGCCAAGGACCGCCTCGCCCGCCGCGATTGGCCCGCGTTCGAGCCGGCCGCCGACGCGCCGGCCGGGCCGCCGGTCGAGCGCAGCGGGCGACGAACGAAGTCACCGCGCCGCGGCGCCGGGCGCAAAGGCCGCTGAACGGAGTCTCGCGTGCCCCCTTCCCGCCGTCCCATGATCGAATCGCTCCTCGCCGCCGCCATCTGTGCCGCGTGCATGGCCGTTCTGCAACTCGGCTTCGGCACGCTCGCCGGCAACGACTCGTACTATCACGTGCGCATGGCCGAGATGTTGCCGCAGATCGGCTATCCGCGGACGTTTCCGTGGCTGCACTGGACCATTTTCCGCGACGACTTCGTCAGCCACCATTACGGCTTTCACACGCTGCTCGCGCCGTTCGTGCGGACGGGGCAGGCGCTCGGCCTGTCGGGCATCGTCGCCGCGCAGCTCTTCGCGATCGTGTGCATGGGGCTGACGGGCGTCGCGCTCGTGCGCGTGCTGCGGCTGCGCGGCGTCGAGCATCGCCTCTGGTGGGTGCTGCTGCTGACGTGCGTGCCGTGGCACTTCTGGCTGCGCATGTCGTACATCCGCGCGCCGCTGATCGCGCTGCCGCTGTTGCTGCTGGCGATCGAGTTGTGTCTGCGGCAGCGCCCGATCCTGCTGGCCGCGCTGGCGTTCGTGTTCACGCACATCTACGGCGGCGCGGTCCTCTTTCCGCTCATTCCCGGCGGATTCGTCGTCGCGGCCGTGTTGCTGGGCGAACCGCTGCGCGGGCGGCTGCTCGCGCTGCTCGGAAGCCTCGTGGGCGTGGGTGTCGCGTTCGTCGCGAATCCCTATTTCCCCGCCAACGTGCGCTTCTACTACACGCAGCTCTTCGAGACCGGGCTCGGGCAGGCGGCCGACATCGGCAACGAGTGGCGGCCGCTCGAATCGTGGTTCCTGTTCGTCATGTGCATCCCGCTGGCGGTCGTGTTCCTGCTCTCGCTCATCCGGCGATTGCGCAGCGGGCGGCGGGCCGACGTCGGCGAGATCGCGCTGCTGCTGATCCAATGCGCGTTTCTCGTGCTGACGCTCAAGGCGCGGCGGTTCGTCGAGTATTGGCCGGCATTCGCGCTGCTGAGCGCCGCCGATCTCGGCCGCTGGGATTTCTCGCGCGCGGCCGGGGCCGTGTCGCTCGCGCGCCCGATTTCGGATCAGAGACCGGAAGCAGTCTGGCCGGCGTCGCCGCCGCCCGCGCGATGGTGGACAGCCACGCTTCGCATTGCGCTGCCGATGGCGATCTTCACCATCGGGCTTGTGCATCTGATCGGCACGCGCCGCGCGACGACGCGGCCGGACCACGCGGAGATCGAGCGCGTGGCCGCGTTTCTGAAGCAAAGCACGCCCGAGGGCTCGCTGGTTCTGACGGACGATTGGGATTCGTTTCCGATGCTGTTCTACTACGACACGCACAATTACTACGCCGTCGGCCTCGACCCGGTGTTCACGAAGCGCCGCTGGCCGGTGCTGTGGGAGCGTTACAGGCACATCACGCGCGGCGAAGCGCCGATGCGGATCGACACGGACGTGACCGGCGGGAAGACTGAGAAGGCGCAGCTCAGCGACATCCGGGAGCACTTCGGCGCGCGCTACGTGCTCGTGGCCGACGATCATCAGAAGCTCTATCGCCAGCTCTCCGGACATCGCGGGTTTCGGCGGATCTATCCGCCCGCCGACCCGGCCGGCGAGAAGCGCCAGCCCCCGCAGGCTGTGTTCGAGGTGCTCAGCGC
>CAZHIE010000043.1:0-4908 GCA_964532435.1 uncultured Planctomycetales bacterium
TCTGCCGAGTCGAGAAGCACGCTTCTGCCGGGCGAAGACGAGAAGCGCGCTCTGCCGAACGAAGAAACGCGTTACGGTTTTCTCGGCGTCGATTGCTTCGGAATCACTCGGTTGCCGCCCGATCGCGGAGCGCTGCTGCGCGGCGCCGTCGGCGCGCGGCTGGGCGGGGCCAGCCGATTTCCGCCGGTTCGCGCAGGGGGCGTCGAGCGCGCGCGCGGCGTACTGCTCGATCCCGGCGCGCGGATCCCGCCGCGCGACGGCGCGGTCGAACGTGGCTGGACGGCCGATCGACCCGAGCGCGAGCTCGGCGGCGTGTAGCGCGGCGTGTCCGACCGCGAGCTCGGCGGCGTATAGCGCGGCGCGCCCGAGCGCGAACTTCGCGGCCACAGAACGCTCGGGCCAAAGCGCGAACTCCCCGGCGACAAGCGCGGCGTGCCGGGTCGCGCGTTTGGCGCGCCCAATCGCGCGTTTGGCGCGACGCCCGCGACCGAGGGCGGCTTGGCGATTACGCGCCGCTCGCCCGAGGGCGTAATCTGGAGCGAGCCGGGCGTGTTCAGGCGGCGCGGGGTCAGCCCGCGGTCGCCGGCGGAGAAGCGATCTTCCGCGCGAATGCCGTCGCGCGATTCGAAACCATCCCATCCGCTCCCGGCGTGCGAGCGCGTCGCGCCGCCCGGCCCCACGCTGACCCCGATGCTCAGCGTCGGATTCCGCAGGCGCCCCGCGCCAAAGCCGCCGCGGCGATCGCGCCAATCGCGCCCGTCGCGGCGGTCGCGCCAATCCCGCCCATCGTGGTCGTCGCGCCAGTCGCGGTCGTGCCGATCGTGGTGCGAGCGGAAATTCCACGACACCAGCGGCGCGCACGTCGTCGGCCAGCCGTACCAGCGCGGCTGACACCACGAATAGGCGACGCGTCCGCACACGGCGCCGCCGTAGTATCGCCCGCTCAGACAGTTGTACGGATCGCCGGAGATCACGCCCGTGTAGTAAAACCCCGGCCCGACGTAAACGTAGTCGTCCAGCCCGGAGTCGTACACTTCGTCATAGACGTACGGCTCCTCCAGCACGCGGCGGACCGAGTCGCGCTCCGCCTGCGTCAGCACGCGCCGATACGCCGGCTCGTCGCCGATCGGCTCGTCGTGCGGCAATTCCGCGACCGCCGGCGGCGCGGGCGGAGCCGCCGGCACGTCCGGCGCGAGCCCCCAGATGCGCGCGTGCTCGTGAATCGCCCGCGCCAGCCGTGCCTCGGCCGGCTGATCGCCCGGCGGCTGGAGAATCACGGGAACGAATCCAAGCGGCACGTCGTCGGCCGAGACCGATTCGCTCCACATCGAGCGGCGCTCTTCGGCCGGGCGCTCGGCGAGCAGCGTCGTGCGGTCGGCGGGCTGCGCCTCGCGGCCGGCGGCGCCGGCGAGGGCGCGCTGATCGCTGCGCTGCGGGCCGAAGGACTCATACCAGCGTTCGAGCACGGGCAGGACCGCCGCGAACTCCGGCTGCGAGCGGGCGAGTTCGAGCACGTCGCCGTCGGGCAGACAGGCGTAGTAATACGGTCGCGCCAGCACGGCGACGCGCGGATAGTCGGGCTGATCGCCGGCGCGCTGCCGGACGAATTGGGATAGCAGGTCGCGATAGCCGGCGAGCGCGACCGGATCGCGCTCCAGCGCATCCTGCCACGCGAAGCGCGCCTGGCGCTCGGAGCGCGCGTATCCCTCGCGGAGGCGATCGACTCGCGCCGCGAACGCCGCGCGATCGGCCAGCCACTGCGCCCGCAGCGCCTGCGTCGCGGCGGCGTCGGAAGCGGCGATCACCACCGCCTCGGGCGCGTCGCGCAGGGCGTCGAGCGCGGTCCGCATTTCGGCGGGGGGCTGCGGCGCGATCTGTTCGGGCGCGTCGAGCAGCGACGGCGTACGCGCGATCTGTTCGAACAGCTTGGCGTCGCCCGCGAGCGTCAGCAGCGCGTCGCGGATGGCGTCCGGGTAATTTGCCACGCCGGCCAGCGCGCGGGCCGGCGAGAGCGGCTGCGCGGAACGATCCGGCTGCGCGTCGTAATCGCCTTGCAGCGCCGCCTGGGCGTGTAGTGCGCGAACGGCCAGGAGGCCGATCGCGAGAACAAGCGTGCCGAGAATCCGGTGACGCATGACACACCTCCTTTGCGCACCAACCAGATTCTAGCGGGCGGCGGCGTGTCAAACAGTGGAAAGATCAGCAGGCGGGAGTGGATAAGACCTGACGCCGCGGCGTCAGGCGTCGACGCGAAGCGTGAGGACGGTAAGGTCGTCCAGCGGGCAGCCCATGCGGCGCAGCGTTTGATAGCGGATGGCAAGCTGGTCGAGCGCCACGAGCGGTCCGTCGTCGCGCAGCGTTCGATACCACACGCTTCGCGAAACGTCGTTGTCGACCAGCGGGTCGTCATGCTCGTCGCCCGGATCGGTGGGTGCGCCCTCGCACACGGCGACGGCCGGCGCCGCGACGGCCACCGCGCCGCCGGCGGCCCAATCGACCTCTTCGTGCGCATAGCGGACCGGCGTAACGCCGAATGCGTCGTCCGGCGCGTCTTCGCTGCGGAGCGATTCGAGCCGGCCCTGCGGGCTGCGCGGGCAGACGACCCGCTCGAGCCCGTCGGTATACAGCATAAGCGCGTCGCCGCGCTGCAACTGAAGCGTGGCGACCTCAAACGTCGGCTCCGGCAGGATGCCGACCACGCTGCCATCGGTCCGCACCAGTTCGGTCGTGCCGTCCGCATGTCGCAGTATCGGGCACGGCGCGCCGCCCCGCGCCACCGACAACTCCAGCGTGCGCGTGTTCAGCACGCCATACGCCGCGGCGACGAAGCGGCACTCCGACAGGTCGGCTTCCAGAATCTCGCGGTTCAGATGCGCCAGCACTTCGTCCGGGGGCAGAATCCGGTCGCCGCCGCGCCGAATCTCCGTGCCGCGCAGGGCGCGCTTCACGAAAACCGTCAGCAGCGCCGCGGGAATGCCATGCCCCGTCGCGTCGGCGATCGCGATGCCGACGTGGTGCTCGTCCAGCCGCTGTACGTCGTAGATGTCGCCCGAGACATAATCCGCTGGCCGGTACAGCGCGCGAAACGAAACCGCGCCGTAGCGCGGCAGCGCCTGCGGCAGAAACTCGCGCTGGAGCTGGCTGGCCAGGCGAAGTTGATTCTGAAATCGGCGCGTCGCGTTCTCTTCGGACGCGCGGCGCGTGACCATTCCGTCGTGCAGCGACGACAGCGACTGGCGCATCGCCAGCATCGTGTTCAGGCGAATCGACAGCTCCTCGCCCGACGAGCCGCTGCAATACACCACCGGTACCGTCGCCGGATGCGTCAGCCGCGGAACGGCCCCGCCCCCGGATTTGAAAATCAGCGTGGCGCGCGGCCGCTCGGCCAGTCGCGAGAAGAACAGCCGCACGCGGTCGGCCACCGGCCGGAAATCTTCCGGCGCGACGATGATCACTGCGTCGGCGGCGGCGGAAACGGTGTTTCGCAGGGCTTCGTTGAGGGGCCAGAAACTCGCGGTCGCCCCCGCGCGACAGAGCGCGTGTTCGAGCTCGGCGGGGACGTGATCTTCGGTAAGCACGACTTGAATGTGCGGCCGCGTCATGGCCATCCCAGCTCCGGAGTCGACGAGCGAACGGCGCGGCGCGCCATGCCTGGTAGCAGGGCACGGCTTGCAGGCTTGTGCCGCGCCGGCGCCGGTACGCTTCTCATCGGACGATCCGGCGCGGGAGTTTCGCGAATCGCGCGGCGGCGGCCGAGAGGCTTGCGCGGCGCATGAGATTATCCGACCGAGCCGACCAAACGCGGCACCCGGAACCGCGTAGCCGCATTCGCGCGGCGAGATCGCGACCGCGCGCTCCGTCAAAGCGTATCATTTGGGGAGAGTGCCGCCGCGCGGAGACGTGCGCGGCACGCCGGCCGACGGGCATGAGCCGCGCGCGACGACCAAGCGGCTCATGCGGGGGTCCGGGCTTATCCAAGACACGTGAGGAAAACGCGGCGGGCGCGCCGCCCGGTCGGGCTGCGCGCATCAGGAGACAAGGGCGTGTTGGCAGTTTCTGGGGGGGAGCGCGCCAGCGGGCGGTGCGCAGGAATCGCGTGCATTCGACGACGTGCGGCGGCTGGCGCGCTTGCCGGCCTTGCGCTCATCCTTTCGGGCTGCTATTCCCTGCCCGATCCGTCGGCCGAGCAGCTCGATCGCGGCCTGGTCTGGGTGTTTCCCGGCGTCGACAGCGATGCGGCGCGGATGCGCCCGGTGATCGACGCCTATCGGTCGGCCGGCGTTGACTCGGCGATTCGCATGCATGATTGGACGCGGCCGTTCGGCCTGTTCTCCAACCTCGTTTCGCTGCATCGCAACCGCGCCGACGCCGATCGGATCGCGCGGGAGATCGCGTCCTACGGCCGCGCGCATCCCGGCCGGCCGATCGACCTGGTCGGTTACTCGGGCGGGGCGGGGATGGCGGTGTTCACGGCCGAGGCGTTGCCGGCGGACGTGCATTTGCGGCACGTGATCCTGGTGCAGGCGGCGTTGAGTCCGCAATACGACCTTTGTCCGGCGCTGGAGCGCGTGGACGGCCGGCTGGTAGCGTTTCATTGTCCGCGCGACTGGCTGATTCTGGGCGCGGGCACTTCGCTGCTGGGGACGATGGATCGCCGGCACTCCGCCGCGGCGGGCAAGGATGGGTTCGAGATCGAGCAGGCGATTCGCGACGCGGCGCTGCGCGAGCGATTCGAGCCGCAGTGCTGGACGAGCGAGGCGATTCGCGAAGGGCATCCGGGCTCGCATCGCGCCATGCTGGCGTACGACTGGAATCGCCTGCGCGTCGCGCCGCGCCTGATCGCCGCGACGGCGGGGATGGACGTCGCGCGGGTCAGCGGTAGATGATGAAGAGAGGCACGAAGCCACG
>CAZHIE010000043.1:5008-15580 GCA_964532435.1 uncultured Planctomycetales bacterium
CACGAAGCCACGAAGCCACGAAGGGGAAATGCTTCGTGGCTTCGTGGCTTCGTGGCTTCCTCCGCGGCTTCCTCCGCTGCCGTTCGCATTCTGTAAGCGTCACCGTTTTCGGACCTTCTGCGAATTCGTGGGGGCCTTGTTTTTTCTCTTGTCAGCGGCGAGCGCCTCCGCCTAGAATCCGCAGTGCAAGTGGGAAAGAAAGAAGCAGGCGGTAGCGCTGACCGCCCCAGTTCAACTTGCAACGCACAGTTCTGAGAGTCGCCGCGCTTCGCCCGCGTAGTCATTTTTGGGCAGGAAGCGCAATTGGGCAATCAGTGCGCCGTCGGTCCCTCGGGAGGGAAAGGGCCGTGATGAATCTGCGCAAGTCGGACGTCTATCTCGACATCTGCACACAACGCGACTACCTCGCGCCGGACGGTTCCTGCACCAGCGCGAACGCCGAGCAGGTGCTCACCAACATCAAGCACGTAATGGCCTTCGCTCGCTGGGCCAAGGTTCCCACGCTTTCGTGCGTCGACGTGCGCCGCCCGGACGACGTGCGCGGCCTGCCGCGGCCGAATTGCGTCGTCGGCACGCCCGGCCAGCGCAAAGTGACGTGCAGCGTGCTGCCCGATCGCGTCGTCATCGATTCCGATAACTGCTTGTGCGTCCCGCTCGACCTGCTCGAACGGCACCAGCAGGCGATTCTCACCAAACAGCACACCGATCCGTTCACCAACCCGAAACTCGATCGACTGCTTACCGAGATGCCCTCGCGACGCTTCGTCGTGTTCGGCGTGTCGCTCGAAACATCGCTGCGATTGCTCGTGCTGGGCCTGCTGCTGCGGCAGCGGCGCGTGGCGCTCGTCCGCGATGCGTGCGGATACTGGAGCGCCGCCGAGGCGGACATGGCACTTCGACAACTCGAAGCCAAGGGCTGCGAACTGATCACCACGCCGCAGATCGTCGAGACGGCCGTCAGCGAGCGATTGCGCCGCGCCGTACCTGCGCGGCGAAACGAGCGCTTCGTGGCGTAGCAGGCGGTTTTCCGGCCGCCGACGCGACGTTCCCGGCGTTTTGGAACGCAGATAGCCTTGATCGTCCCCCCGAACGAACCGTACAGTTACGAACGGTCCAGGCGCCGACCGCTCCACAGCGAGCGGCCGTGCAATCCCTGCGTCGATAATGCGCTGGAAGCTGTTCTTCTTGCCCGCACGGCCTGGCCCCATCCGTACGCCCTGGAGGACGCCGAATGTCCCGCCGCGCTGTTTCCGGTATTGTCTGCCTCGCGTCGCTACTCACCGCCGCGCCGGCCGCACTTGCCGCCGGCGACGTGCAGTTTCGCAGCGGCGCAGTGCCGCTGGCCGCCACGCCGGACGGCGGCGCCGCCCGCCTAAGCGAGCTTTCCAAGGTCGCGCAATCGCAGCGCATCGTCGTTCATCTCGCCCGGACGGCCAGCAGCGCCGAGCGGCAGTCGCTCGACGCGGCGGGCGTAAGGCTGCTCGCGTCGCTCGGCGACGGCGCCTACTTCGCGACGCTCTCGGCGGGAAAGCTCGACGCCGGCGCCGCCGCGCTGAAGCTCGTCGATGGCGCAGAGGCGATTCAGCCGGAATGGAAGATCCATCCCGCGCTGCTGGCCGACGCGGCGCCCGATTGGGCGATCGTGGACCAGACTCCGCAGGGCGAGCCGGTCGTCGCGACGTACGTTCAGCTTCACCGCGACGCGGCGCTGGAGCAGGACGGCGCGGCCGCGCTGGCCAAGACGCGCGGCGTGGCGCGGGATCGCGTGCGAACCATCCACACGCTGGTCGTGGAAATCCCGATGACGGACGTTCCGCTGCTGGCGCTGGAAGACGCCGTGCAGTGGATCGAGCCGGCTTTGCCGCTGATGAGCGGAACGAACTCGAGCAATCGCGCCCGGGTGCAGGCCGACGCCGTGCAGGCCGCGCCGTACAGCCTCAACGGCGCCGGCGTAACCGTGCTGGTGTATGACGCGGGAACCGCCCGCTCGACGCATCAGGACTTCGGCGGCCGGCTCACGACGCACGACAGTTCCGGCAACATCACGCATTCGACGCACGTCGCCGCGACGATCGGCGGAAACGGCGCGGCGAGCCTCGGCGCCAACCGCGGCATGGCGCCGGGCGTGACGCTGCTTTCGTACGGCCTTCAGAACACGAGCGGCGGGATCTTTCTGTACACGAATCCCGGCGACATGGAGGCCGACTACACGGAGGCAGTGAACACGCGCGGCGCCGACGTCGCGAACAACAGCATCGGCACGAACACCGAAACGAACGGCTTCGATTGCGCCATTCAGGGCGATTACGGCCTTACCGATCAACTCATCGACGGCATGGTGCGCGGCGAACTCGGCGCGCCGTTCCGCATCGTCTGGGCCAACGGCAACGAGCGGCAGGGCAGCCGCTGCGACGTCGAGGGCTTCGGCGACTATTACAGCACGGCCCCGCCCGCGACCGCGAAGAACCACATCGCCGTCGGCGCGCTGAACAGCAACGACGACTCGATGACCACGTTCTCAAGCTGGGGTCCGACTGACGACGGCCGCTTGAAGCCGGACATCTCCGGCCCCGGCTGCCAGAGCAACGACGACAACGGCGTGACCTCGGCCAGCAACGGCAGCGACACGTCGTACAGCGTTTTGTGCGGCACGTCGATGGCGTCGCCGACGGTTTGCGGCGTGGCGGCGCTGATGATGCAGGACTTCCGCGGCCGTTTTCCCAGCCTGCCCGACTTCCGCAACTCGACGCTCAAGGCGCTGCTTGCGCACACCGCGGTGGACCTGGGCAACGTCGGGCCGGATTACCAGTTCGGCTACGGCTCGGTTCGCGCGCAGGCCGCGATCGACTTCATGCGGCTCGGACAGTTCTTCGAGGGCGAGATCGACCACGGCGCGACGTTCCTGGTCAACGTCACGGTGCCGCCCGGCACTTCGCAGCTCAAGCTGACGCTGGCGTGGGACGACTTCCCCGGCACGCCCAACGTGAGCCCGGCGCTGGTCAACGACCTCGATCTGCGCGTCTTCGATCCGTCCAGCAACCAGCGCCACGTATGGACGCTCGATCCGGCGAATCCGTCGGCCGCGGCCGTCCGCACGGGGCCGAACCATCGCGACAACATCGAGCAGGTGCTCGTCGATTCGCCCGTCGCCGGGACATGGCGCGTGGAAATCCACGGCTTCGACGTGCCGGAAGGGCCGCAGCCGTTCTCGCTCACTTCGTCGGGCGCGATGACGTTTCCGCCGCAGATGCAGTTGAGCACGTCGAACGTTCCGGCGCAGCTTTCGCCCGGCGTCGGCGCCGCGTTCGACGTGCGCGTCCGGCTGTTCAACGACACGCTCGTCGCGGGCAGCACGCGCCTGTATTACCGCTATGACGGCGGGGCGTACCTCATGGCGGCGCTGACGCCGCTGGGCGGAGAGAACTATCGCGCCGACCTGCCGCCGCCAGTCTGCGGCGCAGCGCCGGAGTTCTACGTCGAGGCCGAGGCGACCGGGTTCGGACTCGTCCGCAATCCGTCCGGCGCGCCGGGCGCGCCGTACAGCGCCACGGTCAGCGAGACCCAGACAGTTTTCTCCGACAATTTCGAGACCGATCTGGGCTGGACGGTCGCCAATGACGCCAGCCTGACCGACGGCGCCTGGACGCGCGGCGTGCCCGTCGGCGGCGGCGATCGCAGCGACCCGCCGACCGATTTCGACGGCTCGGGCCAGTGCTGGCTGACCGACAACACCGACGGCAATTCCGACGTCGACGGCGGCACGACCTGGCTCATTTCGCCGACGATCGACATGTCGAGCGGCAATGCCAACGTGAACTTCGCCCTGTGGTATTCCAACAACGGCGGCGGCGCGCCGAATTCGGATTTCTTCCGAACGTACATCTCGAACAACAACGGCTCGTCGTGGTTGCTGGCCGAGCAGATCGGGCCGGCCTCGCCGCCCGCCGGCTGGAACCTGCACTCGTTCGACGTGGCGGCCATCGTCACGCCCAACGCCACGATGAAGGTGCGCTTCGAAGCGTCGGACACCGGAACGGGCTCGCTCGTCGAAGCGGGCATCGACGCGTTCAGCATCTCGCGCGGCGGCTGTTTCTCCGTGCTGGCCGACTGCAACGAGAACGGCATCGCCGACACCGACGACGTTTCCAGCGGCCGGTCCGCCGACGCGAACAGCAACACCATCCCCGACGAGTGCGAGGGGGCGATTGTGCAGGTCGCGGTGAACTCCCCCGGCGGCCCGCCGGTCGTCAACGAGGACACGCTGTTCTCCGACCCGTATTTCCTGTCGCTCAGCGCGGAGCCGACCGCCAACGTGGTCGTCCACGTCGCGTTCGACGCCGCGCAGATCGCCGTGACGCCGGTCGATCTGACGTTTACGTCGGGGAATTGGAGCGTGCCGCAGCAGGTGGACGTGGTGGCCGTGAACGATGCGATCGCGGAAGGTCCGCACCAGACCACGATCACTCACTCGGCCAGCAGCGCCGACGCGCGTTACAACGGCCTGGCGATCGACAGCCTCGTCGTCAGCATCGTCGACAACGACACCGCCGGCGCGATCGTGCCGGCGTCGCTCGCGGCCGTCGAAGGCGGGCCGGCCGGCGTGCATGCAATGCGGCTCACGTCGCAGCCGTCGGCCGACGTGACGATCACGCTCGGCTTCGACGCGGCGCAGGTATCGCTCTCGCAGGCGATCTTCACGTTTACGCCGGCCAACTGGAACGTCGCGCAGATCACCGACGTGACGGCCGTGGATGACGCGATCGCCGAAGGCCCTCATTCCAGCACGATCACGCACAGCGCCGCGAGCGCCGATCCGCTTTACCAGGGCGTCGCCATCGCAAACACGCGCGTCGACATCACCGACAACGACGCGGCCGGCGTGGCGCGGGTCGAGTCGGGCGGTTCGACGATCGTGAGCGAAGGCGGGTCGGGCGACGACTTCACGCTCGCGCTCACGTCGCAGCCGACGGCGGACGTAACGATCGCGATGGATTTCGCCGCGGCGCAGATCGGGCTGAGCCCGCCGTCGGTGACGTTTACGCCGGCGAATTGGAACGTGCCGCAGCCGATCGCCGTCTCGGCCGTGGACGACGCCGTCTTTGAAGGCCCGCACGGCACGATGGTGCTGTCGTCGATTACGAGTACCGACGCGCAGTACCAGGCGGTGATCGTCCCGTCGCTTTTCGTCGAGATCGTGGACAACGACTTCGCGGATGGCGACATGAACTGCGACGGATCGGTGGACAACGGCGACATCGACGCCTTCGTGCTCGCGCTGACCGATCCTGTGGCGTACGTGGCGGCGTTCCCCGATTGCGACATCAACCTGGCCGACGTGAACAACGACGACAGCGTGGACAACGGCGACATCGACGCGTTCGTGGCGCTGCTGACCGGGCCGTAAGCGCCGCGCCTACAACGCGGTTCCGCACGCGCCCCGCGCGGCCGAGACACTCGGCCGCGCGGGGCGCGCTTTTGCGCCTGCCGGCACAATGCGTGCGGCGCGCATTATCGGAATGCCCGCCGCTGCTCAGCCGACGATTCCCAACATCCGATGATTGACCTGCCGGGTGCGCTCGGATATCCGTAGACGATCGGGCGCCAGGGGCGGGAATCCACGCAGGGAGCGACGCATCGTGTACAGACCAATCTGCACCATCGTGCTTGCGGCTTTTGTGGCGCTGCTCGCGGGCTGTCCGGATTCGGGCCGCAACAAGCCGTCGCCGATGCCGCCCGAGTCGAACGGCAAGTCCGCCGCGCAGCCGGCGACCGCGGCGCGGCTCGGCGAGCGGGCCGCCGAATACTGGAAGGCCTCCAGCAACGAAGACTGCGCCGGCGTCTATCGACTCACCGATCCGCGCGTGCTCGGCGGCCGGCCGGAGTCCGAATTCTGCGACTGGTATCTGAAGAACGAGCCGTTCCAGATTCACGCGTACACGATCAAGCGCTTCGACGTGCAGGAGCGGATGGGCTGGGTAGAGCTGGATTACACGTCCACGATCCGCCAGGCGCCGAACGTCCCGCCGCGCAACGCGACGATGATCCACAAGTGGCACTACTTTCAGGGCGACTGGTACCCTGTCCCGCGCGAGGAGCTGAATCGCTATCCGGAGGCGATCTGGCGCCGCGACGCGAACGAGGAGGCCGCGCTCTACCCCTCCGTGCAGGACTACTGGGAAGCGCGCCTGGCCGGCGACTACGACAAGATGTACGCCGCCGTGACGCCGTCGGCCCGCAACGCCGTCGCGCTCGAACAGTTCATGCGCAGCATGTCGCAGGCCATCACGTGCAGCTATCGCATCGAATGGATCGAAGTGGTCAACGGCGTCGGCCGCGCTATGGTCTATTGCGAGACGAAGCTCAACGACCCGCACCAGCGCAAGACGCCCTGCAACCCGATGCCGCCGCAGATCGACCGCTGGGTACGCATCGATGGGGCGTGGTTTCTGGATCCGGAGTGATCGCGGGCTCGCCGATGCGCTGACCGACTGGCTGTGACGCGCCGCCCGCCGGCGCAGGGAGATCGTCGTGACAAAGTACATCCTTCCCATCGCGTCGCTCGCAATGCTGGCGCTGGCCGCCTGCGACAAGCCCAACGGCGGAAACGTCCGCTCGCAGCCGACCGACAACGGACCGCGCCCGTCCGCGCACGCGCCGCACCTGACATACAAGCTGTCGTCCACCGGGCTGCCGCGCGGCGGAAACTGGAAATCGGACCCCGTCCTGCTGGACGTCAACGGCGACGGCATCATGGACCTGGCCGCCGCGGCCCGCGTCCACACCGGTCCGCACATCTATCTGGGAGACGGCTTCGGGACGTGGAGCGATTCGTCCGACGGCCTCGATTTCGGCGGCTCGAATTCGTGCGGCGGCAGCCTCGCCTTCGCCGACATCAACGGCGACGGCAACATCGACCTCGCCTACGCCGACCACTGCCACGGCGCGTTCGTCTATCTCAGCGACGGCAAGAGCCACTGGCGCAACGTGACGCGCGCTCTGCGTCCGACCGAGCACCCGGCCAAGGGGGCTCGCTTCACGGGCGCGGAGAGCATCGCGCTGGGCGATTTCGACGGCGACAAGAAGCTCGACATGGCGCTCGGCGCCGCCGACGAGGGCGGGATCGCGCTTTACAAGGGCGACGGAACCGGCGCGCAGTGGACGCGCCTCGAAAACACGCTTCCGCTCGAAGGCTGGTGCATGCGCCTGCGCATGCTCGACATGAACGGCGACGGCAAGCTCGACCTCGTCGGCAACACCGAGAACGGCCCGCGCGTCTGGCTCGGCGACGGCGAACGCAGCGTGCGGCTGATCGACGCCGGCCTGCCGCGCCCGCTCATCGGCGGACTTTACACCGGGATGTCGATCGGCGACGTCGACAAGGACGGCCGGCTCGACATCTGCGCCGCGAACTGGTCCGACGGTCCGGAAGTGTTCCTCCAGCAGGCGGACGGTTCGTTCAAGCAGACCGTCGACGTCTTTCCCGACATGAAAGGCGGCGCGGTGGGCGTCTGCCTGGCGGACGTCGACCTCGACGGCAACCTGGACATCGTGACCAACGGGCGCAAGCCGTTTCAATCGGGCAACTGCCACGGCGTGTTCATCCTGCTGGGCGACGGCAAGGGCGGCTTCAAGGAGCTGCTGGACACCGGGCTGCCGCAGATCGGGCTGGGGCAGTGCTGGGGCCTGGCGGTCGCGGACCTGAGCGGCGACGGCGTGCCCGACATCGCGCTGACGGGCGGCGCGATCACCGCCAGCGGCAGCGTCGGCCCGCGCGAGCCGGTCATCGAGGAAAAGATCATGGTGTGGCTCGGCAAGCTCGACCGCGCCGCGCCCGCGCCGCGCTGACGCATCCGCGGCGCCGCAATTCGCGCGGCGCGGCCCATCGAGTAAGCTGCCTCTCGCGCCGGCGATCGCCGCACGGAAAGCGGTGGGGCCGCCGCGGTGGCGATCGGCATGTCCGCACTTATCCTGGACGGCGCCGCGTATGCAGCCGAGATTCGCGCCGACGTGGCGCGCGACGTCGCGCGGCTGCGCGGCGACCGGGGCGTCAGCCTGCACGCCATACTCGTCGGCGACGACGAGGCCAGCCGGCTCTATGCCGCTTCGCAGGAACGGCAGTGCGCCAAGGCCGGCATCGCCTACGAACTCATCCACCTCTCCGCCGACACACCGCAAAGCCGGCTGCTCGAACGCATCGACGCGCTGAACGCCGATCCGGCCGTCACGGGGATCATCCTGCAACTTCCGCTGCCCGCCGGGCTCGACGCGGCGATCGCGCAGTTGCGCATCGACCCCTATAAGGACGTCGAAGGCGTCAGCCCCGCGAACATCGGCCTTTTGTTCTACGGCGAGCCGATTCTCGCGCCCTGCACCGCGCTGGCGGTGAACGAGCTGCTCCGGCGGAGCGGAGTGCCGTTGCGCGGAGCGGCGGCGGTGGTCGTCGGCCAGAGCCGCATTGTCGGCAAGCCGGTGACGATGTTCCTGCTCGGAAACGAGGCGACCGTCACGGCGTGCAACGTGCATACGCGCGGGCTGGCGGAGCTGGCGCGGCAGGCGGAAGTGCTGATCGTCGCGATCGGCCGGCCGCGGCAGATCGGGCCGGAATACGTGCGGCGCGGCGCCGTCGTGATCGACGTGGGGATCAACACGGTCGTGGAGGCCGACGCGGCGGGCGGGCAACTGCGCCGCACGGTAGGGGACGTCGACTTCGATCGCGTGCGCGAGGTCGCCGCGGCGATCTCGCCGGTGCCGGGCGGGGTCGGCCCGCTGACGGTGGCGATGCTGCTGCGCAACACGGTCGAGGCGGCGCGCAAGCAGCGCGAGCGGGGCGGGCGCTGAGCCCATCCGATCCATGAACGATTCGCGTGTCGCGCGCCCCGGCGGCGCGGCGGACATTTCGACGGATGGCGCGCGCGAGCGGCATTCGCGCGGCGGCCTGCTTGTCTCCGCGCTGCTCCTGTGCGCCGCAATCGCGCTCAACCAATCGGCGATTCACTGGCGCGAAAACGCGACCGACGACCACCTCTTCGCCTGGCACGCCTGGTGCGTGGCGCAGGGGGCGCGGCCGTATCTGGACATCTGGGACAACAAGCCGCCGGGGATCTGGTGGGCCGGCGCGGCGGCGATGAGCGCGCTTGGCGACGGCGTCGGATCTTCGGTCGTGCTCTGCGCGCTGGCGCTCGTGCTGGCGTTGTCGGCGCTGGTCGGGGCGGCGGTGGCGCTGTACGGGCCGGCGCTGCGCGTGCCGGCGGCGCTGCTCGCGTGCGGACTGGCGCTCGACGCGCGCTTTGAGCTGGGCGGATTTCGGACGGAGACGTTTGTCGTCGCGTGCGAAGCGACCGCCGTGTGGGCGTACCTGCGCTGGTTATCCGTGCGGCGCGGCGGCTGGCTGATTGTGGCGGGCCTTGCGGCTGGCGCGGCGCCGTGGTTCAAGCAGTCGGGCGTCGCCGCCGGGATTGCGTGCGGGCTGCACTTCTGCCTGGTGAGCATGAAAGCGCGCCGGACGGGCGGCGCGGCCGTCGCGCCGGGCGGCGGCGCGCCCGGGGGGCGGTTCCTCGTCGTGCGCGCCGCGGCGCTTTGGCTTTTGGCCGCGCTCGTGCCAAGCGTGGTGGCGTTCGCGCTGCTCGCGCGCGACGGCGCCGTTGGCGAGGCGCTGTTCGCGCTGGGGCGCTTCAACCGCGCCTACTTCGCCGTGAACGACGCGACGTGGATTCATCTGGACCGCGCATGGGCGGCCTACGGTCCCGCGCTGCGGCCGTGGCTGCCGATTTTCGCGCTGGCCGCGCTGGGGCCGATCGGCGGCGCGCTGCGCGCGTGGGGCGACCGCGCGCGTCGGGCCGCGCGCTCCGCCGCTGCGCGCCCGAGTCTGCTCGCGTGGCTGTGGTTTCTGCTGGCCGCCTATCTCGCGTGCGTGGGACCGGGCCGGCGCGGGCATCATTTCCTGCCCGCGTTGCCGCCGCTGCTGCTGCTCGCGCTGCATCCGCTCGCGCTGCTGCTGCGCGGCCGGCGCTGGCGCGAGTGCCTGACCGCCCGGCCGATCGGCGTCGCGTGCGTCGTGGGTTATGCGTATCTCGTGGTTCTGGCGATCGGGGGCGGGTGGGCGGAACTGCGGCGCGGCTGGGTCGCCAAGGGCGGCGTCTGGACGCTGCGGCGGGAAACGCCGACCGACTATGAGCGGCAGGCGGCGCGAATCCGGGAGTTGACCGGCGCACGCGACACCATCTACGTCTTCGGCTGGAGTCCCGGGACGTACCGCTTCGCATTCCGGCGCTGCCCGAGTCGCTTTGCGACGTTCGAGAAGCTCGGGCAGGTCGGCGGCTATGCGGATTTCATTTATCGCGGCGCCATCGACGACATCCGCCGCGCGCCCGCGGCGCTCATCGCCATCACGCCGAACGACCGCGCGCGAATGGAAGCGCCGGACTCGCGCGATGCGCCCGCCGGCGATTTCATCGCCTGGATCGCGGATCGTTATCAGCTCGTCGAAACCGTCGGCGGCATGGAGCTGTGGCTCCGCCGATCCGAACCCCAAGCGCCAGCGCGGGGGGATTGAACCAGGCGCGCGTGCTGCGC
>CAZHIE010000043.1:15680-27323 GCA_964532435.1 uncultured Planctomycetales bacterium
GATCCGAACCCCAAGCGCCAGCGCGGGGGGATTGAACCAGGCGCGCGTGCTGCGCGCAATACCCGCGCGCTGGCGCTTGGGGTTCGGAAAGTGGACCGCGGCCGCCTTCGGCGGCACCCGCCGACGATGGACCTGCGCCACCTTTGCGGCGGCGCAATCGCGATGCTACGGCAGATCGGACGTCACGCCGTACTTCTCTTCCACGCGCGGCTTGTCGGCCTTCTTCTTGTTGTCGTTTTGCTTCGTGCCGGTCGAGCTCGATCCCGACGCGCCGTCCGATTTCGGCTTGCACCCGACAACCGCAACGCACAGCGCCGCGACGACCAGAAGGCTCAATCCGCGATACGCGATTCGCAACATCGGCAATCTCCATGCATGGCCGGGCGATCGAGCGCCGGCGGTGTCAGATGTCCAGGTTTTTCACGTGGACCGCGTTCTCTTCGATGAACGCCTTGCGCTTCTCCACGCTCTCGCCCATCAAAATGCTGAACATGCGATCGGCCTCGACCGCGTCGATGGCCGCGTGCTCGGCGTCCGAATCCTGCTCGCCGATCATGATCTTGCGCAGCGTGCGATGCTCCGGATCCATCGTGGTCTTCCACAGCTCTTCCGGGTTCATCTCGCCCAGACCCTTGAAGCGCTTGATCTCCCAGCCGCGGCCGCCGATCGCGAACACGCCCTCCGGCAGACCCAGCAGGTTATCCAACTCGACCGGATCGCCCGCCGGATTCGACAGCACGAACACCGCCGCGCTCAGCTCGCCCGTGATCTGCTCCTCGCGCTGGAGGAAAAGATCCTCCGCCCGGCAGCCATGCTCCGTCAGGTCGGCCAGCAGCTTCGCCAGCGTGCGCGACTCGCTCAGGTCGGTGCGCACCACGGCGATTCCGCGCGCCAGCGACTCCTGCTGAAACGCCTCGAATTCCGCCTCGTCGACGAAGAAGTGCTCGGCCTCGGCCGTCTGCGCCCGGACCGTCGGCAAGCGGCCCGATCCGTCGCGCCGCGCCAGGAACTGCTGAAGCGGGATGCCGCGGCGGCCGAGAATGCGGGCCTGGCGCTGAATCTCGACGATCAGCCGCAAGAGCGCCGCCAGCTCGCTGTCTTCCAGCGTGCGCGGCGCCGCGCCGTTGCGGTGGATCGTCAGGCTCGTGCGGCTGACGCCGAGCTGCGTCAGGCGCGCGTTGAGCGCCGCGTCGTCGAGCAGGTATTCCTGCGTCTTGCCCTTGGCGAGCTGGTAGAGCGGCGGCTGCGCGATGTACACCACGCCGCGCTCGATCAGCTCCTTCATCTGCCGGAACAGGAACGTCAGCAGCAGCGTGCGAATGTGCGAGCCGTCGACGTCCGCGTCGGTCATGAGGATCACGCGGCCGTACCGCAGCTTCGACGCGTCGAAATCTTCGCCGATGCTGGTGCCGAGCGCCTTGATGATTTCGATGATCTCTTCGTGGCCGAGAACTTTGTGAAGCCGCGCTTTCTCGACGTTCAGGATCTTGCCGCGGATGGGCAGGATCGCCTGCGTCGCCGAGTCGCGGTAGCCCTTGGCGGAGCCGGCGGCCGAATCGCCTTCGACGATGAAGAGCTCGGTGCTGTCGGTGTCGCGGCTGGAGCAATCGACCAGCTTGCGCGACAGCCCGGAGCCCGAGAGCGCCGACTTGCGGGCCGTCTCGCGGGCCTTGCGGGCCGCCTCGCGCGCGACGGCCGCCTGCACGGCCTTGGAGATGATGCGTTTGGCCTCGGGCGGGTGCTCCTCCAGGTAGTTGTTGAGCAGCTCGCCGACGGTGGTTTCGACGAATGTGCCGACTTCGCTGTTGTTGAGCTTGATCTTGGTCTGGCTTTCGAACTGCGGCTCGGGCACCTTGACCGATATCACGGCCGTCAGCCCTTCGCGGATGTCGTCGCCTTGCGGAATGGGGTCGTTGGGCTTGTAGAGGTTGGCTTTTTTCGCGTAGTTGTTGATGACGCGCGTCAGCGCGGCGCGGAAGCCCGAAAGGTGCGTGCCGCCTTCCTTGGTGTTGATGTTGTTGGCGAAGGAGAGCGCGTTCTCCACGTAGCTGTCCGTGTATTGCAGCGCGACTTCGCAGATCAGGCGCGCCTCGGCGTCGTCGCGCTTGAAGTACACCGTCGGGTGCAGCGCCTCCTTGCCCTCGTTCAGGTGCTCGACGAACTGCTTGATGCCGTCTTCGAAGTGGTACTCGTCGCGGCTGCCCTCCAGCTCGTCGGCAAATACGATCCGCAGGCCCGAATTCAGATAGGCCACTTCGCGCAGCCGGCGCGCGATCGTCTCGTGGCTGAATTGCGTGACCGAGAACATCTCCGGATCGGGCTTGAATGTGACGATCGTCCCCGTCCGCCCGCCCGCGTCGCCCGCTTCGTGCAGCGCGCCGACCGTCTTGCCGCGGGCAAAGCGGATCGACCAGACTTTCCCCTCGCGCAGGCTGCGCGCTTCGAGCCATTCGGAGAGGGCGTTTACCGCCGTGACGCCGATGCCATGAAGACCGGCCGAGACTTTGTACGAGTTGCGGTCGAACTTCGCGCCGGAGCCGGTCTTCGTCATGATCAGCTCGAGCGCCGACATGCCGAATTCTTCCTTCCAGCCCACGGGAATGCCGCGGCCGTCGTCCTCCACCGACGCGGC
The DNA here is from genome assembly GCA_964532435.1 of uncultured Planctomycetales bacterium. Lineage (GTDB taxonomy): Bacteria > Planctomycetota > Phycisphaerae > UBA1845 > Fen-1342 > CAZHIE01. The sequence continues at coordinate 18,313 of CAZHIE010000043.1, forward strand.
CCCGTCTGCGCGGATCGTCACGGTGATGTTGCGGCAGAAGCCCGCCATCGCCTCGTCGATCGAGTTGTCGATGACTTCGTAGAGCAGGTGGTGCAGGCCGTACGTGCCGGTGTCGCCGATGTACATGCCCGGCCGGGCCCGGATGTGCTCGACGCCTTCGAGCACTTGCACCTTGTCTTCGTCATACGCCTCGGCTCCGCCCGGTAGCGGCGGCGGAACGGGAAGGTCCTGCATCTCAAGCGCTCCTGCCATCATGCACTCTCGCAATGCGTTACGGCCGTTGCCGTCATGCGTTGTTTGCTCTCGGTTGCGGCCGCGGCTCGGCGAACGGAAACCGCCGGCGTCGGTTCGAGCGCCATAGCGTCGGACCTCCGCGTTCGACGCCGTAACCCGAAGCGCCGGCCCGGGGCGCACCAGCCCCCAGAGACCCGATCGCCGCCGATCCGCGTTTCAACCACGCGGAATTCCCGTCGCCACGACCCGCTCATCGTCGGCGATGTCTTCCCGCCGAAGAAACCGGACGAAATCCACGTCGAACAGCAGCTTCGCGATCGCGGCGCTCAGTTCTTCCTCGCGCTCGACCAGCGCGTCGTACAGGTGCTCGGTCTGCACGGAAACGAACGCCGTGGCGCCGCTGACCCATTCCACGCGCGTCGCATCGCGCCAGCCCGCCGGCGCCAGCCGCGCCCACGCGCTGCGGGCGCGCGCCTCCCGATCGGACGAGGCCGCGCCATCCGACCCGGGCGGGCGCCGCAGCGCGACGCGAACAACGCCGACCGCCCCGCCCCGCAGCGCCGCCGCCAGCGGGCGCAGCTCGTCCCGAATCGCCGCCATCACGGCAGGGTGAGACACGTGCAGCACCAGCGCGTCGCCATCGATCCCATCCGCCGAAACGTGCTCGCGCCATTCCGGCCGGCAGAGCCGATTCCATACCACCTCCGCCGCCTGAAACCGGCGCGCCTTGCGGGCGAGCGCTTCCGTAACGGCCTGAATGTCGCCGGGGCTGCCTCGTCCCGCGGGACCGCGACGACTTCCCCCCGCCGGCCGCGCGCCGCCGAGCGTTCGCGGCTCATATTGCCGTATGGAATCGACGAGTCGCTGATATTGCCTGGCGTCCATCGACCGCCTTCGACCGCACGGCTCAGATCTGCACCGGCATCAACACGTACAGAAACTCGGTGCGATCGTCCCCATAGACGACGCCCGGCCGCGCGCTCTCCGACAGCTCGATGCAGAGATTTTCCTGCGGCGCGACCTTGAGCGGGTCGATCAGAAACGACGGGTTGAACGCGATCGCCAGCGGCTTGCCCTCAAAGCTCATCGGCAGCTCGACCCGCGCTTCGCCCTGCTCCGGCGAGTTGGAGGTGATGACGAGCGTGTCTTTTTCGAACGACAGGCGGACGGCGCGCGATTCGTCGGTCGTTAGGAGGGCGGCGCGGCGCACGGCCGACAGCAACTCGACCCGATCGAGCCGCGCCCGACGATCGCCCTCGCGCGGAATCACGTCCTGGTACTTGGGGAAATGCCCCTCGACCAGCGCCGTCGCCAGCAGCCGATCTCCGCTGCGCAGCGTGATCAGGTTCGGCTGCACCTTGACCTCGACCGTCCACGGATCGCCGCCGCGCGGCGCGGTGAACACGCGCTCGAAGACGCTGAGCGCCTTGGCCGGAACGATGGCCTGAAAGTCTCCGCTGCGCGACTCCTGCACATTGCCGCCCGCGCGGGCGAGACGCCGGCCGTCGGTGGCCACGAGGAATAGCCGCTTGCCTTCCTTCTCCCACAGAATGCCGTTGATGGCGTATCGGCTCGTCTCGCGCGCGGCGGCGTAGCCGGTCAGGCTGATCATCCGCGCGAGCTGCGCGCCATCGATGATCAGGTCGGGCGATTCGTCCGGCTCGGGCGTGGGCGGAAAGTCGTCCGGATTCTGCACGAAGATCTTCAGCTCGCTGCCCGCCCCGCGAACGGTCAGATGCCGGTCGTCGGAAGTCAGCAGCAGCTCAACATCCGGCATTTCCCGCACAATCGACAGCAGCCGCTCGGCCGACACGACGGTCCGCCCCGGCTTGTCCACGGTCAGCGCGCTGACAATGACGCGCAGCGACGTCTCGCCATCCGTGCCGGTGAGGTGAACCGCGCCGTCGCCCACGGCCAGCAGCACGCCGGCCAGAATCGGCTTCGGCGTACGGGCGGTGGCGACGGTCGCGATCGCCGTCAGTGCGTCGAGGAATTCCTGCCGCGGTACGCGCGTCTTCATGGCGCCGCATCCTCCGCCCGCCGCGGCGCGCGCTGCTTTCGCACGCTCGCGCCGGCGTCCAATATCAACCGGTTTCGAACTGCGTATGTTGTACCCGAAAAACGACCAACCAGCCACCGCCGCCGGCCACGCGCCACGTGCGTCCGATGGACCGCAGCCGCCCCCGGCTGCGTTCCTCCCCACCAGGCGAGCACGCCGCAATTCGATTGACTCCCGTGCGGCCGGGAGATAGCTTGCCGATTACAATCTGTTCGGGCATCCGCGGCGGCGCGTCGGAGCATGGGCCGATGACCAGGCTTGAGCCACTCTTCCGATATCTCGACGCGCTCTCCGCGCGACCACCGCTGGCCGACCTGCGCAAGCGCCTCGAAGACCTCGACGGTCTGACGTTCCCCGAAGTGGCCGAAAGCGCGCAGTTCTCCAACGACCGCTACATGCGTAACCTCATCCGCGAGCGCCCGCACTACCACGCGCTGCTGCTTTGCTGGCGCAGCGGGCAGCGCAGCCCCATTCACAACCACGCCAACTCCGTGTGCGGATTGCGCGTGATCACGGGCGTCTGCACTGAGACCATCTTCGAGCACACGCCCAGCGGCCTGCTCAAGGCCGTCTCTTCGCGCGATTTCTCGCCCGGCTTCGTGGCTGCCTCTCAGGACGGCGACACCCACCAGGTCTCCAACCTCCAATCGCCCGGAATCGACCTCGTCACGCTGCACATCTACGCGCCGCCGCTCCTGCGCATGGCGACCTTTTCACTGACCGATCGAACCGTCGGCGAATTCCGCCCGTTCATCGATGAGCACATTCACGGCAGCGGAATCTGACACCCGTGCAGAAGCAAACCGATGCCGCGCCACGCCCCGCCGCGGCCGCCTCGCCTCCCGATGGCGCCGGCCCCGCGCTCGTCCCCGAGCCACGCTACCTCCCCGGCATCCTCAGCACTGCGGTCCTCACCGCCGCCGCCATCGGCATGCAGAACCTCTCGTTCCCGCCGTTTCAGGTCGGCGCCGGCGCCGACGCGCGCCACCCGATCAGTGCCGCGATCATCGCGATGGTGGTTGGGCTGCTCATTCGCGCGCTGTTGCCGCGAATCCACCGCTCGCACGCGGCGGGCTGCCGCTGGGCCGTGAACGCGACGATTCCGCTCGCCATCATCGCCGCCGGGGCGGAGCTGAAACTCGTCGACCTGCGGCGAATCGGCGCGACCACCGCCATCGTCGCGCTCGCGACCATTCCGATCGCCGTCGTCTCGTGCTACCTGGCGGGCCGCTGGCTCGGCCTCGGGCGGCGGCTGGCGCTGCTCCTGGGCGCGGGGACGGGGATCTGCGGCAATTCCGCCATCGTCGCCGTCGCGCCGCTGATCGACGCGAAGGATCATGATCTGGCGATCTCCATCGGTACGATCAATCTCTTCGGATTGCTCGCCATGCTCGCGGTGCCGGCCGTCGCGCCGCTCGCCGGGCTGAGCGAACTCGCCGGCGGGGTGTGGGCCGGCGCTTCCGTCCACGCCGTCCCGCAGGCGGTCGCTGCCGGGTTTGCGATTGGCCCCGACGCGGGCGCGACCGCGACGCTGACGAAGCTCGTGCGCGTCGCCGCGCTCGCCCCGATGGTCGCGCTCTTCGCGCTCGTCTACGCGAAGCGCAGCGCGGCCGCCTCGGGCGGCGCGGCGAACGTGCGCTATTCGCAGCTCGTGCCGTGGTACGTCTGGGCGTTTGCGGCGATGGCGGCGCTCGCGCTGCTCGGCTGGATCCCCACGTTGACGTTTCCTCCCGCGGCGTCCGCGGCGCCCGGCGCCGAATCCGTCCAAATATCGCTGATTCCGGTACTAAAACAGCTCGGCATGGTTCTGCTGACTGCGGCGATGGCGGCGATCGGGCTTCAGACGGACATCCGGGCCCTCGCGCACACCGGCGCGCGGGCGCTGCTGGCGGGCCTGCTCGGTACGCTCGCGACGCTCGGCGGCAGCCTCGCACTGGTTCTCGCGACGCGCTAACCGCTCACGGCGTCGGGCGGGCAGCGGGCAGCATTGGAGTCCTCGATCCGGTTCGATCAGGAAATTCCTTAATGGTTGCTGGCCCGCACGAAGTGTAGAAACAACTGAGCTTACGATAGAGTAACAATCGATTGGTCGGAGGATTGCCGTATTAGTCCGGGATATTGCCCGCCTTCGGGCCGGCGAGGCAATTCGTCCAATTTCGGACACCGTAAAGTATTTACATCCTCGAAACGTGGGATATGATCGAGAGGACAGTTGGCGCCGGCCGAATCGGGCCGCCCGGCGCCGCCGCGACGTGCGGTCTGGCCGGGGCGAATCGCCGCCGGTCGTGAGAATGCCCGGATCGAGCGGGTGCCGCTGGGAACACCCGTTCCACAAGAGGAAGCGAGGTCACAAACTCCATGCGACTTGGAAAGGCATCCGCATACGCCGTGCTGGCCGTCGTGCATATCGCCGAACACTCGGACGGATCCCCGATTCAGGGCCGCGATATCGCCGACGCCTGCAATCTGCCCGCCGGCCACTTGCTGAAGATCCTTCAGCAGCTTGTCCGCACGCAGATTCTCATCAGCGAACGCGGGCCGTCGGGCGGTTTCACGCTCCGCCGCGCCCCCGAGAAGATCACGCTGCTGGAGATCATCGAGGCGATCGACGGACCGATCACCGCCGACCTGCGCATCTCCGACCAGGTCAAGGGCAAGAATCGCGCGAAGGCCGGCGTCACGAGCGCCTGCACCGAGATCGCCAAGTTCGCGCGCTCGGTGCTCAGCGACGCGACCGTGTCCGACCTCATCGACTAGTTCGCCGGGAAGCACTGCTTTCTCGGCTCGACGGGCCGCCTGTGCGAGAGCGCGCTTGCCGCGCGCCTCGCACGCGCGGCCCTTTTCGCATCCCCTCTCACAGCATCTCCAGCGGATCCACGTCGATCCGCCGCCGGGCCGTCTTCGGCCACAGCAAGCCCGAATCCGCCGCGCTGCGCAGCAGGCCCTGCACCCCGACGCCCCGCGGCGCGCGAATCAGAATCTGCCACCGCCGCATCTCGCCCATCCGCTCCACCGCGCAGGGCGCCGCGTCGTCTACCCGCACACGCGCGTTCACCCGCTCCCCCAGCCGCCGAAGCGCCGTCGTCAGCCGCGCGGCCTCTTCGGCCGCGCGGCCCGGCCGCGCGTCGGACAGCACGATCCGCGCCAGCCGGTAAAACGGCGGCAGCCGGAGGCGTCGCCGCACGTTCAGCTCCGCATCCACAAACGACTCATAGTCCATGCCCAGCGCGTGCCGGATCGCCGGCGCGCCCACCTGCTCCGCCTGAATGATCGCCAGCGATTCGCCGTCGCGGCGGCCGGCCCGGCCCACGACCTGCACAATGAGCTGAAACACGCGCTCCGCCGCGCGGAAGTCCGGCAGCGCCAGCGCGGCGTCGGCGTCGATCACCGCGACGAACCGCACGCGCGGAAAATCCAGCCCCTTCGCCACCATCTGCGTGCCCAGCAGAACGTCCGCCTCCCCCGCCTCAAAGCGACGCAGCGCCGCCTCATAGTCGCCGCGCCGCCGCATCGTGTCGCTGTCGAGGCGCAGCAGCCGAACGCCCGGCAACAGCCGGCCCAGCTCTTCCTCCAGCGCCTGGATCGCGAGCCCGCTGCGAACCAGCCGGCCGCGGCACGAATCGTCGAGGCAATGACCCGGCAGGTCGCGCCGCTGGCCGCATCGATGGCACTTGAGCATGCGTTCGGCCTGGTGCAGCACGTAATGCGCGCCGCAACGCTCGCAGCGCGCCGCCAGGCCGCACGCGACGCAGCGCAAAAACGCGGCGTAGCCCCGCCGATTGTGCAGGACGATCGCCTGCGCCCCGCCGGCGACCGTCTCGCGCAGCCGCAACGCCACAACCGGCGCGAGAATCTGTCCGTCGCCGTCCCCCGGACGCGGCGCGGCCGCCAGTCGCACGGTCGGAAGAACCGCGCCCGGCACGCGCTCCGGCAGGCGCAATAGCACGTCGTGCGGTTGATGGGCCGCGTTGTACCAGGTCTCCAAGGCGGGCGTGGCCGAACCGAGCACGACCGGCACGCCGCGCAGCCGCGCGCGCATGATCGCCACGTCGCGCGCGTGGTAATACGGCGCGGCCAAGTTCTTCAGGCTGCCCTCCTGCTCCTCGTCGACGACGATCAGTCCCAGCGCCGGACACGGCGCGAACACGGCGCTGCGCGTGCCGATCACGACGTCGGCGCCGCCGGACGCGATTCGCGCCAGCGTGTCGCGCCGCGCCGTTTCGGAAATCTGGCTGTGCAGGATCGCGGTGCGGCCGAAGCGGCGCGAGAGCCGTTCGACGAGCTGCGTCGCGAGGGCGATCTCGGGAATGATGAAAATCGCCTGCCGGCCGGAGCGCACGACTTGGCGAATGGCGCGGACGTACACTTCCGTCTTGCCGCTGCCCGGCACGCCGAACAGCAGGAGCACGCGAAACTCGGCCGCGGCGCCGATCGCATCCAGCGCCGCGCGCTGGCCGTCGGTCAGCGCGAAGCCGTCCTCCGCCGCCGCCGGCAGCGCCTGCTCGGCCGAAACGGGCGGCCCCTCGGCGAAAACCGTTTCGCGCGCGACGCGCCGCGTCTCCGTCGCGATCAAGCCGAGCTTGCGCAGCGCCGCGAGCGCGCCTGGCGCGGCGCCGGCCTGTTTCAGCAATTCGCCGCGCTCCATCTCGCCCCCGCGCAGCGCCGCCAGCACCGCCGCGCGCGACGCCGACAGGCCCTGCGGCGCTTCCTCCGCCGACCGCCGTATGAACACGGCGCGCCGCGTGCGCGCCTTGCGCAGCACGGCGGGCACAATCGTGCGCAGCGCCGTCCACGCCGAGCAGACGTAATAGTCCGCCAGCCACTCGCCCAGCCGCGCCAGGTCGTCCGCCAGCTCGATCGCCGGCGGACGCGCATCGACCAGCACCGGCCGCGTCTGATCCCACGCCCCCTCGCTCACGCGGACGCACAACCCTTCGACCTCGCGCCGGCCGCGCAAAACCAGCCGCACCAGCGAACCAGGGCGGCAGACCGGCGCCAGCGCGCCCGGCAGCGAGCACGACACGGGCGCGCGGGCCGGCCCCTGCACCGCGACGTCGGCCACGCGCTCGCGCCGTCCGGTCCCCCCGACCGGAACCAGCCACAGTTGCCGGGTCGAATTGTTCTCGGACGCCGACGACATGGCTTCGGTTTACTCCACAACCGGCCGATCGGAAAGAAGGGAACCGTTTTCGACCCGTTTCCGCGGCGGCGATTTCCGAGCGCCCCGGCGGCGAGTTTCGAAAACGCGTGCGGCGGATTCTCGCGCCGGCCGTCACGGGAGAGCGACTTGTGGGATGCGACGTGATCGAGCCGGCCCCCTATCCGGTCATCGTGGTCGATGACGACGGCGACCTGCGGGCGCTTCTCGCGCAGCAGCTTCGCAGCGCCGGTTACGAGGTCCACGTCTGCGAGAGTTCCGACGAGTGCCTGCGGCGCGTGATGGACGTCATCACCGGCGTCGTGATCGCCGATCTCGACATGCCCGGAACCGACGGATTGAAGCTGTGCAGCGCGCTGCGCGAGCTGGAGGCGGCCGGCGCGATCGGCCACGTGTACTACCTGCTCCTCACCAGCCACTCCAGCTCGGAAGAAGTCGTCCGCGGACTCGACGCCGGCGCAGACGATTACCTGACCAAGCCCTACAAGCTCCCCGAGCTGCTCGCGCGCATCCGCGTGGGACAGCGCATCCTCTCCGTTCACGCCAGCCTCTGGCGGCGCGAACGCGAGGCGCAGGAAGCCAACGCCCACCTATGCATCGCCGCGCAACGCCTCGACCGCCTCGCCAACACCGACTCGCTGACCGGGCTGGCCAACCGCCGGCACCTGCTCGAACGCTTTGGCGAGGCCTGGGCCACTTCGCTCGCGCAGCACAAGCCCATCGGCTGCATCCTCATCGATCTCGACGGGTTCAAGTCCATCAACGACTCGCACGGACACGAATTCGGCGACACTGTGCTCCGCCGTGTCGGCGAACGAATCCACGCTCTCACGCGCCGCCCCGATCTTCACGGCCGGCTCGGCGGCGACGAGTTCGTCGTCGTGTGCCCCAATTGCGACGTCGACCAGGCCGCGGCGCTGGCCGAACGCCTCCGCACGGATGTGGCGGGTCAGACGTTTCGGCACGGCGGCCGCGAGATCCGCGTCACGCTCAGTTGCGGCGTGGCCGAACGGAGCGCCGAACACGCATCGCCGACGGAGTTGCTCTCCGTCGCCGATCAGATGGCCTACGCCGCGAAGCAGGCCGGGCGAAACCAGGTCTGCCTCATGCGGCCACCCGGGCCGGAGCGCCTGCGGCGCATCGCCGACGCACCGGCGATCGCGGATTCGGGAATCTAAAGCGCGGCCATGCTCGCGAGTGGGCGAACTTGGGTGCCGGGGCGCGCAGCGCGCGAGCATGGCGCTGGAGTGGATGTGCTGGACATCGCCGTCTTCGCCCGTCAGGGCGCACGATCGTTGCCAGGCGTTTCAACGCCGGGATCCGAGCGCACTTAGTCTCTCTTTTTCCATTTCCGCCGGGAGCGCGCATGAAGCTCCTTTAGAGGCGTGCTCGTGCGCCCTGCCGGGCGAAGAGAGGAAAGAGGAACGCGTTCCAGGGGCTGAAGCCCCTGGCAACGATCGCGCGCCCTGCCGGGCGAAGAGAAGAAAGAGGAACGGAGCCCCGCGTTCCAGGGGCTGAAGCCCCTGGCAACGATCGCGCGCCCTGCCGGGCGAAAACGAG
>CAZHIE010000044.1:0-4042 GCA_964532435.1 uncultured Planctomycetales bacterium
CGGCGGCGCGCGTATCATCCGCCGCGGGACCGCACGGGCGCGCGGCCCCGCCGCTCGGCCGTGCGGCGAGCGCCCGCGGCCAGGGAGTTCGACGCACCATGCTGCCTGTCATCTGGAAAGTCCCCGGGATCGGCTGGGAGATTCCCGGCTACGGCCTGATGCTGATGATCGGGTTTCTCGCCTCGATTCTGTGGGGCGTCCGGCGCGCCGAGCGCTCGAAAGCCAACGCCGACACAATCCTGAACTGCGGATTTATCGCGCTGATCGGCGGCGTCGTCGGCGCGCGGCTGATGTACGTCCTGCACAGCCTGTCCGAATTCACCAGCCGCGGCAGCGCGCTCGACGTCGCCTGGGCGATGATCGACGTTCGCAAAGGCGGGCTGGAAGTTTACGGCGGCGTGCTCGCGGCCGGCGTGGGCGTGCTGTTTTACCTCTGGCGCTGGGGGCACTCGATCCGCTGGTACATGGACATCATCGCGCCGTCGTGTGCGATGGGGATGGCGTTCGGCCGGATCGGCTGCCTTCTGAACGGCTGTTGCTGGGGCGCGCCGTGCGATCTGCCGTGGGCGATTCGCTATCCCTACGCCAGCATGCCGCAGGTGGATCAATTCAACCGGCTGGAGCTGACGCAGGGCGTTCCCGAGCAACTGGTCAATTTCGACGCGGGCGGCCGGGCGACGCTGATTTCGCAGGAAAGCATGCGCGCCAGCGACGACGACATTTCCAAGGCCGCCGCCGCCAGCGCCGCGGTCGAGACCGAGCTGCGCCAGCTCAACGCGCAGATCGTTGCGGCGAGCGACCCGGCAGAGCAGGAGCGGCTGGAGCGGCGGCGCGACGAGCTGGCGCACAAGAACGCGGGGCTGCTCGAAAAATTCGGCGACATCCGGTCGCAGATGCTGCGGTACAACATGAGCGCGGCCGAGATTCGCGCGCTGGCGGCGCAGCACGGCTCGCGGCCGGCGCACCCGGCGCAGGTGTATTCGGCGATCGGGCTGTTCATACTGGCGTTCCTGCTCAGCGCGCTGTACTGGCGTCGCACGAAAGACGGCGTGGTGATCAGCGTGTTTCTGATCGTCGAGCCGATTTCGCGCTGGCTGTTGGAGCTTGTGCGCGCGGACAACCCGGTGGACACATTCGGCGTGCTGACGATTTCGCAGGGCATCGCTCTGGGGTTGATCGCGCTGGGCGTCACGAGCCTGCTCGCGCTACGCTCGGCGCCGCCGCGCTCGCCGCTGGCGGTCGCATTCGTGCCTCCGCCGGAGAATCCGCCCGCGGTCGCATCCGCTTCGCGGCGCTAGCCGAACGCGGGGAGAATGGACCGCAGCCGCCCCCGGCTGCATTTCTGAGTAGGAGAGCAGCCGCCCCCGGCTGCATTCGCTCCGAACCACGCATTTCCGAGCCGCGACCGTCAGGGAGCGAACCCCGCGACCGGAGTTGCGGGCACGCACAGCGCGCGGACCTGAAGATCAAAGCGCGTCAAGCAAAGGCGTAAATCGCAATTCACTCGAACAAGCAACCCGCAACCAGCACACCGCGCCGCGCTCCCTGACGGGCGCCGCTCTGATCCAGAAATGGACCGAAGCCGCCCCCTCACGCCACGTGGCGCACGTCCGCCGCCAGGCCGTGCAGTTGATCCAGCACGCGCGGCGCAATCAGAACGTCGAAAATCGCGCGGCCTTCCTCGAAGCGCCGCTCCAGAATCTCCGCAAACCGCTCGAGGAACCCCAGCGCGCGCCCGTCGGCGGCGGGCAGCGAAAGCGTCATTCGCCGCTGCTCGCCCTTCACGGCCAGCTCTACCGTCCGCGACAGGTCGTCGAGGCCCGCCCCGGTGCGGGCCGAGACCGGCAGCGCGCTGGCGTACTTCCCGCGCAACAGCGCGAGCTGCGCCGCATCCTCGACCGCGTCGATCTTGTTCAGAACCAGCAGCGCCGGCTTGTCCGCCGCGCCCAGCTCCGCCAGCACCGTCTGCACGGCCGCGATCTGCTGCTCGGCCTCGCGGCTCGAAGCATCGACGACGTGCAGGAGCAGGTCGGCGTGAATCGTCTCCTCCAGCGTCGCGCGGAACGACGCGACCAGGTGGTGCGGCAGGTCGCGGATGAATCCGACCGTGTCCGACAGCAGCACGCGCCGTCCACCGGCCAGCGTCCAGCGGCGCGTCAGCGTGTCGAGCGTCGCGAAAAGCCGGTTTTCGGCCAGCGCCGCGGCGCCGGTTAGCGCGTTCATCAGCGTGCTCTTGCCCGCGTTCGTGTAGCCGACCAGCGAGACGGTGAAGTAATCCTTGCGCGCCCGCACTTCGCGCACGCGCCGCCGATCGATCTCGTCGATCTGCTTCTTCAGCACGCTGACGCGCTTGTCCACCAGTCGGCGGTCGATTTCGATCTGCCGCTCGCCGGGGCCGCGCGTGCCGATGCCGCCGACCGCGCCGACGCCCGTGCCGCCGCCCGCACCGGCGATGCGCTCCAGGTGCGTCCACAACCCGCGCAGCCGCGGCGCCGTGTATTTGAGCTGCGCCAGCTCGACCTGAAGCCGCGCCTCGGTCGTGCGGGCACGCGTCGCGAAGATGTCGAGGATCAGCTCGCTGCGGTCGAGCACCTTGCGGCCGGTCGCTTTCTCGATCTCGCGAATCTGCGACGGCGAAAGGTCGTTGTCGAAAATCACCACGTCGGCTTCGAAGACGTCGGCGCGCTGCCGAATCTCCTCGAGCTTTCCTTTGCCGACGTACGTCCCCGCGCAGATCGACTGCCGCCGCTGAACGACCGTGCTCACCACTTCCGCGCCGGCGGAGCGGGCCAGCTCGGCCAGTTCGAGCAGCGGATCGTCGCTGGGTTGATCGCCGGGGAGAATCACGCCGACGAGCACCGCGCGCTCGTGGCGGACCGAGAAGTTGTCGCGAATCTGAATGGACACTGTGCGGAATCGCCTCGCAAGGGTTTCGAGCACGGCGCGCCCGGATCGCACGTTCGCGCTAAAATCTGCGCCGGCGGCGGAATGGGTCGCGCCCGTCGCGTGTATTGTACGCGGACAATCTGCGCGCATTCAAAGGAATCTGCATGGCCGACTCCTGTCGCCGCCGGATCGCCAGCGCCCGGCGCCTGGCCCCACTCGTCGCCGCCGTTGCCGCGGCGCTGCTCGCCGGCTGTGCCGGGCCGCAGCCGGCGCAGGCGCCGCGCGCCGCGCTCGACTCGCCGATGGGCGTCGCGCCGCTTACCGAGGCCGAGTTCGAGGGCTTCGCCTCGCGCGTCGCGGGACGGCTCTCCGCCCTGCTTCGCGAGCGCGGGCTGCCCGCCGAAACGCCCATCGCCGGGCCGGTCGTCGCCCCGCTTCCGGCGGAGCCGCCCGAGATCGCCACGTCGTTCGCCTGGACGCTCGGCGACGGGCTCAATGACCGCCTCGCGAGCGCGGCCCGTTTCGTGCCGGCGCATCGCGGCGGCGCGTTCGGATTGCGCGCCACGGTGGCGTTCACCGACGCCGCGACGGAACAGCGCCGCGTCAGCCTCGTGATCGCCGACGCGGACGGGCGCGAATTGCTTCGCGACGAGCACGATTACCTGATCCGGCCGGCCGTCGATTCGACAGCCGCGGCGCCCGTCGCGACGCCCGAGCCGAAAGCCGAACCAGCGCCGAAGCGGCGCGCCGATGGCGCCGCGCGGCCGCCCGATCGCGCCGCGACCAGGCGCCCCCGCCTCACGCTCGGCATGCGCGGCGAGGACTTCGGCCGGCGCGCGGCGGAAGAGGCGCGCCAGCGCACCGAGCGCTCGATCGCCGGCGACCAGGGCGCGGTGCTGTTTCTGAACGAGCACGCTTGGGAGAATTTTCAGCTCGCCGGGCAGCGCGCGACGCGGCTGCCGGACGGGCGCTTGCGGGCCGAAATGGACTTTCGCGCGCGGGGCCGCAAGCGCGACGCCGAGTTGCGCGTCGCATTCCTCGATGACGCGGGCGAAGCGGTCGAGGTGACGCCCAGGCTGTCGTACGAGTTCCGCGACGACTACACGACAACGGTCGTCATCAGTGCGGCCGGACAGCGCCCGTCGCGCTACGTCTG
>CAZHIE010000044.1:4142-7117 GCA_964532435.1 uncultured Planctomycetales bacterium
TCGGCTTTTTCGAGCCGCGTCATGTACGCCCGCGCCACCTGGTAATCATCGCACGTGATGTCGACCAGCCGCGTGCGGATGCGGTTCGTCTCCGGGTCGATCATGTCGCCCAGCCGCAGCGAGACGAGATTTCCGTTGACCAGCGCGGTCATCACGCCCGCGCGGACTTCCGGATCGTCGCTCAGGAACAGCCGCACGCTGTGAAACCCGAGACTGCGGCAATAGGCCATGTCGTGCGGCGTCGGGTCGGCCGAGCGCAGCTCATAGCCGATCTGGTGCAGGACCAGCGGCAGCGCGTCGCCGCGCTTCTCGAAGCGGCGCTGCAGTTCGCGGCGCAGCAATTCGTTGAGCGGCACTTCGGCCAGCCGCAGGTGTCCGAACGAATCCACCGGAACTTCGCGGCCCAGCAGCCGCTCTAGCTCGTTGCGATCGCCCAGCCGATAGGTCAATCCCTCGGCGATGAGCGCGACGCCGTCGCTGCGGCCGAAGACGCGCCGCTTGAGAATGGCGGCTTCGAGCACGTCGCAGATCTGCTGCACGGTGCTGTGCGGCTCGAATTCCTCGGGAATCATCGTGATCGTCGCGCCGGCGGCCTGCCCGATCGACATCGCCAGCCATCCGGCGCTTCGCCCCATGCAGGTGATCAGGTACCAGCGGCCGGTCGTTTGCGCGTCGCGCATCAGGTTCTTGATGAGTTCCGTGCCGAGCAGCCGCGCGGTGGAGAATCCGAACGTCGCCTGGTTCTGCGGCAGCGGCAGGTCGTTGTCGATCGTCTTGGGCACGTGAACGACGCGCAGCGCCTCCCCCGCCCCGTCGCACAGGAAGCGCGCCGACAGCGCCGTGTCGTCTCCGCCGATCGTCAGCAGGCAGTTGATGCCCAGCTCGCGCATGCGGCCGAGCACGAGCGACACTTTGTGCGGATTCGGCTGCACGCGCTTGCCGCTCTTGAGCGCGGCGTCGTCGAGCAGGTTGGTGCGCGACGTGCGCAGGATCGATCCCCCGTCGAAATGGATGCGGTGGACCTTGGCGATGTCGAGTCGGATGGTGTGCTCCGGCGGATCGAACCGATCGGAGCAGAGCCAGCGGAACCCGTCGTAGAAACCGATGACCTCGAAGCCGCGGTTGATCGCCTGGATCACGGCCGCGGAGATCACCGCGTTGATCCCTGGCGCCGGCCCTCCCCCGACGACGATTCCCAGACGGCGCATGCGCATCGTTGAACTTCCCCGGCGCCGCTCCGGGCGGCAGGCTGGCGTCCGCCGCAATCCCGCGGCGGGCGAAATCGGGCGCCCGGACGGTCGCCACTGGCCCTGCGCAGCCGGCTGCCTGATCGGGCGATGCCGCCCTTCCCGCCGCGACTGCGCGAAACGATCATAGTAGCACGGCCCGCGTATTTCACAAAGCGCGGTGCGGAACGAGCCGCATGATCGCATGATGCATGACGTGCATGATCCGAACCCACCACTTGCGTGGTGGGCGCGGATTGCGTGGTCGAGCGTGCCTCGGGAATTGTGCGGAATGGCGATTTTCGAATGCTCGGACGGCCGAGAATTCCTTGTCCGCCCGAAGTCCGTGCGGCAGATCGAGTTTCCCGCCGCGCCGCCGCCGTAGCGGCGGGGGGCTTCGCGCGGATCTCGTCCTCCGCTCAACCGCGTGCCCGCGACGATCCGGCTACTTGATCTCCGCCAGCTTCACCGCCGCGCGGTGCTTGGCCGCCAGCATCCCCGCTTCGAGCACGCGCTGCGTCTCGTACGCATCCGCAAAATCCGGCAGCGGCACGATCGGCTGCTGCCCGCCCAGGACGGCCATGATGTCGGCCACCATGTTCACGAACGTGTGCTCGTAGCCGATGATGTGGGCGTCGGGCCACCACGCCCCGGCATACGGGTGCGCCCCGGCGTGCGTACACATGATGCGGCGCCAGCCGGCGGTCTTGGGGTCTTCGCGGTTGTCGTAATACCACAGCACGTTCATGTCTTCGAAGTTGAACTTCAGCGCGCCGTGCTCGCCGTTGATCTCGAACATGTTGTTGTTCTGGTTGCCCGTCGCGACGCGGGTCGCCTCGAAGCTGGCCACCGCGCCGTTGGCAAAGCGCGCCAGCATCAGCACGCAGTCGTCCACGTCGCTCTTGCCGCGGGCGCGCTTGCGCGAGACGCCGTCGGTGATGCCGCGGCCGGCGCTGCCCGGCAGCGGACGATCGGTGATGAACGTCTCGGCGATCGCGCCGACGACTTCGACGATCTCGCTGCCGGTCACGAAGCGCGTCATGTCGATGATGTGCGCGTTCAGGTCGCCGTGCGCGCCGCTGCCCGCATATTTTTTCTGAAACCGCCAAACCAGCGGCGTGTCCGGGCCGCCCCAGCTTTGCAGATACGCCGCCCTCACGTGATACAGCCGCCCGAGCCGGCCCTCCGCGACCAGCCGATGCGCCAGCGCCACCGCCGGGCAGCGGCGATAGTTGTACCAGACGAACGTCTTGCTGCGCTTGGCTTTGACGGCCGCGTTGCGCATCAGGCGCGCGTCCTTGAGCGTTCCCGCCAGCGGCTTCTCGCAGGCGACGTGCTTGCCGGCCGACAGCGCGGCGACGGCCTGCTCGGCATGCATGTAGTTGGGCGTGCTGACGTCGATGAGGTGGATTTCGGGGTTCTTGAGCACGTCCTTCCACGACGTGCTGTAGTTCTGCCAACCCCAGCGGTCCGCGAACGGCGCCAGCGCGATCAGGTCGCGCCCGATGATCGAGTGCATTACCGGCGTGCGCGGGAGATTGAAGAACTTGCCGGCCTTCAAGTACGCATTGCTGTGCGCCCGGCCCATGAACTTCTGGCCCAGCAGCGCGATGTTGCACACCTCCGACATGCCGACGCCTCCCTGAACCGCGCCAAAACGGGAATGCAAGTTGGGGGGGGATGATATAGACCGCGTGCATCGCTGTCGACCACAGCGGCCGAAGTTGCCCCGAAAGTTCCGACAAATCG
>CAZHIE010000044.1:7217-26785 GCA_964532435.1 uncultured Planctomycetales bacterium
CGGCCGCGCGAGGGCGCGGGCCGCTACGAACCGAGTCGCAACGGCCGCGCGGGCCGCCACCAACCGACCCCGCGTGTCACCCGAGTCCACTATTCGCCCGCGGAGGATATGATCTGGTCAACGCACCCGACGCCCGCGGTATCCGCGGCGCCGGCCGGCGACAGGAGATGCGGCGCATGTCGATTCAGTTTGCGTGCCCCGGCTGCGGCCAGCCGATCGAAGTGGATGCCGAATTCGCCGGCAAAGCGGCCACGTGCCCGTATTGCCGGCGAGTCGCCACCGTGCCGAGCGAGTCCACGTATGACCCGGGCCAATCGGCCGCGGCTCGGCCGGCCGGGGGCTTGTCTCTTCCGCCGGCCCCGCCCCGGCCCGCCAGCTATTCGCCGGGCGAGTGGGCTGCGCCGCCGCCACCCGCGTCGGCCAACCGGGACGCGGCCCGGGCCGCCGCGGCGCGGATGTACGGCAATTTTGCGCTCATCTGCACCGTGTTGACGATCCTGCTGATGGGGTCGGCAATGGCGCTGCTCCTGATCGAGCTGCGCCCGCTGATGGCGGCGCAAGCGGGATCGCAGCCGGCGTCGATGCAGGATGCGATGAAGGTTCAGCAGGGACTGATGCGCGAGGCGCAGAGCAAGCCGATGGTCATGGTCGGCAGCGCGATGTCGCTGGGCGCGATGTTTACGACGGCGGTCGGCGTCATTCTTGCGATCGTCAGCCTGGTCCAATCGCGGCGCGGCAATTGGCGCGCGATCGTGAGCCTGCTGATCTGCGGCGGCTTCGTGCTATGCATCTGCGGCAGTATCTTGATGTCCGCGCTGCTCATGCCGGCCGCCGCCTGATTCTACGGCGCCGGCGTTACGATCCGGTCCGTCGATACAGCGATCTCGATCGTGCCCGAACGCAGGCCGTCGATGCTGGCGCCGCGGCTGGTTTTGGTCAGCGTGATGAGCAGGTTCGCCCCCTGCCGGAAGCGCCGCAGATCGCCCGAATCAAAGCTGAAGCTGCCCGTGTCCGTCACCGGGCCAAACTGCTCATCCCGCTGCTCGCCAAAGATCGTCTGCGTCAGCGTGACGTCCACATCCAGGTCCGCGTCCGGCTCGCTCCATTCCAGCGTGAAGCCCGCCAGCGACGCGTCGCCGCGCGACTCCGGGACGCTGATCTCGAACGCGGCCGGCGCGGCAAACGTGGTGGTCTGTACGCCGCGCGTCGGCTCGTTGACCGTCACGCGATATTCCGCAGCGCTCGAAACCGAGCGCGTGTACACGCCCGCCTGGCTGGTCGCGCCGAGCGAACGGCCGTTGATCGCCAGCGATTGGCCCTCGCGGATGTCATAAGGCTGGCCGAATCGGTCGGTCAGCACGGCTTCCACGGACGCGCTCGCGCCGTCCGCGTCGCTCGTGATGCGGATGTCGGCGACGACGCCGTCGAGCGTGGTGGTCGCAAAGCCGCCGTCGTCGTTGAAATCGACGCGACACGTGCCGCCGGAGCATAGCACGAGCGACGCGAGCGCCAGCAGGCCGCCGCGACACGCGCTCCTGATCCGCATCCGGGTCGTGGGGTTTCCATTCATCGCGAAACTCCGATCGGGGTTACTGCTTCTCCCGCCGCGCCCGGACACGGGCCGCTGCGCTCAATCTTCCACGGCAATCGTCAGCTCGCGCGTCGCGCGCGAGGGCGGCGCGTCGCCGTCCGTAACGCGGACCGTAAACGCGAATTCGCCCGCCTGCGTCGGCGTGCCGCTGATCGTGCCCGTTTCCGTGTTCAGCCGAAGCCCATCCGGCAATACGCCCGCGATCACCGCCCACGAATAGGGCGTCTCGCCCTTCCGGGCTTCGAGCGCCTGCGAATAGGTCTGATTCGTGCGGCCGCCGGGCAGCGTCTCGGTCACGATCTCCACCGCCTCAGCCCGAATGACGAGCGTGAAGCGCGGGCGGATCGTCTGCCGCGGGGCGCCGCTGTCGCGAACGATCAATTCCACCGTCAGGCCGGACGAAGCGTTGAGCGGCGTGCCGCGAACCCGCAGCGTGTCCTCGTCAAAACTCAGCCCGGCGGGCAAGCCGACCAGATCGGCGCGATACGGCCGCACTCCGCCCGAGATGCGAAAATCGCCCTCGTACTCGTCGCCGACGCGCCCGGCGGGCAGGTCGCTGTCCGCTTCGAGTCGCGGGAGAACCCGCAGCACATAGCTGTTCGAACCGCTGCGCGATTGCGGCAATCCCTGCGTCGCTCGCACGGTGAATGAAAACGTGCCCGACTGATGCGGAGTGCCGGCGATCAAACCGTCGTTGGGGTCGAGCGCCAGGCCGGATGGCAGCGCTCCGGCGACCACGCGAAAGCCCGCGTCTACGCCTTCATTGACGCTCAGCATTTGCGAATACGCCTGCCCTTCGACGCCGACTTCGAGCGTCTCGGGACCAAGTTCCAGCGGCAGGCCCGTGCAGGCGGAAAGCGCCAGCAATCCGCACAGGGCGATCGGCAGGGCGGCGCGTCGTCGTCGGTCATGCATTCGCGGCTCCGCAAGCGTTGGTTCGACAAAGACCCGGTCAATCGACGGATCGCAGAACACGCGATGTGCCGCCGCTATCATCCTATACCGGGCAGGACAGTCCGTGCGGGGAACAGGTTTGGGTCGACGACGTTGATGCCGCGCGAATTGTCCGCGGCAGCGATCCCGCCGGGCGATTTCCGACTTGTCTTACCGCGCCACCGGGGTATAAAGAACGTTGGCTCGGCGTTTTGCAGGCGACGGCCGCGCATGCGGCGGGGGGCGCGCGTCGCCAGCATGAATGCGGGCATTTTTTCTTCGGAGCGCAGACATGAAGCCCCTGATGATCGCCGTTGTCGTGGCGGCCGCGCTGGTTCCGACGTTCGCGCGGGCCGACCTGAGCGAGGGCACCTACGCGCCGGACATCGAAGCGAAGGAATGGCTCAATTCCGACGAAGCGCTCTCGCTGCGCGAGCTGCACGGCATGGTGGTCGTGCTGTTCTTCTGGGTGTCGTGGCACCAGGGCGGACAGTTCAGCATGGAGCTGCTCAACCTGGTGGAGGCCAACCCGGGCATCGGCCGATCGGGCGGCGTCTTCATCATGGGCGTGACCGACGCCTCGAAGGACCAGGTCTCGAAAGTTCTGGAGAAGGAGAAGGCGTTTTTCCCCGTCGCGTGCGGGTCCGACGCCTACAAGGACTATCAGATCGATTCGTTCCCGCGCGTAGTTGTGATCGACACGAACGGCAAGGTCGGCTGGTCGGGTTGGCCGTCGGCGCGCGGCGGCGACGAGCTGGTGAAGGCGATTCAGGGCATCATCGCGAAGAACCCGCCGTCCAAGACGCACCCGCTCGAAGCGATCAAGGTGCGCGGCTTCATCGACCAGGCCCGCGAGGCGCTGCGGAACGACGATTTCCGCACAGCATTCAAAGCCGCCCGCGACGGGCTGGAGCGCTCCGTCTCCGGCGACGCGCTGCGGACGATGTGCCAGGATCTGATCGACCTGATCGACGCGATCGCGCGCGAGCGCCTGCTGGCCGCCGAGCGCGAGCTGGAATTGAAGAACTACGAGGACGGCGTGAGCACGCTGCGCGAGGTGATGCGCGAGTTTTACGGCATGGATTCGTCGCGCGACGCCAAGAAAAAGCTGGAGGCGATGGCGAAGGAGCACGAGGACGTAAAGAAGATCCTCGATGAGCAGAAGGACGAGGCCGAGGCCCGCGGACGGCTCGCCAGGGCGATCGAGCTTATCAAGGGCCGCAAATTCGGCGAGGCATTCACGATTCTCGAAGACATCGAGAAAACAAGTCCGGGCGATCTGGCCAAAAGCGCCGGCACCATGCTCGAACGCATGCGCCGCAACGAATCCATGATGGCGGACGTGCGCGATCACCAGGCCGAACGCGAATGCACCACGCTGCTGACCAACGCTCGCAGCTTCGCGCAGAATCGCCAGGTCAACAAGGCCAAGGAGCTCTACCGCGAAGTCATCCGCAAGTTCCCGTTGACGAAATTCGCGGACGAGGCGGCGGAAGCGCTCAGCAAGCTGCCCTAGCGCCACTCGTGCGGCCGGGATGGCGGGCGGGGACGCGGGCGGGTTCCAGGCGAACAGTCAGATGACCAGCACCAAGGATCCGTACGACATTCTCGGCGTCGGGCGCAGCGCCGGCGCAGACGAGATCAAGACCGCGTACCGGCGGCTCGCCAAGCAATATCACCCCGATCGAAACCCCGGCGACAAGACGGCCGAGCAACGCTTCAAGGAAGTGCAGGCCGCGTACGAAGTGCTCGGCGATTCGCAGCGCCGCGCCGAGTACGATCGTTTCGGCGCCGGCGGTCCGCCCCCGCAATACGAGCAATGGTCTGGCGCCGCGGGCTCGGGCAACGGCTCGCGCGTCGAATTCGGCGATTTCGACGATCTATCGAGCATCTTCGAACAGTTCTTTCAACGCGGCCCGGCCCGCCGCACGCGCCGCCGTGCCGGCAACGGCGCCCGCCCGCGGGGCGGAAACATCGAGCACGAGCTCGACATCAGCCTGGACGAAGCCGCCCGCGGAACCACGCGCGAAGTGGCGCTCACCACCGGTCGCGGAAAGCCCGAGCACATCGAGTTCAAAGTCCCCGCCGGCGTTGCCGACGGGCAGGTCGTGCGAATTCGCGGCCGGGGCCAGGAGGGTCCGGGCGGTCGCGGCGATCTTTTGATCCGGGTGCGCATCGCGCCGCACCCCTATTTCCGGCGCGATGGCCTCGACCTGCTGACCGACGTGCCGCTGTCGCTGACCGAGGCGGCGCTCGGCGCGAGCGTCGAGATTCCCACGCTGGGCGGGCGCAGCGTCGTGAAGGTTCCGCCGGGCACGTCCAGCGGAGCCAAGCTGCGCCTGCGCGGCGAGGGGCTGACCGACGCGCGCTCGGGCCAGAGCGGCGACCTCTACGCGGTCGTGCGAATCGTCGCTCCGCGGCAGCTCTCGCCGCGCGCGACCGAGCTGCTGCGCGAATTGGCCACCGAGCTTCGCCAGCGCCCGCGCGCCGGACCGCCCTGGGCGGAGCGGGAGGGATGAGCGCGCAGGAGCCGCCCATCGTCGGCCGCGCGGCCGCGCTGCTGATCGCCTTTGCGCTGATCCTGTCGGTGGGAGCGGCCACCTACCTGTACATCCTGCGGCAGACTCCTATCCTCCCGTCCGCCAGCGCGCCGGCTGACCTGAACCATGCGCCGGACGCGCTGGTCGAGGAAGTGCCGCGGCGACTGCACGTGCTTCTCGCGGTGCTGATCGGCTCTGTGCTGCTGATTCTCGCGTTCATCATGGGAGCCTACTTGATGATCCGGGCGGGACGATCGCTGACGCAGCGGCCTGTCGGCGGCCAACCCACTCCGTACGTCGATGCGTGGAGCCAGTACCGGCTCGACGATGCCGACGTGGCGCTGCCCGGCGACGACGCGGATCGGCCGGCCGGCGAAGACGAGGGCGACCCGCCGAGTTCGCCGAATCGTCCGGACCAGCCCGCAGCGTGAGCGTGCGGCGGATGCGTCGTCATCTAATTCGAGCCTCGTTGTGGCACGGGCTTTCAGCCCAGGTCGGGCTTACGAGCGGCCCACAAACCGAGCGTTTCCGAAACCGTACGAATTGCTTCGTCCGTACTCTCGCGGAGTGACGAATGAGTACGCTTCGCCCGCAACCCCGGCCGGCGCCGCCGCGATCCCTCTCGCAAACGGTCGAACGGCTTTACGTCTACTGGACGATCAGCACGGTGCTGCTGCTGATGCTGTCGATCGTCCCGATCATCCTGCTGCGCGCGGCGCAGCTTCGCCAGACGCGCCAGGCGCAGGAACATGCCGCGGCGCTGGCCGGCCGCGTCGAAGATCTGGAAAGGCGCCTGGCGGAGCAGTCGGACGAAATCGCGGCGCTTCGCAGGCCTGCTGCGCAGCGACCGGCCGGGCCGACGCCCGCGACGCGACCGGCCGCGCCCGCCACGCGACCGGCGGCGCCTACGTCGGCGCCTACTCCACCGCAAGCGCCGCCCGCCGCCACGGTCGCGACGCGACTGGAGCAGGCGCTTCGCCTCGACAACGTATACGACTTCGTGCTGGCCGACCGGGCGCAGGCCGACGCGCTGCTGCGCGACGCGCTGTCGCAGATCGCTGCCGCCCGCTGGGACGCAGCGACGTGGGGGCGGCTGGCGATCGTCGCGCGGCTGCTCGACAACGACGCGGCGGCCGATTCGTTCCTCCGCCGCGCCGACGGCTGGGCGCAGCGATCCGATTACGACGAGCTTGCGGCGCGCATGTTCCTGGCGCGCGGGCGCGTGGCCGACGCGCTGGCCGCGACGGCTCGGCTGACCGAGCGCCCGCACGCTTCGGCGACTGCGCGAGCGCTTGCGGCGGCGGCGAATGCGGCGGCCGATCAGCCCGCGCGGACCGGCGAGCTGCTGGATTCGATCGCGCGGGTCGAGTCCTTGCCCGCGCGCGATAAGCTGGTGCTGGGGCGCGTTTGCGTCTCGCTGCAGCGCTGGGATCGGCTGCATGAGTTGATGCAGAGCGTGCAGACCGTTCCGACCGGAATGGAGGCCGAGCGCGATTTTCTCCGTGCGGCGGCGATGATCCATCGGGGCGAATCGCCCGCGGCACTGGCAATGCTCGATTACCTCTCGGCCGCGGCGCCGCCAGTCGTCTCGCCGGGTCGGCCCGACTGGCAGATTCCTCGCCCGGATCGCTATGACATCGACGTTTGGCGCGGCGTCGCTCTGCTCAGCACCGGGCAGTGGGAGAGCGGGCGGGCCGCGCTGCAATCCGCGGCCGAGCGCAACGCCGCCCGCCCGGATGCGCACTATTGGCGGGGCGTGCTGGAGATGCGCGCGGGGCGGAGCGACGATGCGGCCGTGTTCCTGCAGAACGCGCTGGCGACGTCGGCGCGATTGGCGCCGGCGTGGGAGCTGCTCGGCGTGATCGCGCTGAACGGCGGCGACGCGGCGGCGGCCGCCGACTCGCTCGCGCGAGCCGTCGAGATCGACCCGACGCGCGCCGCGGCCCAGCTTCTCTACGGACTCGCCAGCGCCAAGCTGGAGCGCCGCGAAGCTGCCGAGCAAGCCGTTCGCGCCGCGCTGTCGCGCGATCCGGCGCTGTTGGATGAGGCGCTGCAGAGCGAGGCGCTCGTGGATCTCGTCGGCGAAGCGGCAATCCGTGAGATGGCGGGCCAGCCGGCATCAGCGCCGGCGACGGATGAGGGAAGAGAGTAACAAGCGGCCTATGGCGAGTAGCGATTAGCGGGTCGAAATATCCGGCGGTCGGAGAGTCGTTTCACAGATGAGCGCCGCCCCGGCCGCGCGAGGGCGCGGGCCGCTACCGCGGCGAACAAAGCATCCCCATTCCCCAACCCCCTGTCCCCGTTCCCAATCCTTGCCCCCTCACGGTATCAAGTCGTTGTTCGCCAGCTCGTTCGTCATGCACTCGTTCGCGTCGCGGACGACCGAGCCCTTCGGATACCACAGCACCGGGTTGCGCGATTCGCGATCGAGCAGCCGGCCGACGTGGCCATCGAAATAAAGCGCGTTGACGGCCGACTTGTTGCCCTGGGCCGAATCGCCGCTGCTGCTGCGCTGACAGCCGTGGCGATACGAGAGCGTCAGATTCCGCCCGCGGCTGGGCGAGCCGCGCGGAACGGTTCCGCCTGTCCATTTCGCGCTGCCCTGCCGCACGCCATAGGCCGTATCGCCACCCCACCACGCGCCCGACGACGTGAACGATCCAAACGTGCCCGGCCGTGGGTTCACGTCGTGGTCGAGCAGCAGCGTGTCGGGCAGGTAGCGCGTGCCGTCGGCGACGGCGACCTTTCGGGCCGCGTTGCCGACCTGCGTCATGATCGACTTGTAATCCTGCGACAGCACTTCCCAATCGGCCGGCGCGACCTGCACCGGGTAGAAGTCGTTCGGATTTACGCGGTTCGGGCCGATGGTGCGACCGCGGTAGTTCTGGCCCCAATACTGGAACTGCACGGGCATCAGGTAGCTGAGCGCGGTCCAGCCCTCGGGGTCGGCGGCGAAGTCGCCGCGATCCACGGTCTCGGGCGCGGAGAGGCCAAAGAGCACCGAGCGGTAGAATTTCTGCGACGGGCAGCCCATGACGTTCTGAAGCTCTTTGAAGCGCTTGGCCCGCTGCTGCTGAAGCGTCATGCTGCGCGACAGGACGGGGGTCATCCAGTCGTAGGTCTGCACGGGAACGCGCGGGTTGTTCCATCCGCCGGGCGTGCCCTGAAGCGCGTAGACCTCGAAGCCGCTCGTGTTGGCGCCGGGGATCCAGTCCTTGTTCTCGGCAAAGTACGTGGCCAGACCGGTGCCGTAGTCGCGCAGCCGCTGCCCACAGACCGACGCGCGGGCCTGCTCGCGCGCGCAGTTTAGGCTCGGAAGCAGGATCGACATGAGCACGGCGATGATCGCGATGACGACCAGCAACTCGATCAGCGTGAAGGCCGACGCCGGCGCGACACGGCGCACGCGTCCGGCCGACTCACGGAGCTTGGCGCACTTCGAGCGTCTTGGGATCGACATGGCGGTTGACCTCCGTCAGGTTCTTCAATTCGCCTCGAAAGCGCTCACTCACGTACAGCCGCCCATCCCGCTCGACACTGGGCAGCAGCGTCGCCTGCCCGGTATCGGGGTTCGTGGCCGGCAGAATGCTCGGCACGTCGTCGCGGCTCAGCGAGTAGGTCTTGCCGGTCGCGACACAGACGAATTTCACGCGATCCGGCAGCGGGCCGCTGTCGCGTATGAAAAACCAGTACACCGCGGCCGCGCCGACCAGCAGCAGGCCGACCAGGATCAGCTTGTTTCTGTCGGCCCTGGCCATTGCGTCGGTCCGCGCCTCCGCTGCTCCGGCCGGTGCGGGCGGCCGAACACTTCGTCGCCGCCCTTGCGCCCCGCGCGGGGGTGGCCATTGTCCACACGCCGGTTGGGTTCCTTGTAATAGAACGGTAAAGATTCTGCAAACCTGAGCAACGAACGGCCCGGAAACGGCGTCGGACTTGCAACGGATCAGGCCGGCCGCGCCGCGCGCTGCGGCGGGGCGGAAGCGAACTATAACCCGTACTCCTTGATCTTGCGATAGAGCGTTCGCGTGCCGATGCCGAGCATTTTCGCGGTCTGTTCGCGGTTGCCGCTGGTCGCCTTCAGGGCCACTTCGATCGCCATGCGCTCAAGCTGATTGAGCGTAAGCCCGCCGATGCCGCCCGCGGCCGAGGAGAGCACGATGTCGCGCGTTCCGCGGATGTTGTCGGGCAGGTCGTCGGCCTCGATCTGCCGGTCGCTGACTTCGACCACGAGCACCTCGATCGTGTTCGCCAGCTCGCGAACGTTTCCCGGCCATAAGTACTTGGTGAGCAAGTGCATGGCTTCGCTGGAGATCGACGGGCAGCTCACGCCGTGGTTGCGGTTGGCACGCTGGCGGAAGAAGTCGGCCAGCACGGGCACATCTTCGCGGCGCTCGCGCAGCGGCGGAACCTTGATCTCCCACTGGTGCAGGCGGTAGTACAGGTCGTCGCGAAATCGCTTCTCGTCCACCAGCCGATGCAGGTCGGCATTCGTCGCGGCGATGATGCGCACGTCGATGCGCCGCACTTCGGTCGAACCGACCGGCGTGATCTCGCGGCGTTCCAGCGCGAGCAGCAGCTTGGCCTGGAGCGTGAGCGGCATGTCGCCGATCTCGTCCAGAAAGAGCGTGCCGCCGTCGGCCGCGACGAAATAGCCCTTGCGGTCGGCGACGGCGCCGGTGAACGCGCCCTTCACATGCCCGAACAGCTCGCTTTCGAGCAGATTCTCGTTCAGCCCGGCGCAGTTGAGCCGCTTGAACGGCCGGCTGGCGCGGTCCGACTGGCGATGGATCGCTTCGGCGATGAGATCCTTGCCGACGCCGGTCTCGCCGAGGATCAGCACCGTGAGCTTGTTTCCGGCGGCCTTTCGGATGCGCTCGATGATTTTGCGAATGACGGGCGAGACGCCGACGATGCCCTCGAAAACCTCGAACTTGTGCTCGGCGATGGTCGTGCGAAGGGCGCGGTCTTCGCGGCGAGCGACGGCGCGGGCGGCTGCGGCCCCGATCGTCGCGGCGACGCGCTCGTCGTCGTCGCTGTCGCCGATGGCCGCCACACGGATGTTGCGCACCGTGGGCAGCGCCTCCGGCGCGCCGAAGTACAGCAGCGTCGCGTCGCGGGCGGCCCCATCGAGCAGGTCGGCCAGCGGAGCGAGCGTGTCGGCGTCGCCGACGTGCGGCTCGGCCGCGACGACGTCGGGCGAACGTTCGCGGATGGAGTCGAGTGCGTCGGCCAGGCTGGCGACGACGCGGCAGGGATGGCCGTGCTTTGTGCGGATCAGCTCGCGCAGGCGTTCGCCGCGCGACGGGTCGCTGGTGAGGATGAGGATGAAGGCCGTGTGTGCCATCGAGTCCGGTCTGTGGCCGCCGCGCCGAATCGGGGACGAGTTCTTGTCCGCCGCTCGCGGGCGGATGCGACGGGATTGTAGTCGGCGGCGGAGCAGGCGGTGTAGCGGCCCGCGCCCTCGCGCGGCCGTAGCGGCCCGCGCGGGCCGCTGCAGACGCCGCGCCGCCGGATACACTGTGTGCGGGAGAATGGCCGATGCCGTGGATTCGCACCATATCGAACGACGACGCCGCTGGATCGCTGCGCGAACAGTACGACGCGGCCGTCAAGCGGGCCGGTCGCGTTTACAACATCCTTCGGATCATGAGCCTGAATCCCGCCGTGCTTGAAGCGGCGATGGGGATGTACCGCGCGACGATGTTCGGCCGGTCGCCGCTGTCGCGTGCGGTGCGCGAGCTGCTCGCGACGGTCACCAGCGCCGTCAACACGTGTCATTACTGAGCGCAGGCGCACGCGCAGGACTTCCGGTCGGAAGTCGAACGGGACTGGGCGAGCGTGATCGATGCGGCGGCACTGCCGGCGGACGGCGGCAAGCCCTCGGCGGCGCTGTTCGACGAGATCGCGGGGAAGCTGCAGCGCGATTGGCGATCCGCGCCGCTGCGGGGCGATGTGCGCGCGCTGATCGAGTACGGCGAAAAACTCACTCGCTTTCCCGCATCGTGCATTCGCGCCGACGTCGATCGACTCCGCAGCGCCGGCTGGACGGACGAAGCGATCCACGACGCTGCGCAAGTCGTCGCCTACTTCAACTACATCAACCGCATCGCCGACGGCCTCGGCATCGATCCCGAACCGGATATGCGGCCGTGGGTCGCGCGGGCGCGGGAGTAGGCGGATTCGAGCGCGGAAATCAGCGGGTACAGGCGAATTCCACCCCGGGGGCGGGACAAGAATCGCTGGCGTCGCCGTGTCGCCATCCACCACGCGATCGGAGCCCACTGCGATCCGAGCCCGCCACGCAAGTGGTGGGTTCGGGGCGAGGCGACGCTTGCGCATGTTCGGCGACGTACGGGGCTGGTCCGCGCCCGCGCCGGGGGCGAACGGTCGCGCGGGCCCGGGAGTGAACAGGCACGGGCGCACGAATCACCGGGCGCGGGCAAACTCGACTCGAAGGCGGCACAAAAATCGCAGGCGTCGCCGTGTCCCCACCCAGCACTTGTGTGGTGGGCTCGGATTCTCCACGCAATCCGAATCCCGACGGCAGCGTGGGCGCCCGCGGGCGGCAACGCCCGCGGCCAATGAGCATCTCAACTCGCCACTCGCCCTTCGCTACTTGCTCCTCGCTAATCGCTACTTACTACTCGCTCTTCGCGTCTCGCCATTATCATCACGCCCATGACCACCTTCGTACCCGTCGCGCCCGGCTCCGACTTCCCGCTCGCCAACCTCCCTTATGGCGTCTTCTCCACGCCCGATCAGGAGAAACCGCGCATCGGCGTGCGGATCGGCGACTACGTCCTCGACCTGCGCGTCATCGAGCACCGCGGCTTCTTCAAGCCCGTGTTCGGCGATGAGCACGTCCTGTGCAAATGGTCGCTCAACAAATTCATGTCGCTCGGCCGGCCGGCGTGGCGGGCCGTGCGCGAGATTCTCACCAATCTGCTGCGGGCCGACGAACCGACGCTGCGCGACGACGCGAAGCTGCGCGGCGAAGCGCTCATCCCCGCCGAGCGCGTGCGGATGCACCTGCCCTGCGAGATCGGCGACTACACCGACTTCTACTCGTCGAAGGAGCACGCCACCAACGTCGGCATCATGATGCGCGGCAAGGACAACGCGCTCCAGCCGAACTGGCTCTGGCTGCCGGTCGGCTATCACGGCCGGGCCAGCTCGATCGTCATCAGCGGAACCGATCTGCGCCGCCCGCGCGGGCAGACCAAGGCCGACACGGCCGACGCGCCGACGTTCGGGCCGAGCCGGCTGGTCGATTTTGAGCTGGAAATGGGGCTGTTCGTCGGGCCGGGCAACGAGCTTGGCCGGCCGATTCCGATCGAGCGGGCCGAGGAGCACATTTTTGGCCTGGCGCTGGTGAACGACTGGTCGGCCCGCGACGTGCAGAAATGGGAGTATGTGCCGCTCGGGCCGTTCCTGGCGAAGAACTTCGGCACGAGCCTGTCGCCGTGGATCGTGACGCTCGACGCGCTCGCGCCGTTCCGCTGCGACGGGCCGCCGCAGGATCCGCCTCCGCTCGCGTATCTCCGCCATCCGGCGCCAGCGGCGACGGCACCGCTCGCGAGCGGCAGCGCGGGCGCCGGCTCGACATTCGACATCCGCCTGGAGGTCGCGATCCAGACGCCCCGAATGTCCGCGCCGCACGCAATCTGCCGCTCCAATTTCAAGCATCTTTACTGGAGCATGGCGCAGCAGATCGCGCATCACACGTGCAACGGCTGCAACCTGCGTCCGGGGGATCTGCTCGCCAGCGGGACGATCAGCGGCGCGACGCCCGATTCGTTCGGCAGCCTGCTGGAGCTGACGTGGCGCGGCGAGCGGCCGATCGAGCTGCCCGGCGGCGAGATCCGCCGGTTTCTTGAGGATGGCGATCGGGTCACGATGCGCGCGTACGGCGAATCGGGTGATCTTCGGATCGGCTTTGGCGAATGTACGGGGCGGATTGTCCCCGTTGCGGGCGAAAGCTCGTAACCCGATTCGCGCCCGGGCTGAGATTTGAGCGTTCAAGCGGCGCGGCTCGCGTCGGAGCGCCGGATTACGCCGAGTCCGACCGCGCTTCGCCGCGAATCGCGCGATCTTCGCCGGCGAATTCCTCGCCCGCGGCCGCCGCGGCCGAATCCTCGGCCGACGCCGGATCGGGCAGCTCATCCTGAAGGAACAGGTAGATCACGGTGAACAGGCGGTCCTGTTCCGCGCGCAGGCGGCGCGAACGGATCAGTTCCAGCAGCGCCAGGAACCGGCCGATGACTTCGCCCCGCGCGGCGGCGGCGGGGAAGAGCGATTGAAACGTGGTCGGGCCGTCGCGTTCGATCGCGGCGACGATCTCGGCCGCGTACAGCTCGATCGGTGTTTCGTCGTAGCGCACGTCGTGGCGGCCCGGGCCGCGGCCGATCGACGTCATCACCTTGCCGAACGCTTCGAGCAGCGCCCAGACCTCGACTTCTTCGAGTTCGACGCCTTGGAGGTCGGCGGGCAGGTCGACCGGCCGGCGGGCGAAGCGCGCCGCGCGGTCGTCGGCCGCCCGGCCGAGCGAGCGGGCGGCGTCCTTGAAGCGCTTGTATTCGAGCAATTGGCGGACGAGCTGCGCGCGGGGGTCTTCGGATTCGTCGAGGGCTTCGAGCGGCGGCGTGGGCAGGAGCGCCCGGCTCTTGATCTCGATCAGCGTCGAGGCGAGCACGAGGAACTCGCCGGCCTGGTTCGGATCGATCTGTTCGAGCAGGCGGACGTACTGGACGTATTGCTCGGTGACGCGCGCGATCGCGATGTCCTGGATGTCGAGCTCTTCGCGCTTGATGAGGAATAGCAGCAGGTCGAGCGGACCGCTGAAGACGTCGAGTTGAACGCGGTAATCCTGCATGCGCATTCCCGGGCAAGAGCCAACCGGGAGAGTACGCCCGCGTGCCGAACGCGACAAGGCAAAACGCAGCCGTCGGACGCGAAAGGGCCGGTCGCCACGGCGTCGGACGCGGAGGTCCGACGCCGTTTGATCCGAGCCGCGAGCGTCAGCGAGCGCGACGTCCGGGTGTTGGTCCTGTGAGAATAGCACGAAGGCCTTCACGCTCTTTCGCCCGCAACTCCGGCCGCACGGTTTGCTCGCTGGCGCTCGCGGCTCGGATCGACAATCTCGCGGCGCTGATCGCCGGGCGCCGCACCACGCCGGACGTCGCTCCGGCCGCGCGAGGGCGCGGGCCGCTACGCGGCACGGACTCGACATCACGGCGTCGGACGCAGAGGTCCGGCGCTACGGCGCGCCGGTGGCGCGCTCTTCGGCGGCAGCACCCAATCGCGCCGCCGGCAGCACCCAATCGCGCCGCCGGAAGACGAACACGAGCCAGATCAGCAGGGGGCCGACCACGTACGACGCGGGCGCTTCGACCAGCGCCGCGTTCGCGACATACAGCGCACGCAGCGACAGCGGCCCGGGCTGCAATACCCCCACGGCCGGATTCGCAAACCCCAGCCGCAGCAGCAGATCGACCCGCCACCACACGAAACCCAGCACCCCCGCAAGGCACAGCAGCAGCGCCCACGGCCGCTGGCCCAGCGAGAACGGCGCCGCGGCCAGTAGCGCCAGCATGACCGCGATCGGCATGAACGCGATGTAGTGCGCGCTGAGCGGGACGGTCGCCGTCGCGAGCGTGGCGGTGTTGCCGATCAGCGCTTCGCTTTCGAACATCGGATCGACGGTGGACGGGCGGAACCTCGCCCGGCCGGTGGTCGAAAACTCCGAGAACGCCTCGTTTGCCGCGGCGCGGAACTGCCGGGCAAAGGCGTCGCGCAGGCCGGGCCACGGCACGACGAGCAATCCATACGCGGCCACGAACACCGCGAAGCTCAGGATGATGCGCTTACGCCGCAGCATGTGCGTGTGGATCCGGCGCGGTCGCCCCGCGCGGCTTGCGCGTGGCCCAGATCGCCCACGCGACCCAGAGCCCCACGGCCAGGACGATGAACAGCGACTGCCAGATTTCCAGATGCACGCGATCGAACGCGGCCGCGTCGAAGCGCGTCTTCGAAAGATACGCGCCGAAGTAGAACAAACTTACGATGCGGATGAGATTGATGGCCGTCAGCGCGGCGAGACCGGCGAGGATCCCCCAGGCGCGGGCGCGCCAGGTGGCGGGAAACGCGAGCACCGCGAAGACGAAGAGCGCCTTGGCCTCGATCGCGTCGCAGCCCTTCACGACGCGGGCGCGGAAGCGCGGCGAATAGATCTCCTGCCCACTGACGCTCGCCTTCTCCCCGGTCATTCGCAGGACGAAGCCGGCCGCCTGCGCGTATGTGCCGAGATAGGCCTGAAAGAAGCGGTCGGCCGGACCGTCGCGCGTCACGGGCGCGTAATAGAGCGCGCCGAAAGCGCCCATCAGAACGAGCAGCACAATAATGAAGCGCGCGACCGGATAGCGCGTCAGGATGCCGCGCCGCGTCGGGGCGCGCGGCCCGGGCGGCGCGGTTCGCGGCGCGGTTGGCGGACGCGTGCTGGGCGGTGGTCGGGCCAAAGGCGGAATCCTCGTCGGCCGGCGATTATCCGCACGATCCGCGGGCGAAACAACGCGCATTTCGTGCGCCGCACGAATTCTGCCGACCGCGATTCGCACGCTATCATTCCCGCGGCGGACGGGAGCGGCGAATGACGGCGGCGACACGACTGCGGGTCGGGCGAATCCTGCTGGCGATCGGCCTGACGGTGCAGATGCTCATGGGCATCGCGCACGCCGTCGCGCACCTGAACGATGCGGCACGCGCGGGCACGCCGCCGGAATACCGTGTGCTGATGCGGCAGATGGCCGATTACCCGATCGTCGTCGGCGGCGTGACGCGCTCGATGTGGGACGTTCACGACGGATTTAGCTGGTTTTTTGCGACGGCGCCCGTGTGTGCCGGCCTGACGGCGCTGATGATCCTGATCGCGCGGCGGCGCGACGGCGGGTTGCTGCGCATTGTGGCGGCGGGCAACCTGCTGTTCATGGGCGCGACGCTTTACATCGGGCTGAAGCAGTTTCCGCCGCCGCCGAATTACTTTCTGGCCGTCAGCACCGGGCTGCTGCTTCTGGCGGCGGTTCTGCTGCCCGGCGGGCGCGGCGTTTGCGCGGCGGGGGCTACGCCGGCGCGCTCACAATGACCGATCCGACATATTGGCGATTCCTCGGGCCGATGGGAGACGGTACATGACGACGCTTCGCGTGGCGACCGTTGCGCGCTCGGTGCTTGTGCTGGCCGTCGCCGGGGCGTGCGTTCCCGCTCTGGCGACGTACCACCTCATGCAGATTCAGCGGGTAATCGGCGGGGTGGAAGGCGATCCGCAGGCGCAGGCGATTCAGATCCGATCCCGCGCGACGGGACAAAATCTGCTGGCGCCGGCGCGGCTTGTGGCGCGCGACGCGGCGGGGGCGAATCCGATCATTCTTTTCGATTTCGCGAGTTCGGTGGACAACGATGCGGCCGGCGCGACGGTGCTGATCGCCAGCGAGCACTTTTCCGACTATACCGATCCGCCGGCTGAGCCGGATTTCGTGATGACGAACCTGATTCCTGAGGACTACCTGGTCGCGGGCTGCCTGTCGTTCGAGGACGACGGCGGCGGCGTGCTGTTCCTGGTCGCGTGGGGCGGGTCCGATTTCACCGGCTCGACCGCGGGCGCGACCGTGAACGACTCGAACGGCGATTTCGGGCCGGCGTTCGGAGACGCGCTGCCGAGCGAGGACGTGCGGGCGCTCTCGTTCGCCGGCGCCGCCAGCGACTTGAATGAATCGAGCGCGACGAGCTTTGCGCTGAGCGAAGACGCGGCCGAGTTCACGAACAACGCGGGCGATTCGTTCACGGTCGCGCCCTGCACCGGCGAGGGCCTCCCGGACGAAGATGAGGACGGCGTCTGCGACCAGCCCGATGACAACGCCAACGACAACAGCGACGACAACGCGAACAACAACGACAACACGGACAACGGCAACGACAACGCGGACAATGGCAACGACAACTCGGGCAACGAGAACGACAACACCGCCGGCGAAGACGACAAGCCGCAGTGCGGGTTCGGGGCGCTCTTTGGCGCGTCGATGTCGATTGTGACGCTGGCGCTCGCGCCGCTCGGTCGTCAGCGCCGCCGCCGCCGCTGATTCAGAAACTCGACCAGCGCGCGGTCAAACGGCATCGACGTGTCCAGCGCGACGTAGTCGGCCCGCATGGCCGCGAGCTGCTGCGCCAGCGATTCCCGCCACGACGCGATCGCCGCGATGAACGCGTCGCGCACCGCGCTCGCGTCCACCTGCATCGTCTCGCCCGATTCCGGATCCTCCAGCCGGACAGCGCCCTCCAGGCGGAATTGCGCCTCGGCCGCGTCGAGCACGTGCATGAGGATCAGGTCGTGCCCGCGGTAGCGGATCTCGTGCAAACCGCGCAGCAGCGCGTCGGCGTCGGTCAGCAGATCGCTCAACACGATGATCAGGCCGCGATGCGGGATGCGCGCCAAAGCGGCCGAGATTCCCGCCGCCAGGTTCGTCTTTCCGCGCGGCGCCTCGCCCGCCAGCATCGCGAGCAGTTGCAGCAGGTGGGCGCGGCGCGATCGAGCGGGCAGAAAATTCTCCAGGCCGTCGCCCAGCAGCGCCAGACCGACCGCGTCCTGCTGCCGCGTGATCAGATACCCGATCGCGGCGGCGATGTGGATCGCATAGAGGAGCTTGGCGTGCGGCTGCGGCCAGGGGCCCGGCGTTTCGCGCGTCGTCCCCGCCGCCGCGCCGCCCAGCGCGCCGACGTAGCCCATGCTCGCCGACGTGTCGACCAGCAGATAGCACGCCAGGTGCGTTTCGGCGCGATGCCGGCGCACGAACAACCGATCCGTCCGCGCGAACACGCCCCAGTCGATCGTGCGCGGATCGTCGCCCGGCGAATACTTGCGATGCTCGCTGAACTCGACCGACAGGCCGTGGAAAGGCGAGGCATGCAGACCGGCCAGAAACCCCTCGACGATGAACCGGGCGCGCAGGTCGAGCCGACCTACCTGCTGAATTACCTGCGGGTCGAGATAGCGGGTGAGGTCGGTCACGGGCTGTGCTCCGGCCGTCGCTCGCGGCGGCGCTACTTCTTGTCCGCGGCCGGAGCGGGCGCGTCGCGGAATACCTCCTTGATCGCGGAGCGGTGGAAGCGGACTTTCACGTTGTTCGACTCGTCGACCTTGAGCACGACCTCGTTGTCGCGCACGTCGACGACGCTGCCGAGCATGCCGCCGATGGTCTGCACGCGGTCGCCGCGTTTCAGCGAGCTGAGCATGTCCTCAAAACGCTTCTGCTCCTTGGTGCGGCCGCGCGCCATGATCCACCAGAACACGCCGATCAGCAGAAAGAGCGGCAGGATCTGTTTGACGAACATCTCCAGACCCGAGGGCTGCGTCCCGGCGGCCGGCGCGGGTTGAGAGGCGGCTTGTGCGAGAAAATCGAGCAGGTGGTTCATTCGTCCGTCCCGGCAGGCCGGCCGTGCGGTCCGGCGAGAAAGGCCGCGCGCCACTCGGCGAACGTGCCCGCGGAGATGGCCTGCCGCATCTCGCGCATGAGGCTCTGAAAGAACGCGACATTATGCAACGACACAAGCGTGGCTCCAAGCACCTCCTCGACCTGGAAAAGATGCCGCAGGTATCCGCGGCAGAAACGGCGGCACGCATAGCAGCCGCACGCGGGGTCGAGCGGTTCGCGGCTTGTGCGGTGCGCGGCGTTTCGCAGTCGCAATACGCCGGCGGACGTGAATGCGTAGCCCTTTCGGCCGTTGCGCGTCGGCAGCACGCAATCGAACTGGTCGATGCCCGCGGCGACGGCCGTGACCAGATCGAGCGGCGTGCCGACGCCCATCAGATAGCGCGGCCGATCGGCGGGAAGCGCGTCGGCGAACGCGTCCAGCAGCGCGTGCATCTGCGGCGGAGATTCGCCGACCGACAGCCCGCCCAGCGCGTAGCCGTCAAAGCCGATCTGCACGAGCGCGGCCAGGCACTCGTGCCGCAGCGCCAGGTCGAGCCCGCCCTGCACGATTCCATATAGCGCCTGGTCGCCGCGCCGATGCGCCGCGCGGCAGCGGGCCGCCCAGCCGATCGTGCGCCGCATGGCCGTCGCGACGCGCACACGGTTGGCGGCCTCGCCATCGGGCGCGCTCGCGCCGGCGAGCGACGGGCATTCGTCGAAGGCCATGATGATGTCGGCGCCGAGCTGGTTCTGAATGTGAATGGCGCTTTCGGGCGTGAGGCGGACCGGTTGTCCGTCGATGTGCGAGCGAAAGTCCACGCCGTCGTCGTCGATCCGCCGGAGCTGCGCCAGCGAGCAGACCTGAAACCCGCCGCTGTCGGTGAGAATCGGGCCGTCCCAGCCCATGAAGGCGTGCAGCCCACGCAGCTCCGCGACGACGTCCGCGCCGGGGCGCAACATTAGATGGTACGTATTCGCCAGAACGATTTGCGTCCCGGTCGAGGCGACCTGTTCGGGCGTGAGCCCCTTTAGCGCCGCGCGCGT
>CAZHIE010000045.1:0-26682 GCA_964532435.1 uncultured Planctomycetales bacterium
TTTGTGGCCTGCTTGCCACCAGACGGCGTCGGTGACGATTGGGGCGTGATGAAGCGGCGCGGCCCGGCGAGTGGTTTGAGCCAAAGGAGGAAAGAAGATGGCAGGTGAATCAATCAGGAGGCTATCGGCGCCAACCGCGGCTCTCGCCGCCGCGGTTTTGGTCGCCCTAGTCGGCACATCCGCGCACGCCGAATGGACCGTGACGTACCTGAGCCCGCCGAACGCATATGGGTCAAGCGCCAACGGCGTCTTCGGCGCGCAGCAAGTG
This sequence comes from uncultured Planctomycetales bacterium, assembly GCA_964532435.1. Taxonomy (GTDB): domain Bacteria; phylum Planctomycetota; class Phycisphaerae; order UBA1845; family Fen-1342; genus CAZHIE01. The sequence goes on from CAZHIE010000045.1 coordinate 269, forward strand.
GGATCCTGGACGGAAATAATCCCACCAGATGGGGAGATGAATCACGCCGGCTTCTGGACGGGCACCGCCGGCTCCTGGGTCGAACTGAATCCAGCCGGGGCGTTTGGCGCGACCGCGTATGCTACCTCCGGGGCGCACCAGGTGGGCTCTGCGCAATTCGCCGACCGCCTCGCTGCCGGCTTCTGGACCGGCAGCGCGGAATCATGGGTAAGTCTGCGCCCGGACGGTATGACTCACTCTGAAGCTCTGGGCGTCTGGGGTGAGCAGCAGGTGGGATATGCAGGCGACTACCTTCATCCTCATGCCGGTCTCTGGAATAGCACCGCGGCGTCATGGGTCGATCTGAACCCGGTTGGGGCAAACAGATCGGTTGCCCACGGAACTTCGGGCTTGCAGCAGGTTGGGTATGCTGGATTCGGCGAAGGCAGCGGGTCTCACGCCGGTCTCTGGAACGGCAGCGCGGCTTCGTGGGTTGATCTGAACCCGACCGGGGCGCTTGATTCATACGCCTTCGCAGTGTCGGGCACCCAGCAAGTGGGATATGCATACTTCTCCAATGGCAGTCATGCCGGTCTGTGGAACGGCAGCGCGGATTCGTGGGTTGATCTGAACCCGCCGGGAAGTGTAGGGTCGGAAGCTCTAGGCGCCTGGGGTGCATTCCAGGTGGGGATTGCCTATCTCGGTGACCCGGGTCGTGCAGTTCTCTGGAACGGCAGCGCGGAATCCTGGGAAGACCTCTCCCTCGCACTCCCGGGCTCCTGGGAAGGTACGGTAGCCACGGGGGTTTGGAGCGACGGTGCGTTCCTGTATGTCACTGGATACGGGTACAACCTTGACGCACAGCGTGGCGAAGCGCTGCTTTGGACGCGGGCAGTCCCCGAGCCGAGCGGACTCGCGCTACTTGGCTTTGGTGGCATGCTCGCCGCCAGGCGGCGGCGCTGATGTACCTCGCGCTGATCAAGCGGTACGTGTAAGCACATCGCGCTCCCACGCTAGCGGATATGGCGAAGCCGACGGACCAGCCGATTGCCGCGTCGTCACCCAATGCGCCTAGCGCCAGGCGAAGATGGCTCTGTAATGACACCGCAGACGATGCGGGCGATGATGCCGGCGGCAATCGTTCGCCTGTACGCACCCAGCCAGCCCCAACCAAACGAAAGGAAACGACATCAGCATCAAAAAGGAATCCTCCGGACGCCGTTCCGTCCGCACTGAAGTCGAAGCCCCCGGCAGCGCCCAGCCCGCGGCCGCGCGGCGAGCGGCCGAAGCCCAGGCCCGCGCGCTGATCGCCAAATTCGCGCCCGCGCATCTGCGCCTCGTAAGCGCCATGCGAAAGTCGCTGCAAAAGCGCCTGCCCGCCGCGCACGAGGTGGTGTACGAGTATCGCACCTGGTTCGTCATCAGCTATTCGCCCAGCGAGCGCGGTTACGAGGGAATTCTTGCCATCCGCGGGAGCGCCGACGGCGTAAAACTGTACTTCACTCGTGGCAAGGAACTTCCGGATCCGGAGAAGCTGTTGCGGGGGACCGCCCAGACGCGCTTCATCGACGTGGAGGGCGCGTCCACACTCGCCCGCCCGGCGGTCGCGCGCCTGATCGACGAGGCCATCGCCCGCAATCGCGTTCCGCTGGCGTCCGCCGGCCGCGGGTCGGTGATCATTCGCGCGGCGTCGGCCAAGTAGCGTTGGCGGGGCCGCTGCGGCTTAAAGCAAGCGGTGCGCGAAAGCGGATTGCGGCGAGCGGCGTCCGACAGCGGGTTCGCAAGCGGCGCGCAAGTATGGATTCTCACAAGCGGTGCGCAAGTATGAATTCTTGCGAGCGGCGCCGGAGTATGGATTCGCGCAAGCGGCAGGCAGGGGCGGATTGCAGGATTCGCGATCTGCGCGCGAACGCGAATTGCGGCCAGCGGTTCCCAACAACGGATTCGCAAGCGGTGCGCAAGTATGGACTTTCGCGTGGGGTGCGCAAGTACGGACTTTCGCGTGGGGTGCGCAAGTACGGATTCTCGCAAACGGCGCGCGAGAGCGGATTCCCGCGCCCGCATGAAGGGCCGGCTTCAGCCGGCCGGTTTTTGCCACCGGTTTCAACCGGTGGTGAATGGCCCACCCATTCCGATTTGTGTTTCCTCGCGCCTTCAGCCGGCTTCAGCCGGGCTTTGCTTCAGAAGCCACTGGCATGATCAGCCGCCCTGGCTTGCATTTCACCGAATGGTGAACCGCAGTCGCCCTCGGCGGCGTCTTCGTGCGGGATTCGCAGCCGTGCCGCCAGCCTCGCGCCCGCTCTTTCCCTGCACCGCTACGCCTTCGGACGCCCGCGAAGCCCGAAAACTCCACTGACGATCGCGCCGGCTGTTACGCCGGCAAGAATCGGCGCCATCCCCGGCTCTGATAGCGATGGGCTGGTCAGGAGCGCCACCACCGTGAATGTCGATGCCGCGACGACGACGGTTGCAAGTACTGCCACGAGCTGCTTCACTAGCGATGCTCCGCTGCGTTCGCGCAAACGCGCAGTCCATCATACTCGATCCGCCGGGCCCGACGCCCCCGACCGGCGCGACGAACCGTACTGTCACGAGCGAACAGGCGAGCGGTTCCCGAAGGCGGTCGGCGTACCCCGGTGAAGATGTCCTTCGGCGGGGTGGAAGTGGCGCGCGTGAACGTCTATCGTTTCGGCGACCAGGCCAGCGCCGCCGTCGAGCGCGACGAGCCGACTGGGCAGTCGTGGACGGGCGAACGGGTCCGCTGCCGCAGAGGGTGTGCGCGGCGAAGCGCCGCTGCCCGTCGAGGCGATGGTCAACCGGAGAGTGGAGGTCGACGATGGGTTGCCGAGGAGTGCTGTTCGCATTGACGGACCGCGATGTGAAGGAGCTCTGTGCCATCGAAGAAGACCGCCGCGTCGAGCACGTCACCGACGTGATCGAAGAGCGCGAAATCGACGGCGAGTGGGCCGTCGAGACCGACAAGGCGTGGGACGCAATCCACCGCTGCCTTGCCGGCGGACGGCTCGAATGGGATGGCGGCGACGATCCGCTCGAATGCGTGATCCTCCGCGGCGAGCCGCTCTACTCTGGCGACGACTACATTCTGTCGCATAAGAGTCCGGCGCTCGTTCGGCAGATTGCCGCAAAAATCGGCGATGTCACACACGACGACATGCGCGCTCGATATTATTCCATCGATCCGGACGCCTACGGCATGCCTTTGTCGGACGAGGACTGGGAATACACCTGGCATTGGTTCAAGTCGCTTGTGGACTTCTATCGGCGGGCGGCGCAGGCGGGCCGACACGTGCTTTTCACGGCGGATCAATAGGCGGCGCACGCCCACATCTTTGCGGAGGCCGTCCGCAGGCCGGCGTCTGCCGCTGGTTTCAGCCGGTAGTGGGCAGGTTTCCTCAATTTGCGCGCCAGAACGGATTCCCGCGCCCGCATGAGAGGCCGGCTTCAGCCGGCCGGTGATTGCCACCGGTTTCAACCGGCGGTAGATGTCCCGCCCACCTACTCCTGACTGTGTTTGTGCCTTTTTCAGCCGGCTTCAGCCGGGCGTGCTCCGAGAGGCACTTGCATGAGGAGCCGCGCCTATCAACGCGCTCAGCCACTTCCGCCTGCAAGTCCATGGTGCGGCCAGTGAGACCAGCTCAAGCCCGGCTGAAGCCGGCCATAAGAGAGAAAGACGAGAACCTGAGATCGTGCTGCCCGCGCACCACCAGCTAAACCTGGCGGCAAACACCGGTCGGCTGAAGCCGACCCCGAGCGGACTGAGAACGCCGGGCGGCTGAAACGTGTGGGACGGGCCATTAGCCCGTGCGTGGACTACTACCGGATTGCAAACCCCCGTCGGCTGAAGCCGATCCCGAGCGGACTGCAAACACGGCCAAACCTGCACTCGGCACGATCGCTCCGAGGGCTCATGGAGTTGTGCGACCATTTCAAATTCCGTCGGGCCCCCCAGGAAACGCGGCGATTCTGAATACGGAATGGAAACGCGCCGCCGCTTGTGAGTGCTGCTCGCGGAACAAGAAAGCCCGCCGGCATAGGTCGAAGGGCCGTTGCTTGGGGAAACTCGGGGACAGTACGCCGGTTGATCTCGTTGTGGCCGGAATTCGGGCCTGGGAGCCTGGAATGAGCCATGTGCTGCCGGTGAAATCGTGAAACGCGCCGTAACTTCTGTCAGAGGCACGACCACGCGGTCATCCCAATCAGAAGAAGCGCGAGCGAAATGGTAGCCGCGATAACCGCGTTCCGTTCCACGGGTCGATCTCCAAGTCCGAAGTGCGGCCCCAGCCCATTCCACAACGTCAAGCCGCCGACGCACGCCGCGATACCTGGCGTGACAACAGCCCAGAGAGATGCACCAAGCCGAAGCATGTCCTCCGCATCGCCAGCCGGCATTATCGCGGCGGAGGCTAGATATGCCCCATTGGCGAGCAGACAGAAGCCGGCGAACGCGCGCAAGAGAAATGCAAGTGGTAGGCGGCCCGCACGAGCGACAAGCCAGCTCGCGAGCGGGAATAGCGATCCCCAGGCCGCGCCTGCCGCGGCTACGAACAGCGCGTGCGGATTCCTTTCCATATCGGTGCGCGAAAATGCCAATGGACTGAGAACCACGCGAGCCACACGCCCGCCGCTGAGCCACGCCGCGAGCACGTGCCCCAGTTCATGGATCAGCATGAACCCGTACCAGGAAGCGGCCGCCGTGGCGAGCAGTAGCACGAACGAACTGAGTCGACAGCGAACGCGCATCGCCGGATTGTAAACGGTGCCGTGCAACTCGTGAGACAAATCGGAGTGACAGTCCGCCAATAGGTCTTTTTGTGTAGGGGATACGGGCCTGGGAGCCGCGAATCCGGTTCCTGCCGACGGTGGAACCGCTAAGCTCAAGTATTTGCGCTTGCCGTCAAACCCGGTTGGCGCATGGATCTCCTTCGCCGGCGATCTCGAATGAGCAAGACGCAAAGAATGACTCCTCCAAGCGCTCCACAGCCATAACTCGCGGAATGCGCCGAGAGGTCGGCGATGAAGGCGATGTGTTTCTCGGCTGGGACGCGTTCGGCGATGTCCCCGTGTAGTCGAACGGAACCGATTGTCGCGAGATGACTGCCCACGATCCCAGCGACAGCTGCGATAACGCCCGTAAAAACAAGCATGACCAGCAACGGTCGCACTAGGGCAGTTGCCACGATGCGGGGCTCTCTACCCAGTCGCGCGGCGCACGCCAATAGCACGCCCAGAATGAGGCCGACCCACCAAGTGGCAATGATGCCCCAACCAAGTCCAAGCAGCGTGGGGTCAGCTGTCCGGAAGACGGGCGGATGCCCAATGGTGAAGTACTCAACGCAAAGCCGCGCCGTTATCTGATCGTGAATGATGCCGTAGCTGACTGCCGCGAGAACCGAAAGTCCCACGATTTTGGTGAATTCGATCAAAGGACGGCGCTCCGAAGCCTGCACCTCGTTGGACGGCGCCGTGAAACCGTGTAAGAACTCGGGGTGACTGGATTTGAACCAGCGGCCTCCTGGTCCCGAACCAGGCGCTCTATCCAGGCTGAGCTACACCCCGTCAGCCTTGGCTCGAAGTTCCGAGCCGGACGCAACATGCTAACCGACTGCGCCAGGAAGGCAAGCCGGGGGGAAGCAGCGACGCGGAAACGAGGAAGCGCGGGGAAACGGCGAGACGGAGCGACGAAGTCACGAAGCAACGAAGTCACGGAGCGACGGAGCGACGAAGTCACGGAGCGACGAGTGGGGCCGAGCGGCCGCCGATCGGCATCGGTCTGCCGCAACTCACCGAGCCCGTCGCGCGCTTGGTCGCCGCCGGGCGCGCCGGGCGCGCCGGGCGCTCAGTTGTTCGCCAGAATCCCCTGTTCGAGCACGGCGCGCAGCTTGCCCAGCGCCTTGTTCTGAATCTGTCGCACGCGCTCTTTCGTCACGCCGATCATCTCGCCGACCTGCTCGAGCGTCATGCTGCGCGTGCCGTCCGGGGCGGCCTGCGCGCCGAGCGCGAAGCGTGCGTTGAGCACCTGGCGCTCGATGTCGTTCAGCCCGGCGGCGTTTTCGCCGAGAATCGCGCGCAGCTCCTGCACGCAATCGTTCTCGACGCCGCTGCGGCGCTGCTCCTGGAAGTCGCTGCGTTCCAGGGTCGGGTCGAACTCGGTCGGGAAGTGCCCGCGGTGCCGCGACGTCCGCATCGCGACGCGCGAAAACGCCTTGAGAATCGCGCGGCAGGCGTACGTGCTGAACTTGAATCCCCGGCCCCAGTCGAACTTGTCCACGCTGCGCATCAGGGCGAGGTTTCCCTCGCTGATCAGGTCGGAGTAATCGACCCCCGTGATCCGCGTGCGTTTCGCCATCGCCAGCACGAGCGGCACATTCGACCGCACGATCTGATCGCGCGTGGCGACGCTGGCGCGCTCCCAGCGGACCGTCTCGGTCGCGGCCTCGGCGCTGAGTCGCCGGGCGTCGGCCTCGTTCAGCACGCAAAACACGCGGAATCGGCAGTAGTTCAGCCGCTCGAAGAGGCGCTGCTCCTGTTGCGTGGTGCAGGTCGGCGCGCCGCTGCCCAACAGGTCGATGCCGCTGTCGTCGCTGGATTGCGCCTTGCGCCGCCGCGGCGTCGGTCCCGCCGGAAGCGGGGCCATGATCGCCGATTCGGCGTCCGGCTGGGCGAAGCGGGGCGAGTCGAAGAACTCGAGCGGCTCGCCGAGACGGCGTTCGATCAGGCGAACGTCGTCGTCGCAGAGCGACTTCAGCACAGCCGGTGTCGGAAGCTTGGCCGTCGGCTCAAGCTTTCGGACGACGTTTTCGCTGGTTGGCCGGTCTGCTGGAAGCATGGTCATTCCCCGTGCTGCTGCGCTCGCCATCAAAACACGACCCCGCCGGTTCATAGCGGGTGTGCCGCCATGCGCGTACGCGAAATTGCGGACGGCATCGTGGCCTGTCGTATGGAGCCGCTGACGCTTGCATGAGTCGCCTCGCCCGTACCCTCGGGTGGGCCAGCCGTTACTTCGCTGGTGGCGACCATTCCTGGGGAGCCTTGCGACGGAAGTATACTCTTGGATGGCGCGCGCGGCAAAAAAAAGTGAACAAAACCGCTCTCGGCAAGGCGGATGAAATCGGGCTAATGCGTATAAATCGTTTTTTCTAATAGCTTTATGTGTCAAGTGGCCGGCGGTCAAACTTGCGCACATTCTGCGAAAATCCCAAGCGAGACACTTGACGAAACCCCGCCAGGTGTTCTAAGAGCCAAGGCAGAATCGGACCACCCCGCGCGTGACCCGTTCCGGATATGCGCGGCGCGCTACGAACCCCCGCCGTACAGCGCCCGGCTCAGCCAATCGCGCAGGGCGTCGCTGGCGTACACAACCGTCACCGCCGACAACCCCCACAGGATGATCGCGGCCTGAAATGGCCGATCGTGCAGAAGCACGGCCGTCGGGCCGTCGACGCGGCCGTGCTCGACGAGCAGCGCAAAGCGGAAGATCGCGTAGACGACGATCGGCAGCGTGTAGATCAGGTACGTGCTGTGAAACTCGGCGATGGTGCGCTGGTCGGTCGCATAGAGCATGAAGCTGACCACTGCGATCCCCGCGGTGAGCGTGGTCATGTGGTTGAGCAGCTCCGGCGTGTATTCGATGAGCGTGGGGCGGTGTTGTCCGGCCGAGGCGCCATTGCCCAGGTCGTTCAGCTCGCAGCGCCGCTTCGAGAAACCCATGAACAGGCAGAGCGTGAATGTGCAGAGCACGAGCCAGTGCGAGATCACGACGTCGACCAGCACCGCGCCGGCGGCGGCGCGCAGCACAAAGCCGACGCCGAGCGTGATCACGTCCAGGATCACGATGTGCTTGAGGGCGAGATTGTAGAAGAGCTGGAGCAGGAGGTACGCCCACGCAAAGATGAAAAAGCCCATGTGCGGCGCGACCAGCAGCGCCCCGACCAGGCTCGCCACAAGCAGAAACGCCGCAAGCAGGGCGGCCGCGCCCACGCGGACTTCTCCCGCGGCGATCGGGCGTTTCCGTTTCCGCGGATGCAGCCGATCTTCGGCGCGGTCGTGGATGTCGTTGAAGATGTAAACCGCGCTACTCAACATGCAGAAGCAGGCGAAGCCGAGAATGGCGATCAGAATGGCGTGGGGGTCGCCCAGCTTTCGGCCAAAAACGATGCCCGCCAGGACGAAAACGTTCTTGGACCACTGCTCCGGCCGAAGCAGCCGAACGTACGCCATCCGCGCCTCCCACGGCCGGGCTCAAGCGGAAGAGCAGCCGGCCGGGGGACATTGTGGTAGCAGGTCGCGAAGGGGTCAAACCGCGCGGCCGACCCGGCGTCCGACGATTTCAAGGCTGCACGCGCACGGAGCTGCGAAGCCCGCAGGGTACAATGCGGCGCGCAACCCGTGGGCCGAGGGCAACACTACGAATCCGCAGCAGCCCGTAACGATTTTGTTGAATCGCGCCGCCGGCGGAGAGGGTTCCGCCGCCGCGGAGCTCCTGCCGATCGTCTATGACGAGCTGCACGCGCTCGCCGTCGCGTTCTTTCGCGACCAGAGGCCCGGCAACACGCTTCAGCCCACCGCGCTCGTCCACGAGGCGTATCTGAAGCTCGTCGATCAGAGCATCCCCTGGACCGGCCGAAAGCAGTTCTACGCCGTCGCCGCGGCCGCGATGCGCACCATCCTGGTCGATCATGCGCGCGGCCGAGGCCGGGCGAAGCGCGGCGGCGGCTGGCAGCGGCTGACGCTCAGCGCCGATGCCGCCGCGTCGGCGGCGCCGCCCGACGGGGGTCTTCCGATTGTCGCCATCGACGCGGCGCTGACGCGCCTGGCCGAGTTGGACTCGCGCAAGGCTCGGCTGGTGGAGCTGCGCTTTTTCGGAGGGTTGACGCTCGAAGAGGCGGCCGACGTGCTTGGCGTGGCGCGCTCGACCGCGTCGGAGGAATGGCGCGTGGCGCGGGCATGGCTCTATGACGACTTGAAGGGCGAGCTGCCGTGAACGCGCAGGAACGGTTTCGCCGCGCCGAGGCGCTCTTTCGGTCCGCCGGCGCGATGCCGGAGGAGCTTCGCGAGGCGTTCCTGGCCGAACAATGCGCGGGCGAGCCGACGCTGCTCGAGAGCGTGCGCGCGTGGCTCGCGGCCGACCGGCGCGGCGATGGCATTCTCGATCGCCCCGCGCTCGTCGCCGTGTCTGAGGCGCTGGGCAGCGCGTCGGACGACGGTGACGAGCTTCCGCAGCGACTCGGCGGATATCGCGTGATCCGCAAGATCGGCGAGGGCGGCATGGGCTCGGTCTTCGAGGCGGAGCAGGAGAACCCGCGCCGCCGGGTCGCGCTCAAGCTGCTGCGCGCGGGCGCCGGGTCGCGCAGCCTCATTCGACGATTCGAGCAGGAGGCGCAGATCCTCGGGCGGCTGCAACACCCGGGCATCGCGCAGATTCTGGAGGCCGGAACGGCTGTCCACGCCGGCGCCGCGCGCCCGTACCTCGCGATGGAGCTGGTGCAGGGCCGCTCGCTGCTCGAGCACGCCGGGGAATTCCGCCTCAGCCGGCGCGAGCGACTCGCGCTGTTCGCGCTCGTCTGCGACGCCGTGCATTACGCGCACCAGAGCGGCGTCATCCATCGCGACTTGAAGCCGCAGAACATCCTCGTCGTCGCGGAGAACACCGCGAGCCGCATTCGGCCGGCCGAGAGCGCCGACCGCACGTCCGCTGCCGCGCCGCAGCGCGCGGCGCCAAAGATTCTCGACTTTGGCGTTGCGCGTCTCGTCGACGCCGACATCCAGGCCGTCACGCAGCAGACGACGCAGGGCGAGCTGATCGGGACCGTTCCCTACATGAGCCCCGAGCAGGCCGCCGGCGATCCGGCGCAGCTCGATTGGCGCAGCGACGTGTACTCGCTCGGCGTGATTCTCTACGAGCTGCTGGCCGGCCGGCTTCCGCACGAGGTGCGCCACCTGGCGGTGATCGAAGCCGTGCGCGTGATTCGCGAGGACGACCCGACGCCCGCCGGTTCGCTCGATCGATCGTTGCGCGGAGATCTCGAAACGATCCTCGCCCGGGCGCTGGAGAAGGACAAGCTGCGGCGCTACCAATCCGCGGCGGATCTGGCGCTCGACATCCGCCGCCATCTCGACGAGCAGCCCATCGCCGCCCGCCCCGCCTCGGCGCTTTATCGCCTGCGCAAGTTCGCGCGGCGGAACAAGGCGATCGTCGCCGGCGTCACGATTGCCTTCGCGGCGATGGCGCTCGGCGCCGCCTTCGCCACGCGGATGGCGATCGTGGCCGAGCGGGCGCGCGTCGACGAGCGCCGCCTGCGCGGCGTGGCCGAGCGGCAGAGCTACCGCGCTTGCATGCTGGCGGCCTCGTCGGCGCTGCGGCGGAACGAGACCGCCGAGGCGGAGCGGCATCTGGACGCGGCGCCGGCTGCGCTGCGCGGCTGGGAGTGGGAGCACCTGCACAGCCGCCTCGACGACAGCCTCGTGCAACGCCAGACGTTTTCGCCGTGGTGGTTCGCGATCAGCCCCGACGGCGAGACGCTCGCCGCGTGCAACTCCGGAGGGCGGATCGTGGCGTGGAACGTCGCCGATTGGTCGGAGTGCGCGAGCTTTTCGTTGCGGGGCGGCGTGACCGCGCGGCGGATCATACAGCTCGCGTATTCGCCCGATGGGGAGTCGATTCGCGCCGACACGCGCGTCGCGTCGGTTACGCTCGATGCCGACACGCTGGCGCCGGGCGTTCGGACGGAGCGCCCGGTCATGGCGCGCAGCCGGGACGGCGTGCTCTCCGCCCGCTTCGACGACGACGAGTCGCCGCCCGTGATTTACGTCGAGGAGTACGCGACCGGGCGCGAGCTGTTCCCCGTCGCGGCCGACGCCACCGCCGACGCAATGGTCCAGTTCTCGCGCGACGGCCGCTATCTGGCCGCGGCGCTTACTCGCGGCCAGACAGTGCTCGTGCAGCGTTGCCCGGATGGGGCGCTGCTCTTCACGCGCTCAGATCTCAACTCGGTCGTCGAGCTTTGCTTCAGCGGCGATGGCTCGCGGCTCGCCGTCGGGACGGGCTTCGGCGACGCGGCCATTCTCGATGTCGCCGATGGGCGGACGCTTGCTTCGCTGCGCGGCCACAACGGCCCGCTCGGCGGCGTGGACTTCAGCCCCGACGGAACGCGCGTCGCGACGGCGTCGAATGATGGGACCGTGCGGTTGTGGGACGCGGCGACCGGCGCGCCGCGCAGCACGATGCACGCGAAACAGCCCACCATCTACAGCGCCGCGTTCATGCCAGACGGCGCGACGGTGGTCACCGCGGGACCGGGCAGCGGGTTGCGCTGGTGGGACGCGCTGGCGGCCGAAGATCCGTTTGTTCTGTCCGCGCCGGGATATGTCTACGGCGTGCGCTTCGCCCCGGACGGTCGAACGCTCGCGGCCGCGTGCCTGACGGGCGCTCGGCCGCTCCGCACGTGGAGCGCATCCGACGGGCGCGAGCAATTGGCGGCGCTCGATGGAAACCTCACGGCGCTGTGCTTCTCCCGCGACGGCGAGAAGCTCGCGGTGTGCCAGCGCGGCGATACGCGCATCGTCGCCGCCGCCGACGGCAGTGTGTCGGCGAAATGCTCGACAGATTCGTGGCGCACGGAGTGGGCGGCATTCGATCCGAGCGGGGAGCGCCTGCTCACGCTCGAATTCGCGGGCCGGCTGAGCGCGTATGACGCGTCGAGCGGGCGGGAGATCCGCAGTCGGACGTTCCGCGGCAAGGCGGAGGGCCACGGCTGCCGCGCCGCTCTAAGCCCGGACGGGATGCTGCTCGCCGTCGCCGCCGGCAGCGTGATTCACCTGCTCGACGCTGAGTCGTGGGCCGACGTCGCGACGCTTACGGGGCACTCGGGCAACATCTACGCGCTGGCGTTCGGCCCCGATGGCGCGCGACTCGTCTCCGGCGGCGTGGATCGAGCGCTCCGCGTGTGGGATGTTCGGCGGCGAGCGCCGCTCGCCGCGCTGACCGGCCATTCGGATGAGATCTTCGCCGCGCTTTTCAGTCCCGATGGCAAACGCATCCTGTCTGGGGGGCGCGACACCGTGATTCGCGTTTGGGATGCGGAGACGTTCGACGAGATCACCCAACTGCACGGCCACACGTCGTACGTCTACTGCCTCGCGTTCAGCCCCGACGGAAGCACACTGGCTTCGGGCGGCGGCGACAACACTGTGCGCGTGTGGGGGACGCGGCCGTATCGGCAATGGCGCGGCCGCTGAGTTCGTTGGCGCGGCGCGCGGGGCGGAGTGGCAATCACTCGATGGACCGCGCTTCGACGCGCGCCAGGCACGCTTCGACGAATGGGTCGATCGGCGAAATCGTGGCCGACTCCATCAGCCGGACCGAGTAGTCTGCCGCGAGCCGGTTGAAGCGTTTCTCCATCAACTCGTCGCGAAGCTGCTCCTGAACCTGGGCGAAGGTCTTGGAACTGGCGGGCGTGATCGCGCCGCAGCCGACGATGGCGCAGCCGGTTTCCATCTCGATCGGCTCGCTGTGTGCGCCGGACGCGAGCGTGAAAATGCCGCGGCTCAACTCGTCATAAGGCGCTTGCAGCGGGCTGCCGATCATGCCCCAGGAGCCGCCCTTGTCCGCGTAAAGGCCGAGCGAGAACTCGCGCGCGACGTCGGCGAACGGTCGGTTTGCCAGCGCCTCGTGCGCTTCTCGGATGCGGCGGGTGGCTTTCAGCCGCGCCTGCGCCTTTGCCGACGGCGTGGCCGACTCCCACGTTGCGCCCTCCGGCAGCAGCTTGGCGTAGGGAATCTCGATGAGCAGCAGCTCGCGCGTTTCGGCGGTGTTGAATCGCGCGGCGCTGCGGCGAAATTCGCCCAGCAGCTCGTCGCGCCGAATGGTCACCTGCGGCATGAATTTTTCGCGGCTGTACTGCCGCACGATCATGTCGCGCTCCAGCGCCGCCTTGTATTGATCGACCGTCAGGCCGTGCTGCGCCAGGTGATTGGCCAGCCGCGCCGAGCTGCCGCCGAATTCGCGGGCGGTGCGATCCTCCAGCGCCTTGGTGACCGCGCCCTCGACCAGCTTTTTCTGCTCTTCGTTCAGCTTCGACATCGCCTCGGCGTGAACCAGGATCGAGCCGATCGAGCGCTGCACTTCGCCGCGGATCAGCTCCCCCGCGCGCTCGACGAAGCGCGGCCGGGTTTGCGTTCGGCGGGCCTCGGCCAGCTCTTCGCGCAGGGGGTAGAGCACCTGCGCCGCGGTTACGGCCGTCTCGTTGACGAGGAAGACGTCGCCGCGGATCGCGCCGGGCGGCGCCGTCACTACCGTGCGCGGCGGCGGCGACGTGCGAATCGACTCGCGGACGCGGTCCTCGCCCAGCAGCACCGGCGCGGAGCTCGGCACAATCGCGCCCGACGCGATCGCGGAATCGCGCTGCGCGGCCAGCTCGGCCTCGCTCTTGATCGTTGGGCGCTGCGCATCGGGGGGCGGAGCGGCCGGCGGCGGCGCCGCGCGATGACAACCGGCGACAAGCGCCAGCCCGAGCGTCGCCATGATTATCGACAGTCGTGCGGCCGGCGGAATTGCGGCAAAGTTGAGCATGGGTTGGAAGTATAACGTCGGAGCGCGATAACGCAGTGGGGCAGGAAAGGAGCCCGCGTGTCCTCAGGCGGGTTTTTCCGTTTTCGCGCCCGCCTGTCCTCAGGCGGGTCTTTCTTGGTTACGAAGAGACCCGCGTGAGGACACGCGGGCTCGGCCGGATGTCCCGAGCCGATGAGCGCGAATTGCGTGCCGCGTTTGACACGAGCGCCGCTCCGGCCGCGCGAGGGCGCGGGCCGCTACGCCGCGCGAGGGCGCGGGCCGCTACGCCGGGTATGCGGCATGCACCAACTATCGTTGGGTCGGACCACTGCGCAGGAAATCGCTGACGTCCACGTCGAGGGCGGCGGCGATTCGCTTGAGTGTTCGTACCGTGGAGCGATCCGGATTCCGCTCTATGCGCGAGATTTGCGACTGCGGCACACCGAGGCGCTCGCCGAGCTCCTGTTGCGTGAGCCCGGCACGCTGCCGTGCGGCTGCGATTTCGCCGGCCGCGACAACCAGCGCCGCGTCGCGCTCATGGACCCAGTGCTTGCGCGGCGCCTCCAACCGCCGGCGCAGTTCGTCGCGCTCGTCGGCGGCCCGCAACCGCTCGTACTCGGCCACTTCGAGCAGCACGTGGGTGCGTTCGCCGGCTGTCACGATGAATGACTCCGGGCCAGCGTGTCGCGCCTGGCGCGGGCGCGTGCTGTCCGGCGTCCGTCGGCGCGATGCGGCACTCCGCTTCACTCGACCGCGCGACGCGGGCCTCGTCTTGGTCTTGCTGGCCTGCATTGCAGAATCCGAATTCGGTGAATGGCGGGGTCGTACTCGAAGATTGCGATCTTCGCGACGCCTGCGCCACACTCAAAGTAACGCAGCGCGTACCCGCTGAGCGCGGGATCGCGCAGCAACCGCGAGCGACTCACCGGCCGCTCGGCGACCCAGTCGCGCTCTGCGAAGTGGCTTCGCCGATCGGCCGGCGAGAATTTCGCAAGGTCGTAGAGCGCCTCGGCCAGATACTCCACTTTTGCGCGCATGCACACTCCGCTCCGGCCTGGCCGGGGAAATGCGAAGACACGTCAAAAGCGGAGCATCCGGACGCTTAGCCGCCCGCTGCATCACCACAAATCGGATACTCTCGCGACAGAGCTGAGGCGGCCTACGGAAATATATTACATTTGCGATGTATTGTCAACTTTCGATATCAGATTTGATCTATGCATGGCGTGCGGTCGATGGCAGCGGATTGCGAGCTGCATTTGACCCGAGCGCCGCTCCGGCCGCGCGAGGGCGCGGGCCGCTACGCCGCGCGCCGCCCGTGTGAATTATCGAGTCGGCGAGCGCTCCGCGAGCGCGCCGCTGAGTTGGAGCGCGACCGGCCGCGGCTCGGGGTTTTCCTGGCACAGTGGGCGGGCGCCGAGCGATTCGCGAAGCAGCTCGGAGATCTTTGATTCGGAGAGCGCCTTTTCGACGATGACGATCGCCTGATCCAGCCGGCGATGTAGCGGACAGAGCGTCGGCCCGTGCTCGGCGATTCCGAGCGGGCAGCGTTTGATCCGCTTCACCGGGTCAACGGAGTTGATGACGTCTAGCACCGAGATGTCGTCTGGCGAACGGGCCAGCTTGAATCCGCCCGTCCGTCCGGGAGCGGACACGACCAGCCCGGCACGGCCGAGCGCCTGAAGCACCTTGGACAGATAACCGGCCGGAACTTTTGTCGCAGCAGCGATTTGCGCGGTTCCAAGCGGAGCGTCGGTCGGTTGGCTGGCGAGCCACATGATCGACCGCAACGCATACTCCGCGGTCTGAGAAATCGTCATTTCGAGACCTCCCGCAAGGCGAAAGGGCGGTGAAGCCCTCAATCGCCATGCTTCAAGTATACGTCGGAAAATCAAAACTTCAACCTTGACATCCAAGTATTCGATGATATCTTATAAATATGGACGTAGAGGTATTGGTATATGTTTGAGTCGCACACGAGCCATCGAAACACGCCGAATCGCGACCGTCCATCGCGCAGCACGTCCGCAAATCGGGATCGGCGGTCCGCCGGGCCGTCGCAGTCCACAACGACTCTTCCATCAAGGAGTGGTTCCATGAGACACCGAAGCATCCTCCTGGGGATCGCGCTCGGCGCCGCACTCGTGCTCGTCGGATGCGAGCGCAAGGTCGACGACGAGAGCGACGGAACTGGAACGCCGCAGGCCGCCAGCGGGGCACAGAACGCCGCGCCGGCCGGCGGCGCGGCGACGAATGGCGCGGACCAGATTGCGAGGGAGCGCAATCTCTCGCCCGACGACGTCGCGGCCGCGCTGAAGACGTACATGCCCAGCGGCCGGATCGACGACTACGTGCTCTTCGCGTCGGGCGGGCACAGCGGACAGGTCTTCGCGATCGGCGTTCCGTCGATGCGTCTGCTGAAGACGATCGCGGTGTTCACGCCCGAGCCGTGGCAGGGCTACGGATTCGGGACGGGCGAGCACATCCTCAAGGATGGCGACGTAAACGGCGTCCCGAACCGCTGGGCCGACACGCACCACCCTGGGCTGAGCGAGACGAACGCCGATTATGACGGTCAGTTTCTGTTCATCGGCGACAAGTCGAATTCGCGCGTGGCGGTGATCGACCTGCGCGACTTCGAGACGAAGCAGATCATCAAGAACCCGATCGCGATCAGCGACCACGGCGGGTGCTTCGTCACGCCGAACACCGAGTACGTCGTCGAAGGCGGGCAGTACGGCACGCCGAAGGGCTGGAAGTACGCGAGCATCGACGAATACGAGAAGGAATATCGCGGCTTCGTGACGTTCTGGAAGTTCGACCGCGCCAAGGGCCGCATCGACGAGTCGCAGTCGTTCGCGCTGGAGTTGCCGCCGTACTGGCAGGATCTGTTCGACTGCGGCAAGTTCGACAGCGACGGCTGGTGCTTCGGCAATTCGATCAACACGGAGATGGCGACGGGCGGCGTGGAAGAGGGCAAGCCGCCGTTTGAAGCCGGCGCAAGCCAGAGCGACAACGATTACCTGCACATCATCAACTGGAAGAAAGCGGAAGAGATCTTCAAGGCGGGCAAGGCGGAGAAGTTCAACGACTTCGCGGTGATTCCGCTCAAGACGCTGATCGACGAGGGCGTCCTGTACTTCACGCCCGAGCCGAAGAGCCCGCACGGCGTCGACGTTACGCCCAAGGGCGAATACATCGTGGTGGGCGGCAAGCTCGACCCGCACGTCTCGGTCTACAGCATCGCCAAGATCAAGCAGGCGATCGCCGACAAGAAGTGGAAGCCGGACAAGTTTGGCGTGCCGATTCTCGACTACGACGCGTGCAAGGAAGCGCAGGTCGAACTCGGTCTCGGACCCCTGCACACGCAGTTCGACGACAAGGGCTACGCCTATACGTCGTTGTTCCTCGACAGCGCCGTGGCGCGCTGGACGCTCGGCGGGCCGTATCAGTCGCAGCACAAGGAGCCGGGCTGGACGCTCGTGAAGAAGCTTCCGGTGCAATACAACATCGGCCACCTCGCCAGCGCCGAGGGCGACGTCACGAACCCGGACGGCAAGTACCTCATCGCGCTCAACAAGTGGTCGATCGATCGGTTCTTCCACCCCGGCCCGCTCTATCCGCAGAACCTGCAACTGATCGACATCAGCCAGGGCGGCGACAAGATGCAGGTCATCTATGACATGCCGATGGGCGCCGGCGAGCCGCACTACGCACAGATGATCAAGGCCGACAAGCTCAAGCCCTGGAAGGTGTATCCGGAAATCGGCTGGGATCCGCACAAGCAGGCGGTCGACCCCGACGCGCCGAAGGCAGGGCAGGAGAAGGTCGTCCGCGACGGCCGCACCGTCAAGGTCTACATGACCGCGAACCGCAGCCACTTCACGCCGGAACACGTGAAGGTCAAGCAGGGCGATCACGTGATCTGGAAGATCACGAACATCGAGCGCACCGAAGACGCCACGCACGGCTTCTCGCTGGCGGGGCACAACATCAACCTCAGCCTCGAGCCGGGCGAGACCGTGACGATGGAGTTCGACGCGGTGAACGCCGGAGTGTTCACGTGGTACTGCTCCGAGTTCTGCTCGGCGCTGCACCTGGAGATGATGGGTTACTTCCTCGTTGAACCGTCCGGCCCGGCGCAGGCTTCGGAGAAGGCCGAAGCGCCCGTGGCCGCCGCCAAGCCCCAGTGATGTTTCGGCGTACCGGGCGGCGCGGTGAGCGCTCTCCGCGCCCGCGCGGGCCGAACGCCGCCCGACGCCGAAACCGGGCGGCCGTCAGACGGGGCCTGCGAAACTGAGAGGTGCAACGTGACCAAGACGCTGGAAAACATCCTGGGGCCGCGCGTGCCGGCGAAGGAGCTGCGAGCGCGCGGCTCGCGGTACGCGATTCCGACATTTCTGCTGCTTGTGACGGGCGTATTGATCGTCGCCTCGTTCTTTCAGCCTTACTGGAAGATGAAGCTCGAAGCGCCGCAATATCCGAACGGGCTGTACGTCACCGCTTACCTGAGCGGCCTGAAGGGCGACGTACACGAGATCGACGGGCTCAATCACTACATCGGCATGCGTCCGTTGAACGACGCGGCGCAATTCGAGCGCGCCAACTCGGCGATGATGGTCGGCGCGGTGGCGTTTCTGCTCGTCGCGGCGATCCTGATACACAGCCGCTGGGCGGCGCTGGCCGCGCTGCCGGCCCTGCTCTTTCCGGCCGGTTTCCTGCTCGACCTGCAATTCTGGCTGGCGACGTTCGGGACGAACCTGAATCCGAAGGCGCCGCTGTCGAGTTCGATCAAGCCGTTCGTTCCGCCGGTGCTGGGCGTGGGGACGATCGGGCAGTTTCGCACGCTGGCCGACCCCGGGCCGGGCCTGTGGATGGCCGTCGCGGCTTCGGTGGTTGTGATCCTGGCGCTGTACTTTCATCGCCGGGCGTACAAGCCGCTCTTTGACGCGCGCGTGGCGCAGCGCCGCGCCGCGGCGAGCGGAATGACGAGCGCGGTGATGGCCGGAATGCTACTGCTACTCGCCCCTTCGGCGGCCCGCGCGCAGCACGACGACATGTCGCCGGCGGAAGGCGCGCGGCGCGAGCCCGCGGCGGCCCGCGCGCCGCAGGCGGAGAGCCCGCTCGACGCGCTCATCCGCGACGCCGTGCCCGGCGCGACGATTCGCGTGGCGCCCGGCACGTATCGCGGGATGGTGACGATCGACCGACCGGTGAAGCTGGTCGCCGAGGGCGACGTAGTGCTCGACGGGTGCGGCGCGGGCGACGTTGTTCGCATCACGGCGCCGGACGTGACGCTGAGCGGCTTCGACGTGCGCGGCACCGGCGCATACCTGGACGAGCAGAACGCCGCGATCGCCGTTCACGCCCCGCGGGCGACGATCGAAAACAACCGCGTCAGCGATTCGCTGATCGGAATTCTGCTGGACAGCGCGTCGGATTCGCTCGTGCGCGGCAACCGCGTGCGGGGCAAGGCGCTGCCGCTGTCGCGGCGCGGCGACGGCATTCGCCTGTGGAACAGTCACGGCGTATGCGTCGAAGACAACGACATGGCCGATTCGCGCGACCTGGTGGTCTGGTACTCGCGCGACGCCCGCCTGCATCGCAATGCCGTGCGCAACAGCCGCTATGGCCTGCACTTCATGTACGCGACGGGCGCGGTCGTCGAGGAAAACCGCTTTGAGGACAACAGCGTCGGCGTGTTCGTGATGTACACGCAAAACGTCACGCTGCGCCGAAACGTGATCGACCACAACCGCGGGCCGAGCGGCTATGGCATCGGGCTGAAGGACATGGACGGCCTGACGGTGGAGGAGAATGTCATACTCTCCAACCGGATGGGGCTGTACGTGGACAACAGCCCGTCGCGGATCGACGTGGAGCACACCTGGCGCCGCAACGTGTTCGCGTACAACGACGTCGCGCTCGGCTTCCTGCCGGCCGTGCAGCGCAACCATTTCACCGAGAACGAGTTTCTGGAGAACATCGAGCAGGTTGCGATTCTCGGCAGCGGCGAGCTGCGCGCGAACGAATTCAGCGTCGCCGGACGCGGCAACTACTGGAGCGACTACAACGGGTTCGACGCCGGCGGCGACGGCATCGGCGACCAGGCGTACGCGCCGGTCAGCCTCTTCGAGAATCTGCTCGATCGCGAGCCGAAGCTGCGGCTGTTCCTCTACAGCCCGGCGCAGCAGGCGATCGACCTGGCCAGCCGGGCGTTTCCGATCATGCGGCCGGCGCCGAAGATGACCGACGCGGCGCCGCTCACGCGGCCGATCGCGCTGAGCTTCGAACCGCGTCGGGCCGCGTCCCCGTGGCCGACCGCGACGGCCGGCACGGTTCTGGTGGGAATCGCGGCGCTGGTGTGGACGAGCGTGCTGCGCGGCCGGCTGGTGGTCGCGAGTCCGGCGGCGACGATCGTCGCGCCGGTGATCGCGGCGGCGGAGGCGGCGCGTGCGGCGCTTCCACAACGGCCGCGCGACGCGGCGACGGCCGCGTCGGCGATCTTGCGCGTCAACGGGCTATCCAAGCGCTTCGGCCGGCACGCGGTCGTCGATGGGTTTTCGCTCGACGTCGCGCCCGGCGCGGCGGTGGCGCTGTGGGGGACGAACGGTGCGGGCAAGACCACGATCATCAAGTGCATGCTCGGGTTGCACCGCTGCCGCGGGCGGGTGGAAGTGGCGGGCATCGACGCGATTCGCCGCGGAAAGCTGGCCCGGCGGCAGATCGGCTACGTCTCGCAGGAACTCGCGTTTTACGACGATCTGGGGACGCGCGACACGGCCGTTCTGTTCGCGCGGCTCAAGCGCGTGCCGGTCGCGCGGGCGGACGAGGTGCTTGCGCGCGTCGGGCTGGCCGAGCATGGCGGCAAGCGGGTCGGCGCGCTTTCGGGCGGGATGAAGCAGCGGCTGGCGCTGGGTGTCGCGCTGCTGGCCGACCCGCCCGTGCTGCTGCTCGACGAGCCGACGTCGAACCTCGACGCGGCGGCGCGGCGCGACTTCTTCGGTCTGCTTCGCGACCTGAAGCAATCGGGCAAGACGATTCTCTTCACGACGCATCGGGCCGACGAAGTCGCGCAGCTCGCCGACAGAGTGGTCGAGCTGGAGCGCGGGCGGGTCGTGCGCGACGGTCCTGCGGAAAGTTTCGCGAGCGAATGTCGGCTGCGGATTCCGCTGCCGGACGGCGAGCGCAGCGCCGCTCGCGCGCTGCTGGCCGATGCGGGATTCGACGTGCGCAGCAACGGCGCGGCGATTTACGTCCGCGTCCCGGCGGCGCGCAACGCGTCGCCGCTGGCGCACCTGCTGCGGGCCGGCGTCGCGGTTCGGAGCTTCGAAGTCGATTCTGGAGACAACACATGACCACTCATCAGGGCTGCACCTGTTCCCACGATTCGCCGGTCGCGATCCTGAAGGCCGAGCACCGCGTCATCGAGCAAGTGCTCGACGCGCTCGAGCGGCTGGTCCGCGAAGTTCGCATCGACGCGGCGCCGCTGCGCGACGCGCTCGACTTTCTGCGCAACTTCGCCGACGGCTGCCACCACGCGAAGGAAGAGAACGAGCTGTTTCCGCGGCTCGAAGCGGCCGGCGTCCCGCGCGAGGACGGCCCGATCGGCTGCATGCTCGACGAGCACGAACGCGGCCGCCGGTTCATCCGCGCGATGGCCGACAGCCTCGACGCGGCGGCGGCGGGCGACTGTAGCGCGCGGGCGGCGCTGTGCAGCGCCGCAGACGGCTATGTGGAGCTGCTGCGCAAGCACATCTGGAAGGAAGACAACGTTCTGTTCGCGATGGCCGAGCGCGTGCTCGGCACGGCGGAGCGCGGCGCGGTGCTCGGCGGCTTCGACCGCACGGAGCAGGCGCCCACCAACGCCGGCAAGCACGCCCGCTACGTCGCGATGGCGGAGACGCTGTATCACCGAGCGCTGGCGGCGTCGCCGGCCGCGCCGTGCTGCTGCTCCGCGGCGGCGGGAGGGCGCTGACATGACACCGACAATTACGCTTCGTGCCGGCGGCGCTGCGAAAAGCCGGCTCTCCGATCGCGGGCTGCCGGGCATTTCGCCGCGGCTGGTGCTGATTCTCGCGCAGAAGGAAATTCGCGACGCGCTGCGCAACCGCTGGTTCCTGCTTTACGCGCTGTGTTTCGCCGCGCTTTCGCTGGCGCTGTCGTCGATCGCGCTGGCGGGCACGGGCCGCTTCGGCCTGGCCGGCTTCGGGCGGACGGCGGCCAGCCTGGTGAATCTCGTGCTGCTGATCGTGCCGCTCATGGCGCTGACGCTCGGCGCGTCGGCCATTTCGGCCGAGCGCGAGCGCGGCACGCTGGAGACGCTGCTGGCGCAGCCGATTTCGCGCGGCGACGTTCTATTGGGCAAGTTTCTCGGCCTGGCGGTGGCGCTGCTTGCGGCGCTGGCGCTGGGATTCGGATCGAGCGGCGTGTTGCTGGCGGCGCGCGGCGCGACGGCGAATGTATGGCCGTATGTGTCGATCTTCGGCCTGAGCGTGCTGCTGGGCTGGTCGATGCTGAGCGTCGGATTCCTGATCTCGGCGCTGGCGCGGCGCACGACGCTGGCGCTGGGCGTGGCGATCTTTGTCTGGCTGACGTTCGTATTTCTGGGCGACCTGGGGCTCATGGGCGGCGCGGTGACGCTGCGCATGACGCCGGCCGAGCTGCTCGGCGCGGCGCTGGCCAACCCGCTTCAGGTGTTCAAGATCTGCGCCGTCGGCGGCCTGCACCGGTCGCTCGACCTGCTCGGGCCGGCCGGCCTGTATGCGTCGCAGACGTTCGGCGCTGCGCTGCCGGCGCTGCTGCTGGGCGTGCTCGCGGCGTGGATCGCGGCGCCGCTGACGGTCGCCGCCGCAATCTTCAGCCGGAGGGTTGTGCGATGACGCGAAATTCGATTTCCGCGCTGGTGGTCGCCGCCGCGCTGGGCGCATCGCTGACCGGTTGCGGTCGAAACGAAGACCTCGCGCCGCCGCAGGTGCTGTACGGCGAGAGCGAGTGCGAACAGTGTCGCATGATCATCAGCGAAGAACCGTTTGCGGCCGCGGCGGTGGTTGTTTCCGCCGACGGAGTGCGCAAGGCCTCGTTCGACGACGTTGGCTGCCTGGTCGAATACGTCGCGGCTCAGGCGGGCGGCGCGCAGATCACGGCGTATGTGAAGGACTATCAGACAAAGGCCTGGGTCGACGCGAGTCGCGCGCTCTTCGTGCGCAGCGGCCGGCTCAAGACGCCGATGGCGTCGCACGCCGTCGCGCTCGGCGAGCGTGCCGCGGCCGATCGGCTGCTTCAGCAATATCCGGGGCGCCTGCTGAGCTACGACGAGCTGCGCGCGGCGCTGAGCTCGCCGGAACCGGCGGCGGATCATGCGGAGGGCGCGCCATGACGCTTTCGCCCGCGCATAGCGATCTGACGACGAAGGAGGAATCTGTGTCTACGCTGGAACTTTCGGCCATGGGCCGCCATTCATCGCAACGAGCCGCCATCGACGACGCGCAGCGCGACGCCGTCGCGCTTCCCATCACGGCGCAGCAGCCGGCGGGCGACGCGCAGCACGCGGGCGCGCGGTCCGCCGCGGCGCTGCGCTGCGAGATCGGCCGCTGGCTCGCCGCCGGCGGCATCGGTCGCGGCGAGGCGCTGCTGCTCGGTTCGATCTACGCGGCCGTGCTGCTGGCGGTCGCGGTGATGTACCTCGGGCAGCGCGGGGCGAATTTCGACGCGTTTCGCTGGGGGCATCACCTGATGAATCTGCCGATGGCGGCGGCCGGCCTGGGCTGCCTGCTGCTCAGCGCGATTGCGGCCAGCGGCGCGGTGCTTGCGGCGGGTCGTTCGCGTCGCGGCGCTCTGGCCGCGTCGCTCGCGCTGGCGGGCCTTGGCGGGGCCGGGTTCGTCGCGACGGCGCTGATCGATCGCGACACGAAGACATTCTACGGCATCCGCGCGGGCGCGGACTTTCGGCCAAATGAGCGCTACGTAGCGCGCTGCTTCGGCGTGAAGCTGCCGAAGCGCACGGCGCTGCCCGTCGCCGCGGCCGGGCAGGCAGCGCTGGGCCGCAAGATCGACGCGCGGTTCGGCGAGACACTGTTCCTGGGCACGTGCGCCGGCTGCCACGGCCCCGATGCGCGCGGCATGCCGGGCCAGGGCAAGCCGCTGGTCGCCAATACGTTCATCCAGGGGCTCGACGACGCAAAGATGCTCGCGTTTGTGCAGGTCGGGCGCCAGCCGTGGGACAAGCTGAACACGACCAAGGTGCAGATGCCGCCGCGCGGCGGAAATCCGATGCTGACCGACGATGATCTGAAGGACATCATCGCGTTTCTGCGCACGCTGCAAACCGGCAGCGCCGCCGCGGCGCCCGCAACCGCCGCCGGGGGCGCCGCGACGACGGCGCCGGCCGGCGCGTCGGCCGCGGCGGCGCCGGTTACCCCGCCCGTGCTGACGCATCGGTGGGTCGTTTCGCCGCCGCGGCCGTCGCCGGCGGGTCTCTCCGCCGATTTCTTCGCCGACGCCGCGCAGCCGCGCTGGGCGCCGCCGCCGCGCGCGTCGGTGTTCGCGAGCGCGTACATGTCGGTCACGCAGTTTCAAACGCTCCAGACCGCCGTGGTCACGCTTGTGCTGCTCGCGCTCGTCGTGCTGGCGCTGCGTGGCAAGATCGGGCCAGACAACCGCGCGCCGGTAGCGCTTGCGGCGGCCGCGTGCTGGTGCGTCGCCGGATTCTGGGTCGTCCTCGCGCCGTTCGTGTACGTGATGTAGGCGGCGCGTCTCGTGCCGGCGGGCGCCGCGCGCGTCCCGCCGGGTTCCAGAAAAATCAAAGCCGGATGCCGCAGGTCGCGCTGGCCCGCGGCGTCCGGCCTTCGGCGTGTGCGGACACGCCGCTATCCAGGGGAAACGCAGCATCGTCCAAGGGAGCCACTCGTGAGACACGCACACTTCCGACCATCACATCTCGCCGCAAGTCTCCTGCTTGTGCCGACCGCCATTCTGCTGGTGGCGGCCCTGATCCCGACCACGATCCGCGACTTTCACCTTCCCGGCACGCAGGTCGGCGACATCGAACAGGGGCGTCTGATGCAAACGACCGCGTGCTACTACTGCCACGGCGGATTCGATTTCGCCAACGAGCCCTACGCGACGTGGGAAGGCAGCCTGATGGGCCAGGCCGGGCGCGATCCGCTCTTCTACGCGCAGATGGCGACCGCCAACCAGGATGTGAACGACGTCGGATACTTCTGCATGCGCTGTCACGTGCCGATGTCGTTTGTCACGGGACATGCCTATCAGTCGGACGGCAGCACGCTCGACGACATGGACAAGGAAGGCGTGAGCTGCCATTTCTGCCACAGCATGGTCGATCCGATCTATCGCCCCGGCGTCAGCCCGCCCGAGGATGAGGCGATCCTCGCGAACATGGCCGAAGTGCCCTCGTACTACGGCAACGCGATGTTCGTGCTCGATCCGCTCGGCACCCGCCGCGGGCCGTACGCCGATGCGATGGCGCCGCACGCGTTCATCCAGTCCGACTTTGTCCGCCGCGGCGACATGTGCGGGACGTGTCACGACGTCGGCAACGTCTGCGTCACGCGGCAGACGGACGGTACGTATCAGTACAATCCGCTCGACGAGCCGACGCCGACGGAGAACTTGCACGGCCAGTTCCCGCTCGAACGCACGTATACGGAGTGGAAGCTCAGCGAGTTCGCCAGCGTTGGCGTGGACATGGGCGGGCGCTTCGGCGGCGTCGGCAGCCCGGTCATGCAGAGCTGCCAGGATTGCCACATGCCCAAGCAGCCCGCCCGCGGCTGCATCTTCGGCGACATTCGCGACGACCTGCACCGCCACGACTTCGCCGGCGCCGCGGCCCAGGTGCTCGACCTGATCGCCGCGTACACGCAGGATGACCCCAACGTCGATCCGGCGGCCATCGCGGCCGGCCGGACCAAGGCCGTTTCGATGCTCGAGCGGGCCGCGTCGCTGGAGCTCGAGCAGCGGCATACGGCGCTGCGCGTTCGCGTGATCAACGAGACGGGGCACAAACTGCCCACCGGGCACATTGAGGGCCGGCGCGTCTGGATCAACGTGCAGTGTTTCGACGCGCAGGGGGCGCTTGTGCGCGAGTACGGCCACTACGACGATGCCGAAGCCGAGCTGGACGAGGCGAGCACGCGCATCTACGAGATGCACGTCGGGCTCAGCCCGGCGGCGGCGCAGCTCACCGGCTACCCGGCGGGCGCGACGACGCACATGGCGCTGGCCGACACGATCGAAAAGGACAATCGCATTCCGCCGCGCGGTTTTGCGAACGCGGCGTATGAGGAGGCGGGCGCGCCGGTCGTAGGGGCGTCGTACGTCGACGGCCAGTATTGGGACGACGTGCCGTTCGCGATTCCCGCGGGCGCGACGCGCGCCGTGGCCACGCTGTATTACCAGAACACGCCGCGGCACTACATCGAGGCGCTGCGCGACGGGAATCACACCAACGACTGGGGCGATCGGCTCCACGACCTGTGGACAACGACCGGCCGCGGCGCGCCGATTGAGATGATCTCGGCCGAGCTGGTGCTCGCTCCGTTCCGGCGCGGCGACTTGAACTGCGACGCGGCGACGGACAACGGCGACATCGACGCGTTCGTGCTGGCGCTGCTCGACGCGGAGCAGTACGCGGCGGCGTATCCGAATTGTGCGATCGGAAACGCCGATATTAATGGAGATGGCGCTGTGGACAACGGCGACATCGATGCGTTCGTCGCGTGCCTGCTGAGCGGATGCCCGTAGCGGCGGGCCTCCGCGTCGGCCGGCGTCCGAACCGCGAGCGTAGCGGCCCGCGCCCTCGCGCGGCCGGAGCGGCGCTCGGCAAGTAGCGAGTAGCGAGTAGCGA
>CAZHIE010000046.1:0-1583 GCA_964532435.1 uncultured Planctomycetales bacterium
CGCGGCTCGGAAACTCGCGTCCGAATCGGCACGGCGTCGGACGCGGAGGTCCGACGCTACGGCGCTCGCCACCCGAATCACGCGAGCTTGTCGCGAGTCGCAATTCTCGATTCGCCGCTACTGCCCCAAATACTCCATCAATCGCGCGATCGTCTCCGCGCCGCGATCCAGGTCCGGGATCCGCGCCTTTTCGTTCGGCCCGTGCGCGTTGCAGTAGGGACTTGCGAATCCGAGCATCAGGCAATCCGCCCCGAGCACCTTCTTGAACATCGGCAGAATCGGCAGCGTGCCGCCTTCGCGCAGATGCACCACCTCGCGCCCGAACGACTCCTTCAACGCACGCTCCGCCGCGCGCATCGCCGCGCTGCCCGTCGGCGTCATGTACGCGTCGGCGTCGGTGCCGTGCGTCAGGATCTCGCACCGCACCGTATTCGGCACACGCTTGCGAATCTCCTCATCGAACCGCTTGCTGATCTCGCCAGCCGGCTGGTTCGGCACCAGCCGCATGCTGATCTTGGCGCTGGCGGTCGCGGGGATGATCGTGTTGGCGCCTTCGCCCTGAAAGCCGCTCGTCATCCCGTTCACCTCGATCGTCGGACGGATCGTCCGCCGCTCGAACGCCGTATAGCCGCGCTCGCCCTCCCACAGCGCCGGCACGCCCTGATCGGCCGCGTATTTCGCATCCGCCGGCGCGATGGCCGCCATGCGCTTCCGATCCTCAGCCGATAGCTCGACCACCTTGTCGTAATACCCCGGCAGCGTCACGCGGCCCTGCTCGTCGTGCAACCCGGCGATGAGCCGCGCGAGCACGACGGCCGGGTTGGCGATCGCGCCGCCGTGCGACCCGCTGTGCAGATCATGTTTCGGCCCGGAAAGCCGCACTTCCTTATACACCAGCCCGCGCGTGCCGACCGTGATCGTCGGCAGGCCGTCTTCGTGCATGCCGGTGTCGGAGATGAGGATGCCGTCGCACTTGAGCGCGTCGCGCGACTTGCCGACGAACTCGCCCAGGTTCGGCGAGCCGATCTCCTCCTCCCCCTCGATCAGCAGCTTGAGATTGATCGGCAGCTTCTTCTCCGTCGCCAACCACGCGGCCGCGGCGCGGAGGTAGAGCAGCACCTGGCCCTTGTCGTCGGACGAGCCGCGGCAGATCAGCCAGTCGCCCTTGACGACGGGGTCAAACGGGTCGGCGTCCCACAGCGCGCGATCGCCGGTCGGCTGCACGTCGACGTGGCCGTAGACGAGCCAGGTCGGCTTGCCCGGCGCGTTGCACCACTCTGCGCAGACGAGCGGATGGCGCGGCGTGTCGACGACCCGGGCGGAAAAGCCGACGCGCTGGCACAAGTCGCGCGTCCACTCGACCGATTTGCGCACGTCGGCGGCGTGCTCGGGCCTGGTGCTGATGCTGGGAATTCGGCACAGGTCGCGGGCCCATTCGAGGTGTTCGGCGCGGTGTGCGGCGAGGTAGTCGATGACGTTCTTCACGGCGATTCTCCGAGCAGGCGCGGCGATGCATCCGCGGGTCTCCGCGGAGAATCTACTCGCGATCGCACGCGCGGGGAATGGCCGCGGGGATGCCTGCG
>CAZHIE010000046.1:1683-3035 GCA_964532435.1 uncultured Planctomycetales bacterium
AGCCAACAAACGCGGCCGACCCCGCCCGTCGTCAATCTTCGCCCTGCCCGCTACGATGACCTCGTGCTCGCCGCCCGGCGCACGCGCGTTCGCCGGCCGGCGCGAGATTCGCAAGGGCGACCCCGATGAAGTCTCTGCTCGACAGTCTCGGCCTGTCCCACGAAAACCCCGGCGGCTTCTGCGGCGAGTGGCTCGCCAGCGGCGAAGTCGTCGACGTGATCACGCCCATCGACGGCTCGCAGATCGGCCGCGTCCGGCAGGTCACGGCCGCCGAATACGATCGCTGCGCCGACGCGGCGCAGCGCGCGTTCCTGGCGTGGCGCGAAATGCCCGCCCCGCGCCGCGGCGAGATTGTGCGGCAACTCGGCGACCGCCTGCGCACCGCCAAGAAAGACCTCGGCGCGCTCGTCACGCTCGAGATGGGCAAGAGCTCCGCCGAGGGCGAAGGCGAAGTGCAGGAGATGATCGACATCTGCGATTTCGCCTGCGGATTGTCGCGCCAGCTCTACGGCCTCTCGATGCACAGCGAGCGGCCGCGGCATCGCATGTACGAGCAATGGCACCCGCTCGGCGTCGTCGGCGTCATAAGCGCATTCAATTTTCCCGTCGCGGTCTGGGCGTGGAACGCGGCGCTCGCCGCCGTCTGCGGCGACGCCACCCTCTGGAAGCCAGCCCCCAAGACGCCGCTCTCCGCCGTCGCCACCATCCGCATCGCCGAGCGCGTCTGTCGCGATAACGGCGTCGATCCGGCCATTTTCAGCCTCGCGTTCGGCGGGGTGCAGGATGTCGGCGAACGCATGTTGGCCGACCGGCGCGTGCCGCTTGTCTCCGCCACCGGCTCATGCCGCATGGGGCGCCGCGTCGCGGAGGTGGTTGGCAAGCGCCTCGGCCGCACGATCCTCGAACTGGGCGGCAACAACGCCGTCATCGTAACCGCGAAGGCGAATCTCGACCTCGCCACCCGCGCGATTCTGTTCGGCGCGGTCGGCACTGCCGGCCAGCGCTGCACGTCGATCCGCCGGCTGATCGTTCATCACACCGTTCGTGACGATCTCGTCGCGCGACTCACGCGCGCGTATGAGAGCGTGAAGATCGGCGACCCGCGCAAGCCCGGTGTGCAGATGGGGCCGCTGGTCGGGCCGGAGGCGGTCGCGCAGATGCAATCGGCGATCGCGCGGCTCCGGAAGGAAGGCGGAAGCGTGCTTGTCGGCGGCGCGCCGCTGAGCGGGGCGGAATATCCGGGCGGGCGCTACGTGCAGCCGTGCATCGCGGCGGCGAGCGCGGAGATGCCGGTTGTGCAGGACGAGACATTCGCGCCGTTGCTCTACGTGATCGAATATGGCGGCGCGGCG
>CAZHIE010000046.1:3135-11175 GCA_964532435.1 uncultured Planctomycetales bacterium
TGGCGGCGCGGCGAGCGAGATTTCCGAGGCGATCCGCATCCAGAACGCCGTGCCGCAGGGGCTTTCGTCGGCGATTTTCACCGACGACCTGCGCGAGGCGGAGGAGTTTCTCTCGGCCGCGGGCAGCGACTGCGGCATCGCCAACGTCAACATCGGCACAAGCGGCGCGGAGATCGGCGGCGCATTCGGCGGCGAGAAGGAGACCGGCGGAGGTCGCGAAAGCGGCAGCGACAGTTGGAAGGCGTACATGCGCCGCCAGACGAACACGATCAACTACTCGACCGACCTGCCGCTGGCGCAGGGGATTCGGTTCGGGGAGTAGTTGACGCGAACCGACCGCGCGGGCAGAGTTGAGCAAGCGGAGAATTTGCGGGCACCAAGGCGGACACGGAAGCGCGCCGATGGCAGACCTGGCCGGAAACGGGACGCGCAGGGCGCAACTCGATTTCTTCGCGCGTTGCGATCAGGCGTTTACGCCGTTCGCGCCGATCAACCTGCCCGAGTTCTTTGCCGGACGGAGCCGGCACATCGAACGCCTCGAAACGGAGATTGCGTCGCCGGGTCGGCACGTCGCGATATTCGGCGAGCGGGGGGTGGGCAAGACCTCGCTTGCGAAGCTGGCGTACTTCTTTCTTCGACAGAATGAAGAAGAGACGCACTTCGTGAATTGCACCAGCGCGAGCACGTTCGACACGATTTTCTCCGACGTTCTTGCGAGCGCCGGCGTCGAAGCCGTTCTCGATGGCTACGAGTCGGAGCGGACGGGGCAGATGACGTTGGGGGTTCCGGCGTTTGGGGCGTCGATCGGCACAAGTCGCCGGCATCGACGCACGTTTCGCAGGGTCAACGCAGGTTCGGCGATTACGCCGCGCTTTCTTCTGACGCAATTCGGACAGAGCCCCGGGCTGATCGTCATCGACGAATACGATCGTGTGTCCGACGCACAGACGCATACCCGCGTCGCCGAGCTCATCAAGGCATTTTCGGATGCGCGGGCCAGAACGAAGATCATGATCATCGGAGTCGCCGAGACGCTGACGCAGTTGATCGGCGAGCACGAGTCGCTGAGCCGATCGCTGGCGCAGATCAAGCTTGATCGGATGTCCGACGACGAGCTGCTTGATATCGTCGAGCGCGGCTGCCAGCATCTGGAAATTGCCATTTCGTCGCCGATTCGACTGCGAATCGCGCGGCTGGCGGACGGCTTCCCTTACTTTGTCCACCTGCTCTGCCGCCATGCCTGTTATCACGCGCCGATCGATTGGTTTCGGAAGAAATCGGGCGCGCGCGTCATTGGGAACCGGGAATACCAGGCCGGCCTGCAGGACGCGATCGCCAACGCCGAAAACAGTCTGGAGGAGAGCTATGAGCGCGGCGTGATCACCACACGGCGCCGCAGCGAGATGTACGCGAACGTGCTCGGCGCCATCGCGATGTCAAACGACCGCGACATCCAGGTTCAGGAGATCGCGAGGAATCTCGCACTCCTCAAGAAGGACAAGGTGCGCAAGCCCGCCACGTTCAGCCATCATCTGGGCGAATTGAGCGGCGAAAAACGCGGGAACATTCTGCTCAAGATTCGCGACGGCTACTACAAATTCCGAAACCCCCTGCTTCGTCCCTACATCAGGCTGAAGCTGGAATTTCTGAATTGGAGCTTTGAGAACGGTCAGATGGAGTTTCCGTTCATGCTCCGCGGTTGAGCTCGATCCTTGACCGTTTGACAAACCGGAATCCTCTACACTCCGCGGAGTTTGCCATGCGTTGGTCTGCGAAAAACCCCTGGCGCTGCTGGGAACGCCACACGCTCGCCGGCGTGCTCAACGGCCCCGAAGACCTTCTCGTCCGCGTCGCGCTATATGACACAAACTCGCGCGTCTACCAGTCCGAATTCCGCTGGCCCGCGCTCGTGCGACTCGGCCCGACCGCCTATGACGGCAGCTACGCACAGATCACCCTCCGTTTCGCCGACCTCAAGTGGTCCTTCGAGATGGCCGCCGACGGCGAGCGCACCTACCTGCTCGTCCGCCCGCTCGGCACGCTGGGGCCGGGCACAAAGTCCTCGCCCGATAGCGTTCAGCTCCGACTTGAAACGGTTTTCCAGCCGGAAGCGTCCGGCCGCATCCTCGCACGCGAAGAGGAAGTCGTCGCCATCGGACGCGACCGAGCCTGGAGCGTCCGATCGCTCTCGCCCGCGGCGCTTCGCAACGGATCGACCATCACGGCGCCGCTCACCCGGCCCTTTCTCGCAATCGTCGAGCCGGCCGGCGACGCCGGCCAACGACTCGAACAGCGCACCGAGGCCGAACGAAAATCCGCCGGGCCCCACGCGCCGCTTACGCCCGACGAACGCGCGGCGGCCGACATCGTCGCGCGCGCCCGCGCCGCGTATTTCGCCAAGTTCGCGTATGTGCCGCGCGAGTTCTGGTGGGCGTATTCCGCCATCCCGTACGGCATCGGCTGGAACGTGATCTGGGCCGCCGACCGTCGCGAGCCGATCGCCGTGTGCAGCCGCGATTGGTGCGTCCACGGAAATTACGGCGCCTGGGTGCTCTTCAATTGGGACCAGTTCTTCCTCGTCCCCGCGGCCGCCGACTACGACCGCGCGCTCGCGCACCAGATCATCCGCCCGCAAATGGACGTGCAGACGGCCGAGGGACTGATCCCCGGAATCGCCAGCCCGCTGGGCGTCGCGGCCGATCGCGGCATGCCGCCGGTTGCGGCGCTGGGGCTTTGGAAAGCGTACCTGCGCACGGGCGATCGCTCCTTCGTCGCCGACTACTACGACGGCCTGTGCCGCTATCACGCCTGGTGGCGGCGCAACCGCGACGGCAACGGCGACGGCCTGCTCGAATGGGGCAGCAACCCCACCCGCGCGCCGCATCCGCAATGGCAGGCCCACACGTATTGGGCCAGCCGCTACGAGACCGGCATGGACAATCACCCAATGTGGGACGACGTGCGCTGGAACCCCGATACGAATACGCAGGAGCAGGCCGACGTCGGTCTCAACGGCCTGCACGCCGCCAGCGCGCTGTGCCTGGCGCACATGTCCAAATTGCTCGGACACGCCAAACGCGCCGAGCGCTTTGCAGCAGAGGCCGCCGACATGGCGGGCCGCATCGATCAACGGCTCTGGAACGACTCCGTCGGTCTGTGGCTCAGCCGCGACTGGAACGGCGCCTGGAACCTGCGCGCGTCGCCGTGCTGCTTCTATCCGATGCTCGCCCCCGGCCTCGATCCGCGCCACGCGCAGCGCGCCGTCGACGAGCACCTGCGCAATCCGAAGCGCTTCGGCGGGCGCTACCTCATGCCCGTCAGCCCGCGCGATGACCCGGCCTATGCGGAGCAGTATTACGTCCGCGGCCGCATCTGGCCGGAGCAGGGCATGCTCGCGCACCTGGCGCTGCGCGAGGCGGGGCATGAGCAGGCCGCGGGCGAACTCGCGCGCGGCATGTTGGAGACGATGAAGGCGGAGTGGCTCGACGAAGGCCACCTGCACGAGAACTACAACGCCGAGACGGCCGACTCGGAGGACACGGCCGAGAGCGATCCGCTCTACAGCTTCGGCCCGATGATGACGATGGCGGCCTGGCACCACCTGCGCGACGTGACGATCGACGGCCGCGAGGTGAAAGCGCCGCTGGAATCGCTGCGCGGCCATCTCGACGCGGACGGCGCTTTGGCACGCCGCATCGACGACCCCGCGCTCACGAAGCTGTCGGAATGAGCGGGGCGGCACGGGAAGCCCACGCTACGGTTCGGTCGGCGCCGGCGGCGCGTCCCAGTAGCGAATCGTCCGATCGGCCGAGCCACTGACCAGGCGCGACCCATCGGCTGAAAATGACAGAGCGGAAACGGCGTCGCCGTGTTCTCGCAGCTCGAGAATCGCATCCCAGCGCGCGCAATCCCACAGCACAATCGTCGAATCCGCTCCGCCGCTGACCAGCCGCGCGCCGCCGGGGGAAAACGCCAGCGCGCGAATCGCGCCCTCATGCTCCTTCACGACGGCAATCGACGCGCCGCTGCGTACGGACCATACGAAGAGCGCGCCGCTGCGCGACCCGGCCGCGATGCGTTCGCCGTCCGGACTGAATGCCAGCACCTCGAGCACGGTCGCGGGCGCCTCGACGAAGCCGATGCAGGCGCCGTCCTCGACCCTCCAGATGCCCGCTCCACCCGCGGTCGTCGCCGCCAGCAGCGCGCCATCCGCCGAGATTGTCAGCGCGCCGGGCGGCGGACCGTCGACGTGCGCCCGCCAGAGCACCCGCGCGCGCGAACGATCCCACGCAACCAGGTCGCTCGCCGCTCGCGCCGCGACGAAATCGCCCGTGCGGGAAACGGCCAGCGCCGCGACGGTCGCGGGCGTGTCCAGTGCGATTTCGGCGACGGGACGATCCGAGTCCGTGCTCCAGACGCGCACAATGCCGCCGTCGTGCCCGCTCGCCACCATGCTTGCATCCGGCGCAATCGCATGACAGGACGCGCCGCTGATCGAAAATACGCTTTTCCGAAAGGGATCGGCATGCTGGTCGATCACCTGAACCGCGCCGTTGGAATCGACACACACCACAACCGCGCCGCCACCCACCGCCAATCCACCCACCGGAGTGTCCAGCGCGCACAACACACCCTGTGCGTCGATCGGGTCGACGCGATAGATTCGCGCCAGCCGGCCCGATACGGCCGCGAGCCGCGCCCCATTCGACGCGTACTCCAGGTGTGAAACTCTTCCCCCGGGCGTCGCCATGGCGCGCAGCAGTTTCTGCGAACGCCGCTGATAGAAGCAGATCTGCTCGTCCAGCGACGCAACCGCGATCGGCAGGTCGACGCCATCCACGTCGTCCAGGCTGTCGCCGCGCGGGTCGATCGCAACGGCGGTGATGCCACGATCGCCGCCGTAAGCGGAACCCTTCTTCGCGCTCTTCAGCGCGGTGATCTTCGCGCCATTCTTGCCGGTTCCGACCAGCACGCGTTCTCCGGCCCCAAGCGGAGCGATCGCAGGCACGCGGTACGGGAAGTTCGGGCGGCCGTCGACGAACGAGGCCGTGCATGCATCGAGCGCCCGAACGTACGCGGTGTTGTTTACCGTCGGAACTTTATATCCGCAGACGACGCGCCCGGCGTCGGCGGTGAAGGCGAGCGCCTGGACAATCGCGCCCTCCATCCACCCGCAGCGCTCGCCGTCCCCGAGTTGCCATAGCACGCCACCGCCTGCGCCGATCGCGGCCACCAGGCCGTCGGGCGAAGCAGCGATCGCCGTCAACGGCGCCGATTCGGCGCGCCGCAGCGCGGCCGCAACCTCTTCCCCACTCAGCCGCGCGATCTCGGCGCCGTCCGATCCGTCCCACACGACGACGTCCGCGCCGGCCGGACCAACCGCCGCCACCAGGCGCCGAGCCGCCGTGCTGAAATCCGCCGGCCCGGTAATGGTCTCTGTGAGCGGAATCGCGCCGCGCCACTCCGACGTGCGAGCGTCCCAGCGGTTGATTCGCCCGTCCCTCTCCGCCGTGAAGAGCATGCTGCCGTCCATCGAGAACGCGGCGGTGACGATGGGCGAGTCCGCCTCGATCAGCTCGCCGTACGCGGCGAATCGTGAGCGGACAAAGCGGTACTCCCACGTGCCGTGCCCAACGTCCGCCGATTGCAGGAATTGCTTCGCGAGCGACGGGTCGCAGTTGTCGACCGCGGCTGCCGCGCCGCGAATGGCGCTCGCATACCGCAGCCACTCCTCCCGGTCGGCGATCGTTCTCGCGTGCGAACGAGCCGCCTCGGCGCTGCCGGCCGCGCGAATCTGCACAAGCGTGATCGTGCCGGCGATCAGTGTCGTGATCGCCGCGATGGCCGCACCGCCGGCCAGCGCCTTGCGCCGCCGCACAAACTTGCCCATCCGGTAAAGCGCCGACGGCGGCCGAGCGACGATCGGCTGGTCGCTCAGATGCCGGCGAATGTCGGCGGCAAGCTCGGCCGCCCCGGCGTAGCGTTGCTCGCGGTCCTTCTCCAGTGCCTTGGCGATGATCACCTCAATGTCGCCGCGCAGACGCCGATCGATGGCGCCCAGCCGCATCGGCTCGTCGTCGCGAATGATGCGCGCCGCCTCGTGAATCATCTTTCCGCCCAGGTCGTACGGCAGGCGCCCGGTCAGCAGCTCGAACGCAATCACTCCCACGGAGTACACGTCGCCGCGCGCGTCGACGCGCTGGCCGGCGGCCTGTTCGGGGCTCATATACGGAACGGTGCCGATAAGCCGGCCCGCCTCTGCTTCGGTCAGCGTGTTCAGGTCGGCGCTGCGGGCGATGCCAAAGTCGAGAATCTTGGGTTGCCCGCCCAGGCGAATCTCGGCCGAGTCGTACCCGCCGCTCGAATTCTCTGAAAGCGGCGCCGACCGCGGCTGGACCAGGATGTTGCCGGGCTTCAGGTCGCGGTGGACCAGCCCCTGCTGATGGGCGTGATCAAGCGCATCGCACACCTCCGCGACCATCTGGAGCCGCTGCCGGAGATCGAGCGGAGCATCGAGAGCAAAACGCAGCAGCGGTGGGCCGTCCACGAGCTCCATCGCGATGTAGTGCGGCTCGCCGTCGGTCGGCGACGTGTGCGCATCGTAGATCTGCGCGATTCCGCGGTGGCACAACCTGCCGAGCATCTGCGCTTCGCGGTGAAAGCGCTCCGTCAGCGCGGGCGACGACGAACCGTCGCGAATCAACTTGAGCGCCACGCGCCGCCGCGGATCGTCCTGCTCCGCCTCGAAGACCGAGCCCATTCCCCCCTGCCCGATGTGCCGGACGATCCGGTAGCGGCCGATCTGACGCGGTGTTGCAGCAGCGCGCGCCCCCGGTTCGTCGAGCGCGGGCGCGAAACTCGTGTCAGCCAGCGCGGCGGACAGGACACGCGCCGCACCGAACGGCGCAAGGGCGGGCACCCGGTCCGCAGCAGTCCCGTCGTGCGCGAGCAGTTGCTCGAGCTGGCCGCGCAACGCTTCGTCGCAGCGCGAGATGCCGTCGAGGAACGACTCGCGACGGTCCGGCGGGAGCAGCCGCGCCTCCAGAAAGAGTCGCGCCACCAGCTCATAGCGCTCCGGGCTCATTCAAGCACGCCTCCGGACAGGTGAGCGGCGAGCCACGCACGCGCCATCGCCCAGTCGCTGTCCACCGTGCGCTCCGCGACGCCGAGCGCGTCGGCCACCTCCGGAACCGTCATGCCCGCGAACACGCGACACTCCACGACACGAGCATGGCGCGCGTTCAGCGCGGCCAGCTTAGCCAGCGCCTCGTCCAGCGCGACCACGTCGCAAAGATCAGGTCCGGCCACGGCGACGGAATCCACACTCAGCCGCTGCGCGTTCGAGCCACGCTTGGCGGTCCTGCGCCGGCGGGCGTGCTCGGCCAGGATATTCCGCATGACCGCGGCGCAGGCGGCAAAGAAGTGCGTCCGGTCATTCCAACGGACGCCCTCCTGTCCGACCAGCCGCAAATACGCCTCATGCACCAGCGCGGTCGGCTGGAGCGTGTGCGATCGGGGCTGCCGGCGAAAGTAGCGGCCCGCTCGCGCGCGCAGCTCTGCATAGACCAGGTCCGCCAGGCGCGACCGGGCGGTCGCACTGCCAGACCGGATCTCGTCCAGAAGCTGTGTCACTTCGTGCATTTAGGGGGTTCCGGCCGGAAACTGCCTGTTTCCCATTGTACGGCCGCCGGCCTCGCACTTCGAGCCAAATCCACGGTCGCCCGCCGAAGTTTTCCGGCAAATCTTCGCGCGATTCCGCCAAGAATCGCGGTACACGTCTTGCATGGACCGCTCGGCGTCGGGCCAGGGCGGCTGCATTTGCCACGTCGATCTTTCAGGAGTCTGTCATGCGCACGCACACGCTACGTGCGGCCGCCCCTATCGTCGCTCTCGCCGCCCTGCTGCTTGTGCCGACCGCGCAGGCCGACATTCTCGATGACATCTTGGGTGCGGTGAACACGTGCATCAACCGCTCCACCGCGGCCCGGGATCGGGCGATCGAGGCGCGCGACAACGCGGCCGACGCCCGCGACAACGCCG
>CAZHIE010000046.1:11275-24192 GCA_964532435.1 uncultured Planctomycetales bacterium
TCAGAATGCAATCCTCGCGAACCAGGAAGCAATCATCGAAAATCAGCAGAAGATTCTCAGCGTGCTCACGCGCACCGGTACCGGCGCGCGGCCCTGAGTGTGCGCCAGCCACCCCCGCCAGGGTACGAAAAGTGCGAGCACCGGCATGTCCGCACCACCCCGTGCCGGGCAGCGCCTCCGCGCGGCCCAGGCGGCTCGATTCACCCGGCATTCCCGCGGCGATGCGGCCAGCATAAATCCAATTGACTTGCCACAACGCCGACAACTACGATTGCCGGCGATCTAGCCCGTAACTGGTTCCGTGCCTGGGGAAACCGGTCGCGGTCACGGGTCGCACACGCGCGGCCACTCACGGGGAAAATCCAGGCGATCACGAAGGAGGGAGTATGCGCTCATTTCTCGGTGCAGGTCTCGCCAGCGCGCTGCTCGTCGGCTTTCTGCCGGCGCACGCGGTGGCGGACACCATCTCGCATTCCGGAAGCGTGCTGTTCCGGAGCGATTTGGAGGCGAACAAGACGGTGGATCTGCCGCAGTTTGACGACCTCGGTGGAACGCTGACGCTGCAGAGCGTGCAGGTCGACGTGACGCACGACGGCTCGGTCATCGCGCGCGGCGACAACGACGACCCGTTCCAGGGCACTAGCGCGAATGCGCGTATCACGCGCAGTTTCGCGTATTTCGGCCCGGGCGTCGGCGGCGGCGACTTTCGACAGGAGGCCTCGCCCTTCGTCGATCTGTCGCCCGACAACGGCGACCTGGCGACGTTCGACCCCACGCCGCCCGACGGTGTCGACTTCGGCGGACTGAGCTACGTGGACGATCTGGCGGGAACGCACTCGCCCCCGGTCGGCCCGTACATCGGGGTCGGAAACGTGACGTTCACGGCCGACGTGACGCTCATGATCAACGACAACCAGTTCTCGCCGGCGCCGCCGGATGCGTGGCAACTCGAAGTCGAGAACCCGCGCCTGGTCGTCGAATTCATGGTGACGTACACGTACATCCCCGAGCCGTCGATGCTGCTGTCGCTCGGACTGGTCGGACTCGTTTCGGTCGCGCGTCGGCGCTGACGAAACCGCCTCGCGCGACGTGAATTCGCGAAAAATTCACAATCGTCGCTCGCGGAATCCGACCCGCACGCAGCCAGCACGAATGCCAGTCCGCCGAGCCGGGACTCTCCGGCCGGACGCTGGCGGACCCTTGAACCGGCGATGTTCGTAAGACGCTGAAAACACACGTCTTGCGAACGGATAGAACCCGCCGGGATCGGGCAGAACGAACGCGGGGTTTTGAGCCACACGCACCCCACCCGGAATCGCTTCCGACGCGCGTCCTGCGGCGGCCGGAGAGCGAGCGCTCTTGGCATTGTCCCACCTGCGGCAATCTGTTAGACTGAACGGTCGAGTTTGGGAAAGAACCGGCTCGTGCTTCGGAGGGCAGGAAGTCATGAACAGCGGTCTTCGCGCGCTTCTCGTCGTCGCGGTAGTCACCACGGCATCCTCGGCCAACGCTGCGATCGAACAATACAGCGGCTCGGTCGGTTTCCAGAGCGATCTTCAGCCGAACCAGCCGATCGCACTCCCCTCGTTCGATACGCAGGGCGGTCTGCGAATTCTGAACAGCGTGCTTGTCGAAGTATGGCACGACGGCTCGGTTAACTCGTCGGGCGACAACGACGATCCGTTCCAGGGCACGCGCGCCAATGCCCGCATCTCGCGGCAATTCAGCGCGTCCGGCCCCGGAGTTTTCGCATTCGGGAACAAGACAATCACTTCCGACTTCGTCGATCTGGCGGCCGACAACGGGGATCTCGGCGTCTTCGATCCGACCGCGCCGGACGGCGTGGTGTTCGGCTCGCTCGCCTACACAAACGAGCCGGCTCTGGGCAATCCGTTCTCGCCCGCGCCGGGCCTGTACGCGACGCCCGGCCCCGGCCTGGTCAACTTCGACGTCGATGTGCTCTTCATGGCCAACGACAATCAGTTCGACCCCGTTCCGCCGGACTCCTGGCAGCTCGAGGTCGAGAATCCAAGCCTGACGGTGCATGTCCGCGTAACGTACGACTACGTTCCCGAACCCGCGTCGCTGGCGTTGCTGGCGATCGCCGGCGCGCTGGGGCTGCGTCGCCGGCGCTAGGCTGGCGAACGGCGGCGTCTTTGGCCTTTCTCGCTATGCGGACCGCAGCATTTTGCGGTCCGCGGCGCTTCTGTAGACCGCGGCGCATTGTGGACCGCGGCCGCCCTAGGCTGCATTCCCCGGTCAGCGCCATACGTCGCGTGCAAACACCGAGATCGGCTCGCTCTTTGACCCGCACTCACGGCCGGGCGGTTCGCCCCCACGACTCGCCCCCAACCGTTCGCTGACGGTTCGTCCCACGGTTTCGCCCAAGGTTTCCCTTCCCGACGATCGCAGTTCGAATCGACGCCGCCACCGCCACAGGCAATCGCCCGGTAACTTGACGTTTCCAACGAATTTCATTAGGATTTAACACAGTCGGAGGAGAGGGAGCGCACCGATCCGTGCTTCGATCCTTGCTGCGGCTCCCCGCGTCGTTGGGCCGAATCCGTTCTAGCGCCGCCTGACTTTGCGATATTTCAACGCCAATCGCCCGCAGATCAGCCGAGCGGTTTCGGAGATTGGTTGGTGATTTCGGCCCGGTTTTCGTTCGTGCAACTCATTGTCCTTGCGGGGGTTGTAGCAACTAACCCGCCTTCTACGGCCCAGAACACGTGGTACGTCGATCCCGACGCATCCGGTGCGCAGACGGGGCAAACCTGGGACACGGCCTTTCACGATCTTCAGGCCGCGCTCTCGCGCGCCCGCGCCGATGATCAGGTGCTTGTCGCCGACGGAACCTACCTGCCCGATTCGGGCGCCGGCGACCCGGCCCGAAGCTTTGTGCTGCGCTCAGGCGTCGCGCTTCGCGGCGGTTACGCAGGCGCCGGGGCGGAGGAGCCGAACACGCGAGATGTCCAGCAAACTCCGAGCGTTCTTTCCGGCGACATCGGCACCGTCGTCCTGCCCAACCTGCGGAGCCTGCACGTTGTCAGCGCCATCAACGCCGATGCGTCCGCCCTGCTCGAAGGATTCACCATCATCGGCGGCCGGGCAACCGGCGGCTCGCCCAACGGCGGCGGCCTGCTGTGCGCCGGCGGCGCGCCGACCATCCGCGATTGCCGGTTCATGGACAACGCCGCGTCGTCGGGCGGCGCGGCGCATGTCGAGGCCGGCGGCGCGCCGCGCTTCGAATTCTGCTGGTTCGAGGGCAACCGCGCGACGTTTCTCGGCGGAGCGATCGCGGCGATCGGCGCCGGCCCCATGCTCATCAACTGCGACGTGGTCGGCAACGATTCCGACTTTGCCGGCGGCGGTCTGTGCGCGTTCGCCGGCGCGAATCTGACCGTCCGCGCCACGCGGCTGCGGGCCAACTGGGCGCAGATCCAGGGCGGCGGCGCATACGTCTACGGCAGCGCCGCCTATTTCGACGGCGTCGACTTCCTCGAAAACCTCATGCTGAACAACCTGGCCGACGGCGCCGACGGCGGCGGCGGATTGTTCGCGGATGGCGCCACGGCGACGTTGATCGGCTGCAATTTCCAGGCGAACCTCACCAGCGACGACGGGGCGGCGGCCTACCTGCGGAACGGATCGTCCCGCTGGATCAACTGCGGCGTCGTCGACAACTTCGCCGCCGACAACGGCGGCGTCTATCTGAACGGCGGCGCCGCGCAGTTCGTAAACGTCAAATTCGTCCTGAATACGACGTTTGGCCGCGGCGCGGCGCTCGCCGCCGTCGGCGGCTCGACGGACATGCGCAACTGCACCGTGGTCGAGAACCGCAGCTACACCGCCTACGCCGCGGGCGTTCACGTTCAGGCCGGCGCGCTGGAAGCGCACAACTCCATTTTCTGGATGAACCGAAACCATGACGGCGCGCAGCAATCGGCCCAACTGGCCGCGCCCGACGACGCGACAAACGTGCGATACTGCTGTGTTCAGGGGCTGCTCGCGTCGCTTCCCGGCGAGGGGAACATCGAGCGCGACCCCATGTTCCTCAACCTCGCGGGCCGCGACGGCGTTCTGGGCACTGCCGATGACGACGTGCGCGTTGCGGCCGGTTCGCCCTGCGTGGACAGCGCCAGCAATGCCGATCTGCCGGCAGATGCGCTCGATCTGGATGGCGATGGCGACGTCGGCGAGCCGATTCCGATCGACCTGGCATGGAGCCGGCGGGTGCGAAATGGCGAGGTGGACATCGGCGCGCTGGAGGCGTCTCAATTCGCCGCCAGCATCGGCGACATGAATTGCGACGGCATCGTCAACAACGCCGACA
Source organism: uncultured Planctomycetales bacterium (assembly GCA_964532435.1). Classification (GTDB taxonomy): domain Bacteria; phylum Planctomycetota; class Phycisphaerae; order UBA1845; family Fen-1342; genus CAZHIE01. Next base: position 15,609 of record CAZHIE010000046.1, read on the forward strand.
TCGACCCGTTTGTGCTGGCGATCACCGACGCGCGGGCCTACATCGCGCAATTCGCGGACTGCTTTCTGACCAACGGCGACGTGAATCTGGACGGCCGCGTGGATAACGCCGACGTGGACAGCTTCGTCGCGATCATCATGGACGGGCCTTGAGGCGAGACGACGTAGAGGCGCGGAGCACGGCGGCGAGGGCGGGTTTTTCGCGATTCGTGCGGGACGCGCCGCGGAGCTGCGGGGCGATTGGCGCGCTGGCGGCTGCGGCACGATCCGAAAATCACAGTTGCCCGGACAGGCGGCGCGGGGTATACTTCTGCCAACTGGGTTTGCGGAGATATGCCGACATTGCGTTCATAGCTCTCATACAATTTTTATCATAGCCGTAATCGCGCTCCATCCGGCGTAACCCCGAACCCCGCCCGACAACCAAATACCTCGGCAATTGACGGACCGATCGTGCCGTCCGCTCTGGTTTCGCGCTTTCGCGCGGGCCTGCGCGGCGGGTCTCGATCCTTCACCAAGGCCCGAGCGCGTGACGCCGCTCGTCGCGTAACCCATTGTGTTTGCATGGGTAACGTGTCGTTATGGCACGCACTCGTCCGCCGGGATGGGTCCGCGGCGAGCGATCTGTCTGCGCGCTCGCCGCGGACGCTCTCATCGTCCGTCAACTCCGGCCGAGATCTGTGTCTCAAAACCTCTTGCCGGTCGCCAATGCGAGGCGAACCGGCCGATCGATGGTTGGAACGACCGGTGCAAGGAGTACGCGGAGATGCACTTTCCCATGAAGAGCGGCCTGAGACCTCCACTACGCACGGGGCAGGGTTTCGGCCCGCCGCTGACGAAAGAGGAGTCCACCATCAGCCTGACCGTCCTGGAGCGCAATCTGAATTCGCAGATGAAGTGTCCGGCGGGGCGAAACCAGGTTTATCTCCGCTCGCTCGTGACCGGGCGCGGCGCGCTCCCGCCGCGTGTGACGTTGAAGTGCCGGCTGCGGAAGGAGATCGGCCAGCCGCAGGATGTCTACTACGAGCACATCCGCGACGTGTGCTGCGGCGACCCGGACTCCTGCGAGGCCTGGACGAAGCTGAAGACGCGATTCGTGCCGACGTAAGGCACGCTCGACATTCTGGATCCGCCGCGTCGTGTGTACAGGGGCAACCGGCCCGGGGATCACGATGCGGGGAGCCTTGCAGGCGCGGCAGGATCGAAAGATTCTGCCGCGCTTTTTTTTGTTTCCGGTCGATTCTGCCGCCTGCCCCGCAGAGGTTGATCTCAAAAACTGCGCCAATTGGAACGACGGGCGGATCGGTGGCCTCCTAATATCAAGACGCCGCCCGATTCGGACGTTCGAAAGAACTCCGGCGGGCCGGGATCGGTGCCGGAAGGGAGCTGCCGTGCGGATCGAGAAACCATCCGTTCGACACACGAGCGGAGCAATACGTATAGTGATTCATAGCGCCCTTGCGGTCATCGCGCGGTACGTGCGCACGGCCCCGGCGAAGGGGCCGGGCAGCGGCCGCTTTGAGCGGCGGGCGACCTGTGCGGCGCGGCTCGTCGCGTCGCCGGCCGAATGGGGATTCGGCGGCTGACGCGCGTGCATGAGCGCGAGGCCACCGAGGGATGGGCGCCGGGTTGTAAACGGAGAGCCAGTGAATCAGCACAAGACCGTACTGCACGTACATACGAATTTCTCGCATGACTCGAACACGTCGCCGCGCGATCTGATCGAGACCGCGCGCCGGCAGGGCGTGACCTGCATCGGCGTGACGGACCACGACGAGGTGCGCGGGGCGCTGGAGGCGCGCGAGTTGGCGCCCGATCTCGACGTCGTCGTCGGCGAGGAAATCAGCTCCGCCGAGGGGCACATCATCGGCCTGTTCCTGAAGCGCCGCATCGCGCCGGGCCTGTCGGCCGAGCGCACGATCGGTCGCATTCGCGAACAGGGCGGGCTGGTTTTGATTCCGCATCCGTTTCTCGGCCGGCACGGCGTCGGCCGGCACGTCATGGATCGCGTGATCGATCGCATCGACGCGGTGGAGGTGTGCAACGGGCAGAATCCGCTGCCGCACCTCGACACGCGCGCGCTGCTCTACGCGGCTCGGAATGGATTGACCGCGTACGTCGGCGCGGACGTGCATGTGCGCGGCCATCTCGACGTGAACTACCAGATGCTGCCGACGTTCGTCGGGCCGGCCGGCTTCCGCGACGCGCTGGCGCGGGCGGATCTGTTCCCCGGCCGCTTCGGTCCGCGCTATTTCGCGACGATGGCGGGCCATTTCACCTGCGCGAAAGTTCTGCGCCGCCGCTTCCGCGGCTTCGGGCAGAATTGGCAGGTAGAGGTGACGGAGGAGCTGCGCGTCGAAGTGGCGTAGGAACAGCGAAGAGCGAATTGAGAATGGCGAAGAACGAATTGCGAGGATGAATTGGCGGTACGCGCCGGCGCCCTCGTCATTCGTTCTTCGCTCTTCGAAATTCGCAATTCCTCCACCACCCCACCGACGCGAGCAGCCCCGCCGCCATGCCGAGGAACACGACGCCCGAGCCACCTTCCGACACGAACGGCAGCGAAATCCCCTTCGTCGGAATGCTGTGCGTCACCACGCCGAAGTTGAACGCCGCCTGAAGGCAGACGAGCAGCGCCAGCCCCGCGGCCAGCAGCCGCCCAAACGGATCGCCCGCCGTCGCCGCCAGTCGCCAGCCGCGAACGAGCAGCAGCACAAACGCCAGCGCAACGGCGATTCCGCCAACGACGCCAAGCTCTTCGCAGATGATCGCGAGGATGAAGTCGTTCGTGTCTTGCGGCAGATAGCCGTACTTCTGCACGCCCGCGCCCAAGCCGCGCCCGAGCCACCCGCCCGAGCCGATCGCAATCATCGCCTGGTTGATCTGATAGCCCTTGCCCATCGGGTCGGGCGCGTCGGCCAGAAAGCTCGTGATGCGGTCGAGGCGATAGTCCTTGAGCAGCAGGAGCGCCGCGCCCGCGAGCGAGCCCGCCAGCGCGACAAGCCCAACGTGCAGCCAGCGCGCCCCGCCCAGCACCAGCAGAATCAGCGTCATCAGCCCCATCAGCGCCGCGGTGCCGAAGTCCTCGACGCCGGTCAGCGCGATCATCAGCCCCGCGCCGCACAGGATCGGCAGCAGGCCGCGCCGCAACTCGCTCAGCCGCGCGCCCGGGCGCGTCAGCGCCGCGCTCAGCCAGATGACGAGCACGACCTTGGCGATTTCGCTCGGCTGAAACCCGAGCGAAAACGCCCCGCCGCGGATCAGCACGAGCGCGCGGCGCGCGCCGAGCGACTCGGTCCCGATTCCCGGAATCAGCACCGCCGCGAGCAGCAGCAGCGCGAGGACGTAGAGCGTGCCGCTGCGCCAGCCGTCGCCGCGGCGCAGCCAGGCCAGCGCGCGATAATCGACGTGCGCCACGACGATCATCGCGATGAAGCCGGCGGCGGAGAACACGCCCTGCTTGAGCGGCGTGTTCCACCAATGCCGCCAGTCGAACGCGCCCTGATTCACGCTGACCGACGCGGAATACACCATCGCGACGCCCAGCGCCATCAGCGCGCCGCACACGAAAATCACGGCGGAGTCGTAGCGGCCGGTCGGCGTCTGGGCGATTGTCGCGGAGCGCGCGAGCGAGGGCGAGTCCCACGGCGCGTCGCGCGCGATGGGTTGCGCCGTTGGAATTCGCTCGATGCTCGCCATTTCCACGCTCCGACGCACGCACGGACCTTACCGGCTCGCAGCCGCCTGCTCATCGCTCCGCCGCCCTCAGCGCAGCTTGATCGTCGCCAGCGCGAACGTCGCGAAAAGCGCCGCGAGCAGCCAGAAGCGCATCACCACCTGCGTCTCGGTCCAGCCCGCCAGGTGAAAATGGTGATGAATCGGCGCACAGCGGAACAACCGCTTTCCGCCGGTGGTGCGATAGTAGAATATCTGGAGCAGAACCGAGAGCGCCTCGATCACGAACACGCCGCCCACGATGAACAGCATCAGCTCCAGGCGCGTCACGATCGCAACATAGCCCATCAACCCGCCCAGCGGCAGCGAGCCGGTGTCGCCCATGAACACCTGCGCCGGATAGGCGTTATACCAAAGGAAACCCATGCACGCGCCGACCGCGGCCCCGCAAAGCACCGCCAGCTCCGCCGCACCATTAATGTGATAAAACAGCAGTTGCCGCGCCAGCCCGGCGTCGCCCACCACCGCCGCAAGCACCATGAAGCACAGCGCCGTCAGGATCAGGCAGCCGCTGGCCAGGCCGTCCATCCCGTCCGTCAGGTTCACCGCGTTCGACGTGCCCGCAATGACCAGCACGGCGATCAGCGCGAACGCCGGCGTGCTGAGAATCACGCCGTGGTACAGGCCGATCTTCTCGCCTTTCCAGAACGGCACGCTGAGCACGTTGAAGTAGGGCGAATACGTCGCGCTCACGTCCGTCCAGAGGGACGACTCGGCGTTTGCCCGGCCGGTGCGATAGACGAAAATCGCAAGCAGGGCCGCGAGCGCGATCTGGAAGACGAGCTTTTCCCACGTGCGCAGGCCGTCGCGCGTGCCCGCGCGGCGCGAGGCCGTCAGCTTCAGCCAGTCGTCGAACCCCCCCACCACCGCGAGCCAGAGAATGCAGAAGATCCCCAGCACGACGTAGAAATTGGCGATGTCGGCCAGGAGCAGCCCCGTGACGACGATCGCCGCGACGATCAGCGCGCCGCCCATCGTGGGCGTGTTCTTCTTGCCCTGGGTCAGCAGATTCAGCTTCTCATGGTCGAACTCGGCCTGGTCGCCGATCTTGAGGCGCAGCAGCGCGCGAATCGTCCGCGGCCCGAGCAGCAGCACAATGCCGAAGCCCATCAGCACCGCGAGTGTCGCGCGGAAGAGCGGGCTTTCCGGGGCATAGCCCTTCTGCCCGAACAGCCAGACATATAGCTGATACAGCATCTCGCTCCCGCCGCGCGCGGCCCGGTCGCGCGTCAGACCACTGTGCAGGCCGCCGACGGCGCAACGACCGCCAGCCGGCGCCGCAGCGACTCGATCGCACGCTCCAGCCGGACTGCGCGCGACGCCTTTAGCAGCGCCACGTCGCCCGGCCGCAGCGAAGCGGCCAGCGCGTCGCCGCACGCGGCCGCGTCCGCGAATTCTTCCACGCTGCCGTTCATGCCCGCGCTCCGCGCGGCGTCGCCCATCCAGCCGGCGGCCGCGCCGACCAGCAGCAAGCGGTCGATCCGCGCGGCGGCGATCTGCTCCGCCAGGCGGCGATGCAGCGCCGCGGCGTGCGCCCCCAGCTCGCGCATCTCGCCGATCACCAGCAGGCGCCGCCCGGCGCATGGATAGTCGGCCAGGGTGCGGACCGCGGCCGCCGCGCTGCCGGGGTTGGCGTTGTACGTCTCGTCGATGACGGTTGCGCCGCCGAGTTGATGCAGCTCGCCGCGCATGGGCTGCGGCGCGAAGCTCTCGAGGCGGGCCGCGATCTCCGCGTGGCTCAGGCCGAGCCGCAGCGCGATGGTGATCGCGCCGGCGGCGTTGAGCGCGTTGTGGCGCCCGACCAGACGCAGTCGATACGGAAAGCGGCCATTCACGCGAAAAGTCAGCCAGGGCGGCGCTTCGGCCACGTCCGTCACGCGAACGTCGGCCGAGGCGTCCTCGCCGAATCGCAGGATCGTGACGCCGTCGCCGGTCAGATGGGGGCGGATGACCGGATTGTCGACGTTGACCGCCGCGAATCCGCCATGCCGCATGTGACCGAGGACGGCGCACTCCTCGCGCGCGACGCCGGCGAGATCCTTGAGCCCTTCGAGATGCTCCTCGGCGAGGCTCGTGAGGACGGCGCAATCGGGCTGCGCGATGCGCGCCAGGTGCGCGATCTCGCCCGGCGCGTTGGTGCCGACTTCGACCGCCAGGTATGCGTCGCCGATCTCGGCCGACAGCAGCGTCAGCGGCACGCCGATCGAATTGTTGAAGCTCTTCGGCGAGGCCCGACCGGGCAATCGGCCCGACAGCACGTGGTCGATCATCGCCTTGGTGGTCGTCTTGCCGTTGCTGCCGACGACGGCGATCACCTGCGCCGCGAGCGAGCGCCGCACGCAGGCGGCCAGCCGGCCGAGCGCGGCGACGGTGTCGTCCACCTCGATCCGCACAGCCCGCGCGGCGGCGCCGTTTTCCGTGGCGACGGCGATCGATTCGGGCTTGCCGGCCGCGACGACCGCGGCGGACGCGCCGCGCCGCAGCGCCTCGGCGACGAAGGCGTGCCCGTCGAAGCGCTCGCCCGGAATGGCGAAGAAGAGGTCGCCGGGGGCGAGCGTGCGCGTGTCCGTGCTGACGCCGGCGATGGTGAGCGTCGGCAGCTCGTCGCGCACGCGTCCGCCGACCGCCTGAACCACTTCGCTGAGCATCAGCTTGATCACGGGCAGAATTTCTCCCGCGCGCTCAGGCGCGCGCTCCGGCCAGTTCCGCCGCCGCCTGAATCGCGACTTCCACGTCGTCGAAGTGTACTCGCTGGCTCCCGAGAATCTGGTAATCCTCGTGGCCCTTGCCGGCGATGAGCACGACGTCGCCGTCGCTCGCTTCGGAAAGTGCCGCGCGAATCGCGGAGCGACGCTCGACGTCGACGCGCAGACGCGCGCGAGCCTCGTCGTCAAAGCCGGATAGAATGTCGTCGATGATCGCTTCCGGCCGCTCCGAGCGCGGGTTGTCGCTCGTCACGACGATCCGATCGGCGAAGCGCGCCGCGGCCCGCGCCATGCGCGGCCGCTTCGTCGGGTCGCGATCTCCGCCGCAGCCGAACACGACGAAGAGCCGCCGGGACGTGAGCGGCCGCAGCGTGCCGAGCACGTTTACGAGTGCGTCGTCGGTGTGAGCGTAGTCGACGAAGACGTCGGCCCCGCCGGCGCAGGGGACGCGTTGCAGGCGTCCGGGGATGTTCCGCACGCCGCTCAGCCCGCGCTCGATCGCCTCGTGCGACGCCCCGACCGCCCGCGCCAGGCCCGCGGCGGCCAGCGCGTTGTACACGTTGTGCAGGCCGGGCAGCGCGTTTTCCAGCAGCAGGTCGGTCCCGTCGATCCGCAGCCGATAGTGTGTGCCGCGAATCGTGTTCCGCGTGACGGCGCCGACGATGTCGCCGCTCGTCAGAGAGTACGTCACAACCCGCGCGCGGCAGCCGCGCACGAGCGACTGCCAGTTTGCGTCGTCGCGATTGACGACCGCGACCGCGTCGCCGTCCAACCGCTCGAACAGACGGCGCTTCGCTTCGCCGTAGCGCTCCATCGACTTGTGGTAGTCGAGATGGTCGCCCGTCAGGTTCGTGAAGCCGGCCGCGGCGAAACGCAGGCCGTCGGTCCGCTTCTGATCGAGCGCGTGCGACGAGACCTCCATCACGGCGTCGGTCGCGCCGTGATCGGCGCACTCGCGCACGTAGCCGGCCAGGTCGACCGCCGCCGGAGTCGTCATGTTCGCCTTGACGGTGCGGCCGCACAAATCGTATTGCACCGTGCCGAGCAGCCCGCACTTGCGACCGTCGGCCGCGAGGATCGCGCGGGTCATGAAAACGGTGGTGCTCTTGCCGTTCGTGCCGGTCACGCCGATCAGGCGGATGCCCGTTGCAGCCGCGTCGGCCAGGTCGAACCAGCGCGCCGCCAGCGTCGCCAAGGCCGCCCGCGCGTCGGCGACCGGCAAGACGCGACCGTCCGCGGACGGCGCCAGCCCCTCGCCCAAGACCAGCCGCGCGCCGCGATTCAGCGCGTCTTGAATGAACAGGCGCCCGTCCGCCGAAGTGCCGCAAACCGCGACGAATACCGAGCCGGAAACGACGCGCCGCGAGTCTTCGCAAACTCCGGCGGCGTCCTCGACGCCAAAGCGCGGCAGAACGTCGTCCGCCACCAGCCCGCGCAATAGATCGGCCAGCTTCCGCATCCGCTCCTCCATCCGCCGCCCCGCCGGACCGCCTCAATCGCCCGACGAGCCGGCGTCGGCCCCCGGGCGCGGTGCGCCGTCCGGCCCGAACTCGGCCGGAACCTGCAAGTACGCCAGCGTCTCGGCCATGATCTCCTTGAACGCCGGCCCCGCCACCGCGCTGCCGTAATACTGATCGCCCCTCGGATGGTACATCGTCACGACGACGGCGGCGCGCGGACGTCCGGCCGGCGCGCCGCCGACGAAATTCGCGCAATACGCGCCCTTGAGATATCCGTGCCCGCCGCGCCGCGCGATCTGGGCCGTGCCGGTTTTTCCGAAAGCCTGATGCTCCGGCAGGGCACAAGTTTTCTGTCCAGTGCCGTGCGTGACGGTCTCGACCAGCGCCTCCATGCGGAAGCGCTGGGCGGTGGCCGGCTCGAGCACGCGGCGCACGACGATCGGCTGCGACTTGTCGGCGATGGTCGTGCCGTCCGCGGCGATCACGCCGCGCACGATCCGCGGCCGCACGAGTTCGCCCTCGTTACAAAAGACGGAGAATGCCGTCGCGATCTGGATCGGCGTGACCGCAATCTCCTGCCCGATCGGAATCGATTGCGTCGAGAACGGCCCCCAGGCGCGCAGCGCATGCACCATGCCCTCCTGCTCGCCGGGCAGGTCGATGCCGGTCACTTCGCCGAAGCCGA
>CAZHIE010000046.1:24292-26038 GCA_964532435.1 uncultured Planctomycetales bacterium
ACCATGCCCTCCTGCTCGCCGGGCAGGTCGATGCCGGTCACTTCGCCGAAGCCGAACTGCCGCACGTAGCGATGCAGCCGCTCGTTGCGCACGCGCTCACCGATCAGCGACATGCCGATGTTGCTCGACTTGCTGATGATCTCGTGCATGGTGAGCGAGCCGTACGGCTTGGTGTCGTGGATCGTGCGCGCGCCGAACTTCCGCGTCGGCCCGTTGATGTGAAAGACCTCGCCCAGCGAGACCAGCCCCTCGTTCAGCGCGGCGGAGGCGATGAACGGCTTGAACGTGCTGCCCGGCTCGAACGAGAACGCGATCGTGCGGTTCTGCAGGCGCTCTTCGGCGGCGGCCCGCGCCGTCGGGCTGAGGCCGTCGGGAATGGGCTCATCCGGGTCGAAGTCGGGCGTGGACGCCATCGCCAGCACTTCGCCGGACCACGGATCCATGACCACGGCGCCGCCCCATTCGCACTTGAACTGCGCGACGTACTTGCGAAGCGTCGCTTCGACGAACTGCTGCAGGTAGGCGTCGATGGTCAGCACGACCGTGGCGCCGTCGCGCGGCGCGACGAACTCGTCCGCGCCGGAGTCGAGCCGGCGCCGACGCACGTCGACCGTCGCGGTCCGCCAGCCGTCGGTGCCTTGCAGCAGCGCGTCGAACTCCAGCTCAACCCCCGCCCGCGCGCTCGGATCGACGCCGACAAACCCCAATACCTGCGTCGCGATCTTGCCGCACGGATATGCGCGAGCCGGCTCGCGCAGCACGCCGACCGCGCCGAGCTTGCGAATCTCGCAGGTGCTCGTAACCAGCGCGACCTCGTCGTCCGTCACGTCGCGCTTGACCCACAAGAATCGCTTGCCGGCGCTGTCGAGAATCGAGCGCTCCAGCGCCGCGGCGTCCAGTTGCAGCAGCGGGGCGATGCTGTACGCGACGAAGCGCGCATCCTGTACCTGCGACGGATCGACGAAAACCGAGCTTTTGCGCGTTGACTGGGCCAGCACGCGGCCGCGCGCGTCGACAATCTCGCCGCGCAGCGCGCCGATCACGATCTTCACGCGGTTCTGCTCTTCCGCCTTGCGCAGCAGCGCCGGACCGTCGATTCGCTGGATGTACACAAGCCGCCCGGCCCCCGCGGTCAGCAGCGCGGCGGCGATCAGAAACAGCGGCCAGACGGCGCGGAACGACATGCGTTTCCCCTAATCCTGCGGATTGCGTCCCGGCGGGCCGCCCTTCCTTCCGGCCGGCGGCGCTTCGCGCTTCGGAGGCAGCTTCTGCCCCGCGGGCTCCTTCTTCGCGGGGCCCGCGGCGGGCGCGCGGGGGCCGGCCGGCGGCGGCGGATCGCTCGGGGGCAGGCGCATCTCGCCCGCGCGGTGGCGGATCAGCATCGGGTTCTTGAGGCGCTGCAACTCCAACTCAGCGCGCTGGATCTGCTCGCGCAGCCGCTGCACGTGTGCATCGTGCTGCGAAGTGAGGTAATGCAGCCGCGTCGTGTCGGCGCGCAGGATGACGACGCCCAGCATCAGCGTCAGGCCGCCCAGGAGAACGAAGATGATGCGGAAGAGCGTCATGCTCGTGGCTTGGAGTGCCAGATTTTCGGCGCTTTCCTTCGCGCCGCAGCCCGTATCTTACCGACCCGAGGCGCCGGCGAACAGCGGAATTCGCGCCGCAAGCTCTTCCGTACTCTCTTCGCCCGCAGGGCGCACGATGGTTGCCAGGGGCTTCAGCCCCTGGAACGCCACCCGCACCTTC
>CAZHIE010000047.1:0-11291 GCA_964532435.1 uncultured Planctomycetales bacterium
GAGCGTTCGGGCTCAATCCCCACGCGCTGGCGCTTGGGGTTCGGATTGGCGGTGCTGCGCGCGAATGCGGGCAGACCCGCGTGAGGACACGCGGGCTCGGTTCGCGCGCTCGACTCCTCACCCCGCGGCGCCGGCCGCCTGCTCCATGATCTCGATCTCGTGGACGAGTTCGCGGAAGAACGGCTCTACGTCCGTGACCAGCCCGATCGTCTGGTACGAGCCGCGATCGGAGAGCTTCGTCAGCACCGAAGGATTGATGTCCACGCAGACGGCGGGAATCCAGGCCGGCAGGATGTTGCCGGTGGCGATGCTGTGCAGCCCGGTGGCGACCATTAGCGCGAATCCGACGCCCTTGATGGCGGCGCGCATGCGGTCCTGCGCCGCGACGACGTCGGTGACGACGTCGGGCAGCGGCCCGTCGTCGCGCACCGAGCCGGCGAGCACGACCGTCACATTGTTTCGCACGCAGGCATGCATGATTCCGGACTTGATGACGCCCTGCTCAACCGCGGCCGCGATGTTTCCCGCGCGTCGGACGGCGTTGATTGCGCGCAGGTGGTGCTCGTGGCCGGTGTCGGCAAGCGTCGCCTTCTCGATGTAGACGCCGAGGCTCGTGCCGTAGAGCGCGTGCTCGATGTCGTGCGCGGCGATGGCGTTTCCGCCGAAGAGTACGTGGACGTAGCCGTGGTCGATCAGGCGGACGACGTGCTCCGTGCTGCCGGTGTGAACGATGGCTGGCCCGCCGACCAGCAGCAGGCGCTTGCCTTCCGCCTTTGTCTGCACCATCCGGCGCGCGCACTGGCGAATGATCGCGTTCTTGGGCTTCTCGGTGGAGATTTCCGACGCCATGAACTCGAAAACGCCCTTCTCGCGGCCGCGTTCAAACGGCGCGACCTTTACGCCGCGGTGCCCGCAGACGATCTGGTCGCCCTTGCGGACGTGCAGCATCGGCACGCAGCGGAACGCGCCGGCGGCCTTGTCGAGGAGAATTCCGCAGTCCATCTCCTGATCGGCGACTTCGTGCCACTTCCGCTTGTGCCGGACAAACGTCTGCTGATTGGTGGTCGAGTAGAAATCGGGCGGGAACGCGCCGTCCATGTCGGCCTCGACCAGCCGGGATTCCGACACGTTTCGCACGAGCGCGCCGTGCCGCGAAAGCTGGCTGAGCAGCGCGGCAAGCTGCTCGGGCGTGTCGGCCGAGACTTCCAGCCGGGCGTGGCTGCGGTCGAAGCGCTCCTGCCCGACGTGCATTTCCACAATTCGGAAGTCGCCCCCAAAAGCAATGATGTCGTCCAGCACCTTGGTCAGGACGAGCGAATCGATAATGTGACCTTCGAGCGTAAGCTCTTCCGACGGCATCGCCTGCACCCCGGTCCGCGGTCCGCCGTCGGTCTTGCAGCCGCCGGCCGGCGTCTATAATAGACCGCTGGCACAGCGGCCGACAGCGTGTCGGCGCGGCACGTGGGCCGCGGCCCGAAACTCCTGGCGGGACGAGTGATGACGTTTGCGGCATCTGTTCGACTTTTGCCGCGGCTGCTCGCCGCGCTCGCGCTGACGCCGCTCTTCGGCTGCGCCGACGGCGTGAAATTTGAGCCGAAAACGGGGCAGATCGGCGGACCGGCGGCGGCCGAAGTGGACGCGCGGGCCGAGCGCGTCCGCCGCGACCCGAAGGAATACCTCCGCAGCGTGCTGGAACGCACGCGTCAGCTTCGGCAATACACGCTTGAATTCACGCGCTATGAGCGGCGCGGGCTCTTTCAGCAGCTCATCGGGCCGGAACGCATCGAATGCTGGTTTCGGCGCCAGCCGTTCAGCATCCGCATGAAATGGCTCGACCCGGACGTCAAGTACGGCGAATCCACCTTCGTTTCCGGGCAGAAGGACGACAAGGTGCGCTTCATTCCGCGCAACGGCTTTCTCGGGCTGCCGCCGATGCTTACGATCGTAGACCTGCAGACGCCGGTGACATGGGGCGAATCGAAGCGGCCGCTGACCGACTTCGGCCTCGAACGGCTGATGGAGCGCACGCTGGAGTCGATGGCGGAGGCGGGCCCGAACGTATTCGTTTCGTACAAGGGGCTGGCCCGGCTGACGGACGACGGTCCGGCGGTGCATCATCTGCACCTGGAATACTCGGATCGTCAGCACGTCGTGCCGCTTCAGGATCTGTACATCGACGCACTGACGGAGCTTCCGGCCGGCACGGTTCTCAAGTTTGCCGACGGCAAGGTCGACGCGGCGTACTTTTACGACAAGCTGAACTCGCAGGTTGAGCTGGCCGATGACGATTTCCTGCTGGATGCGGAGCGCGCGGCGCCCGCCGCGGGAAAGTGATCACGCCCGGGGGGTCGCGGATTTCGAGCGCGCTGTGCATCTGCCTTGCGTCGGCCGCCGGGGGCGCTCCGGCGCTGCGCTCGCGTCCGTCCTCATCCGGCGATTGAGGGTTCCTCATGCCGCGACGCAAAGCGTCGTCCGCGTTTTCCGACGCCGATCTGAGCTTCATGCGCGCGGCGCTGCGCCGGGCGCTGTGCGGGCGCGGATGGGTCGAACCGAATCCGATGGTCGGCTGCGTGATTGTGCGCGATGGGCGGATGCTGTCGCGCGCGTGCCACAAGCGTTACGGCGGGCCGCACGCTGAGGTCGAGGCGCTCAATAGCTGCCGGGCGCCGGCGCGTGGGGCGACCGTCTACGTCACGCTCGAGCCGTGCTGCTATGAGGGGAAAACGCCCGCCTGCACCGATGCGCTCCGCAAGGCGCGGGTGCGGCGCGTCGTCGTCGGAACGGAGGATCCCAACCCGCGCGTCAACGGCCGCGGGATCGCCGTGCTTCGCAAGGCGGGCATCACGGTCGACGTCGGCGCGCGGCGCGACGAAGCGGCGCGGCTGATTCAGCCGTTCTCGAAGCTCGTCACGCAGGGCCGCCCGTGGGTCATTCTCAAGTGGGGGCAATCGCTGGACGGCAAGCTCGCCACGCGCACCGGCGACGCGAAGTGGATTACCGACGAGCGCCAGCGCCGCCACGCGCACGAAATTCGCGGCCGGCTCGACGCCATTCTCACCGGCGTCGGCACGGTGCTCGCGGACGACCCGCTGCTGACCTGCCGCGTCGGCACGCGCCGCCGCGTGGCGACGCGCGTCGTGCTCGACAGCAGCCTGCGCACGCCGCCGAGTGCCCAACTTGTCGCCACGGCGCGCCAGACCCCCACGTGGTTCTTCTGCAGCACCGCCGCGCCCGCGCGCCGCGCCGAAGCGCTCGAGGCCGCCGGCTGCCGCGTTACGCGAGTGGCCGCGGGCCGCAACGGCGGACTGTCGCTGCCGGCCGTGCTCGACGAATTGGGCCGCGAGCGCATGACGAACGTGCTCGTCGAAGGCGGCGGGAATCTGCTCGGCAGCTTTTTCGACGAGAAACTCGCCGACGAAGTGCAGATTTACGTTGCGCCGACGCTGATCGGCGGAAAGGACGCGGTCGGGGCGCTGCACGGCGTCGGCGCCGAGCGAGTCGCCGCGGCGCTGCGCCTTTCGGCCGACGCGATGCGGCGCTGTGGCGACGGCTGGTTCATCGCCGGCCGAATCAGCGAGCCGAAATAATCGCCGCGGCGTCGGCATCCCACATTCCGCGCTCGACTACATCCGCTCGGTCGTGCCGCGCGGCCGGTTCCCGACCAATCGAAACTCGTGAAACGTGTGGAGCAGAATCAGGTTCGGCAGCAATCGCAGGATGGCGGCGCCGATCAGCACGACGACGAACGGATGCGCGAAGCCGGCCAGCCCGATGCCGTGCGGCAGCAGCGTGCCCGTGATGCCGCCCGCCAGCGTGCCCGCCGACGCGCCGATGTTCACGCACAGCGAGTGATAGGCCGTGCAGCGCGCCCGCTTGGCAGGCGTGACGATGTCGAACAGGTAGCCCGCCGACGCCATTCCGAACGCCGACAGCACGACCCCGCCATACACCATCACCGCGCCATACCACCACAGGTCGTTGGACACGAGCAGCAGCAGCGGCTCGAGCACGATGCCGATCCCGCCGATCGACAGCACGCGCTTGCTGCCGATGCGATCCATCAGCCGGCCCCACAGCGGCTGGCTGCCCCAGTAAGCGAGCAGGTTGAACGTCATCACCGTTGCGAAGGCGGCCTCGCTGTGCCCGAGTTCGCCGAGCAGATACCACGGGATGAACTGTGCCAGGAAATTCAGCCCCATGTGAATGAGCATCGAGTAGAAGACGAACCGGCCGAACTGCGCCCGCGGGGCGCGCCGCAGGAACTGCCAGAGCGTGAAATGATCCTCCGGCTGCGGGCGGTAGGAGATGTTGTACATGCGCGAGAGGTAATAGGCGGAGACGAATCGCGCCGCGCATGCGAACAGAAAGAGGAGCATGAAGCCCACAGCTCGTCCGCGCAACCCGGCGAAGGCGAGCGTCGGATGCTCGGAGCAATAGGTCAGCCACTGCCCGCCGCACAGCAGCGCCAGGATGATCCCCCCGCCGACCACCGCGTTGCGCAGGCCGAAGTAATGTCCGCGCCGCTCGGCCGGAACAAGATCGCCCATCAGGCTGTTCCAGGGCGGGACGCAGAGGTTGTGCAGCGCCAGCATCGCGACATATGCGGCGAGCAGCAGCCAGTATCTCTGCGAAATCGGCGCGAACATCGCGCCGGCCATGACCAGCCACGTGAGCGCTTGAAGATTGGACGCGAAGACGATCAGCCAGCGCCGGTTGCGAAACCGGTCGGTCAGATTCGCCGAGATGCATTGGACAATTCCGCCCGCCAGCATCGGAAGCGCGGCGATGGCGGCCACGCGCAACAAACCCGCGCCGTTGAGCACCACCAGCGGAACGACGAAGCGCTCGCCCGCGCCGTGCATCATCGCCCACGCCAGCCCGTCGAGTACGGAGTAGCGCAGGCTGGAGCGGAGATCGGCCGGCGACGGCGATGCGTCGATCGCCGCGGCCGAAGCGTGCGGCGCCGGCTCCAGTTCCCGTTGCTGCGTCGGCATTCAGGCTTCGGCCGCCTCGCCCTCGGGCTCGTCGCTCGGCCCCGGCCGGGACACTTCGCCGGCGGCGATGTCCGCCAGATCCCCGTTGAAAAGGTCGATCACCTGCTTGACGAGCGGGTCTCGCAGGACGCGGGCCCGAATGGGCGCGGGCTCCGCGGGGAGCGCCGCGCCGGCCGCGCTCGCGGCAGGGCGCGCCGGCGTCTGGGGGGCGTGCGGCCCGGCCCGCGCGATGTTCGGCGCCGGCCCCTCGTCCGCGAGCGCGGCGCGCCGCGAGACGGCCGGCTCGGGCAGAGGTCGCGCGGGCGAAACAACCGGCGCATGAGAAGCGGAAGTCAGCCGCGCGGGTTCAACGGCGTTCGTCCCGGGCTGCTTTTTTTTTTCGGCGTCGTCGCCGGGGGGCAGGCCGGCCAGGATCGTCTCGATGGCCGCCCACTGCGTGATTCGCGCCATCCGCACGATGACCGCGTCGAGAATCGCCCGGCCGGCCGAGCTGTGCCGAACCGTGCGGCGCAGCTCTTCCAGCATTGCGATCATCTGCACGTAGTGCGAAAGCTCGAAGCGCTGCGCGAGGGACGCGAAATCCTCGCGCGTCGCGGCCGGCACGTCCACCATCGCCGAGTCCGCGCCGCAGGTGCGCAGCACCAGCAGCGTGCGCACCACTTCGATCAGGTCGGTTACGAACGCGTCGAGCCCGCGGCCGGCCGAGACGATCTCTTCGACCAATTGCAGCGCGGCGGGCACGTCGCCGTCGGCCACGCGCTGCATGAGCTGGCGGCCCTGCTCATCCTGCGCCGGAGGAAGCAGCTCATCGAGCGCTTCGGGCGAGAGCTTTTTCGGCGAGACCGCCAGCAACTGGTCGAGAATCGACAATGCGTCGCGCATCGACCCGCCGGCCAGGCGCGCGATGCGCCGCAGGACGGCGGCGTCGGGCTTGGCGCCTTCGTCCGTGACGATCGACTCGAGCCGGCCGGCGATGTCGTCGACGCCGATGTTGCGGAAATTGAAGCGCTGGCAGCGGCTCTGAATCGTCGCGGGAACCTTTTGCAGCTCGGTGGTGGCGAGGATGAACTTGACGTGCTCGGGCGGCTCTTCGAGCGTCTTAAGAAGCGCGTTGAATGCCTGTGTCGAGAGCATGTGAACTTCGTCGATGATGTAAATCTTGAAGCGCGCCCGGGCGGGGCGAAACGCGGCGTTGCTGCGAAGCTCGCGGATGTTGTCGACGCCGGTGTTGCTGGCCGCGTCGATTTCGAGAACGTCGAGATCCTGTCCTTCGGCGATCAGGCGGCACGATTCGCATTCCAGACAGGGCGTCACGGTCGGGCCGTCGGATTTCAGGCAGTTCAGCGACTTCGCCAGGATGCGGGCCATGCTCGTCTTGCCAGTGCCGCGCGTGCCGGTGAACAGGTAGCCGTGGTGAATGCGGCCGGCCTTGATCGAGTTTGCGAGCGTGGTCGCGATCGGGGCCTGCCCGATCACCTCGGCAAACGTCTGCGAGCGGTACTTTCTGGCGAGAACGGTATAAGCCACGGATTCGTCCGATGTCGCAAAGCGGTGCGTCTTCGAGAAGACCGGCGTCCGGCCGGTCTGCTCCCGCGGCGGACCCGCCGGGTCGCGCGCTGCCCCCCGCGCGGGCGGGCGGGAAAAAAGTGTCCGAGGCGCCGACCAGGTTTTCGATGCACGTGGGTCGAGCCGGGTGAGCTGCTTCCTTCCGGACCTGACCCGTTGTCCGGCCGGCGCACTGCACCGGCCCAGCCGTCACCTCGGACGCCCGCAATCCTATCAGCGGCGCGGCGCGTCGGCCAGCGCGGCCGCCTGCTCGACAACTTCGCGGTAGTCGGGTCGCCAGCCGACCCAGACGCGGCGGACGATGGCGCCCCGATCGAGCAGCCGAAGGGCGGGCAGGTCGTCGATGGCCGGCGCCATGGCGGGCCCGCCGAGCACGTGCGTCAACCCCTCCGGCGACCGCGCGATCGCGGCCTTCGCCACGTTCGCGTCCTGATCGACGTTTACGAGAATCAGCGCGCAACCGCCGGCCAGCCGCTTCTCGGCGGCGAGAGTTTGACTCAGTTGGTGGAGCGGCCCCAGCGCGCGGAGCCCCATCGCGCTTTCGGCCGACCAGAACGCCTCGATCGTCACGCCGCGCCGCGCCGCCTCGCTCGTCACCGTGGCGCCGGCCGCATCCTGAAGCGACCAGCCGGGGGCGGGCGATTCGACCCAATCGCGGGCCAGCCGAGCCCAGCCGCGCAGACGATCGGCGTTTCCCGCGCCGATCTGCCGGCGTCCGTCGCCGACGGCGGCGAACGGAGAATTCGTGCGGCGGTCGACGTCGCTGCCGAACGCCGACCAGTTTCGCGCGAATTGCTCGATCGCGCTCTCGACCTGCTCCGGCCGCGTCAGCACCGAGTCGAGCAGCCGGTCCTCGGCGCGCAGAGCCTGCTCAAATCGCCGCGCGTCCGCCTCGCGCAGCGCCGTCCACGCCGGCTCGCGCCGTTCGCGCGAATGCAGCCGCAGCGCGGTCTCGCTGGCGAACCCGAGCACCGCGACCCGGTCGTCCGATTCCACCCTGCTCACGGCGCCGCCGGCCGCGTCGAACCAGAAGCGCCCGCGGCGCGACTCGCCGCGCGCCACGGCCGCGCCGAATTCCGCATCCTGCTCGAATGCGACGCGCACGTGCCCTTCGCGCGCGGCGTCGGCGCCTTCGGCGCGGCACTTCCAGCGGCGGTCGAAGTGGTCCGGCTCGCCGGTCCAGGCGCGCGAATCCTGCAACCCGGTCGCCAGCATCGGAACGACGTCGAGCGCCGCATCCAGCGGCGCGGCGCGCACGACGCACTCCGCATTCCACCGCTTGCGGCCCCAGCGATCCATGGAAAACAGCACGCCGCGCATCGGCTCGCTCCGGCCGGCGCTCACCCGGGCGCACGTCAGCAACATGCGCCATTCGTCGCGCTCGCGCGCCAGACACCACAGGTCGATCTGGTGCGCCGTGCGGGCCGGCTCGCCGCGTCCGTCGGTCGTCTCGGTCGCGCGGCGCTCGTAGACGATGTGATCGCCCGGCTGAAAGCGATACGTGAGCGCGTCGGCCGGCTGCGCCCGGGCGGACCCCGCGAGCGCGAGCAGAACCAAAGCGCCAAGCGCGGCGCGGCACGAGCATGGAAACCGAAGTGCGTTCATGGCCGCGCGCGATTATACCGGGTTAGAATCGCCGCGCGGCGACGGGCTGGCGCGACCGCGCTCTTCGGCCGGGGCCGCGGAAACCGGAAGGGAGACCGCCGTGAACATATTGCGCGAGCCGCGCGTCTATCTGGTCGGCCGGCAGACCACCGACGCCGGGGAGATCGAGCGCTTTCTGTCGGAGCACGCGGCCACGTGGACCACCGACACGGAAATCGGGGCCGAGGCGCTGTGCGAGGCCGCCGGGCGCATCTGCTACATGAGCTTCGGCAAGGGCCGCAAGAGCAACCGGGAATACCTCGAACACATCATCCACTCGCAGCACGGCTCGGTGCTCGAGCACGCGGTGTGGAATTTCATCATCTGCGGCGTTTCGCGCTCGTTCACGCACGAGCTGGTGCGGCATCGTGCGGGCTTCGGCTACTCGCAGCTTTCGCAGCGTTACGTCGACGAGAGCACGGCGGATTTCGTGATTCCGGAGTGCATCGCCGCCGACGCCGAGCTGCGCACGCTCTTCGAGGAATCGATTCGCCAGTCGCACGACGCGTATTGTCGGCTGGTCGACGGGCTGTCGCGGCGCTTCGCGCACATTCCCGACGCGACGCATCGGCGGAAGCTGGCGCGCCAGGCGGCGCGGAGCGTCCTGCCGAACGCGACGGAAACGCGCATCTTCGTGACGGCCAACGCGCGGGCGTGGCGGCACTTCATCGAGGCGCGGGCGAACGAGTGGGCCGAGAGCGAGATCTGCAAAGTCGCGATCGCGGTGCTGCGCATCCTGCAGCGCGAGTCGCCGGCGCTGTTCGGCGACTATGAGATCGCGACGCTGGAAGATGGGACGGAGATCGCGCGGACGGAACATCGCAAGGTGTAAGACGAGCCCGAAGCAGCTCTAATCGACGCATGGAACGCGCATTTCGGCGCTTGAGGCGGGTCGCCCGCAGCGCTAGACGCGTGCGTCGCCGCGGACGCGCTCAGTGTGACCTCGGCGCGGCCGATGGGATAGTCGGCATAATGCGCGGGATTCGCTCCCGACGATGCGATAGAATGGGCGCGTGCGCCGCCGGGGCGTTTTCCCCATCGAAACCGCCAACCGCGGTGGCCGGCCGTGCCTTCAGCAGATGCGGGTCGCGGCTCGAGCAGAGCCGATGCCGTACGCGTCAGGCGGTCAATGCGCGAGTGGAGCCATGGAGACGCATGATGAGCAACCGAGATTCCCTCCTCAGTCGCATCACGCAAACCGCCGGTGTGTGCGGCGGACGGCCCTGCATCCGCGGCATGCGCATCCGGGTCAGCGACATCCTCGAATTGCTTGCGGAGAACGTGGCCGCGGATGAGATTCTCCGCGACTTTCCGGGCATCGAGCCGGACGACATCCGCGCCGCGCTGCTGTTCGCCGCCCGCCGGCTGAGCATTCCGCGGGTCGCGGCGTGATCATCTGGGTCGATGCGCAATTGCCTCCCGCGATCGCGGCGTGGATGTCGCAGGAGTTCGCCGTAGATGCGCGCTCGCTGGCGTCGGCAGGAATGCGTGAAGCGCCGGATGTCGAGATCGTCAAGTTCGCGCGTCATCCGGGCAACGTCATCATGTCGAAGGACGACGACTTCGTCGACATGGTCACGCGGTTGGGAACTCCCCCGCAGATTCTTTGGGTCACGTGTGGCAACGTCACTAACGCCGCGCTGCGCGAATTGCTGCGTGCAGCCTTTCCCGCGGCCAAAGCGCTCCTCGATGGCGGCGATTGTCGAATTGGCCCGCGCCGACTGAATGGGGCAGCCAGCGCCAGGTTGCCGATGCATCCCCTCACTTCTCGCCTACCGCCGCTTCCGGGAGTGTTGCGCCGCATTCCGGCCATCGACCCGAGACATTGCCCGTCAGGTCATCCCGGCATGCGTCGCGGCACACGGGCGATGCATGCCTCCGCTCGATAACCCGGCAGGTGACGGCCGGTGGGCCGGACCGGTTTGCCACTGCTCTTGAGCAGTGCATCTTCGCTCGCCTCAAGTTCACTGCTCAAGGGCGATGGCGCCAGTGGCGCCCGGCGCTGGCTGCTGTGGTTTTCGACGCAGACGCTTTACCCACCGCGAGCCAGTACTCTCAGCCGGCTTGCGAATGTATTTCGCTCAGAGCCAACGAGTCCGACTCTCGGATGATATTGCAGGCCCGAGGTCGTCCTGGCCGCCTGCAAAAGCGCCTGCCTGGCAAACTCGCACGCCCGCGCCTTCTCACCGCGAAATTCGGCAAGCAATGCCTGGATCGCGGCATACTTGTATTCCGTTACCGGAAACTGGAAGCCGTCCTCTTTACGGAACTCCTGTAGCACTTCTAATGCTTCAGCGTAGTACTGTGTCAACTGCCGTTCGACCACAAGCCAGCCAAGCTCGAGCCAAGCGTCGGTTCGGACACTGGGAAAGTCCCGCTCGGATTGCAGCGCAACACGATACTCCTGAACAGCGGCGTCGAGTTGCCCGAGTTTCGCCAGCGAACCGGCTTTCTGGCAGTGCGCTTGCGCCAATTCGATGTGCTCGGGAAATTCTGCGAACAATCGGTCGAGCAGTTCGATTGCGGCCGCATGGTGGTGGGCGAGGGCCAGGTGGTAGGCTTGGATCCGCAAATACTGAGCCCTATTTCCAGCGCTCCGGCTGCGCGCAAGCCGGGCTGTGAATTCCGCGCGATCAGCGTTGCTCCAGCTCGTGCGACGAAACCACTCGGTTTTGGCCATGGCCGCAGTCGCCTCAGTTCCACTGAACTGCACCAGTGACGCCCGGAAAGCCCACAGCTCAAGTGCAGTCGCACTCGGCCCGCAGCGAAGATGCAAAAGCCACTCTACTTCTCCCCCGCCGCCCGCTTCTTACGGAAAAACTCGCGCAACAGCGCCGCCGCCGGCTCGGCGAGAATCCCCCCCACCGATTCGACGCGATGATTCAGCCGCGCATCCTGCGTGATCGTATACAACGATTCACACGCGCCGGCTTTCGGGTCCGTCGCCGCATAGACCAGCCGGTCCATCCGCGCCAGCACGAGCGCCCCCGCGCACATGCAGCACGGCTCCAGCGTCACGTACATCGTGCAGCCGTCGAGCCGCCATTGCCGGCGGAATTCCGCCGCGGCGGTCAGAGCGATCATCTC
>CAZHIE010000047.1:11391-20348 GCA_964532435.1 uncultured Planctomycetales bacterium
CGTCGAGCCGCCATTGCCGGCGGAATTCCGCCGCGGCGGTCAGAGCGATCATCTCGGCGTGCGCCGTGGGGTCGTGCAGCGCCTCGCGCTGGTTACAGCCGCGCCCGATGATGCGGTTTTCGAATACGACGATCGCGCCGACCGGCACATCCTCGCTTTCGAGGGCGCGCTCGGCCAGCCGCAGCGCTTCCAACATGTAGCGGCGATCAAGCTCGTCCTGGTCGTATCTCATTTCGATCTTCCCGAGCGGCGAGCGGCATGGTCGCGATCGCGGCATTGCCTGCTGCGCAGCGGCTCGTATCATGCACGGAACTCGTGGGTGCTGAAATGGACACGCGCGCGCTCGCCCAACTGCCGATTGCGCAATTCCTCGACCGGCTCGCCTCGGGCGACCCAACCCCCGGCGGCGGCGCTTGCGCCGCGCTCGGCGCCGCGCTCGCGGCCGGCCTCGGCCAGATGGTTTGCGCCTACACGGTCGGGCGGCCGAAGTTCGCCGCAGTCGAGGCGCGCGTTCGCGAGTTGGACAATCGCTTCTCCGTCTCGCGCGCGATGCTGACGACGCTGATCGACGAAGACGCCGCCGCATATGCCGCGCTGCGCGACGCCCTCAAGATCGACAAGGCCGACCCGCGCCGCCCCGATCAGGTCGCCGCCGCGGCCGAAGTGGCCGCCGCCGCGCCGCTGGAGGTCGCCGCGCTGGCGTCTTCGCTGGAGGCCGACCTGAACTCGCTCGCCGCGATCTGCAACCCGCAGTTGCGCAGCGATGCCGAGTGCGCGGCGCACTTCGCCCGTGCCGCGCGCCTCGCCGCCCTTCGAAACGTGCGGGCCAACCTCTCCCTGCTCGCGCCTGAAGCGGCCGACCGGTTTCGATCCCAAGCCGACCGCCTCGCCCCCTCGTAAGGCCCGCGGGACCGCCAACGCGGTGCGGGCGCCGGGCCCGCTCAAAACACGATGCGGGCATCGCTCTCGCGAATCGTGCTGTGGCACGCGGATTGCTAGGTATTCTCCGAACGCCGCGCAGCCCGTTGTCGGATGGGCACTGCTGGCGATAGAATCCCGGCGAGTGGAATGACGACCTCCGCCCACGCCATCTCGCAACCCGTTTCTCGTGCGGCAGTTCCGCGCGTGCAGCGGCGCTGCTGGCAGGCGCTTTGGGCCGTGCTCCTGCTGGCCCACCTGCCCGGCCTGGTCAGCGCGGCGCTCGCGCTCGGCGGCGACGGCGCCGACTGGCTGCGGGTTTTCGCGTTCGCGATCACCAATGCGCTCTTCCTGCTGAAATTGGCCGACGTGCCGTGGCTGCGCGTGCCGGAGTCGGCCCGGGCCCGCATCGGCCTGATCGTCGCTGTCGCGGTTCTGCACGCCGGGGCGATCGAACGCTCCGCCCGCAGCATCGAGAGTTCGGACGAAACTCCGTTCGACGTGGTCGTGGCCGGCGGCGTCCTGGCCGCGCTGCTGACCACGTTTCGCCCGCGAATCAACCGCACGAGCACGCCGCGGACAAGGCCGCAGCGCCGCTCCGAGCGATCCGAAGTAACCGCCCAGACCGAGCGTACGCGGCTGCTGCCGCCGCCGCTCCTCATACGCTTCCTGCGCATCGCGCTGCCTGATCGCGCCCCGCCGATGTCTGCGCTCGCCTGAAAATCCGTCGAGCCTTTTCCCGCAACTGCCCCAGACGCATCGCCGGACGCGCCCGTCCGGCGACCACCGCGGGCATGGCTTGCGCGCAAACCGAAATTCGATTGTCCGCGCGACCCCGCACGCCGGCGTCGCCCTACGCATGGAAGGAACGATCCAATGACTCGATCTGTTTCGAGCTGCGCGATTTTCCGCAGCCGCTGCGCAAAATTCCGCACCCTGACGATTCTCCTCGCGACGCTGCTGGCCGTGTCCGCCGCGCGCGCCGAGCGCTTTCACCTGCTCACCGGCGTGGACAACGGGCAGTATCCGTCCACCGCGCGCACCGTCTTTCCGAGCGGATTTCCGAACACGGGCGTGCCCGGCACGTTCTTCGACGGCGACCGCCTGGCCGGCACGCTGCCGAGCGGCGCACCAGTGGTCTACGTCGGCTCGCCGCCGCAGCCGATCATCGCCCCGAATGCGTACGGCAGCCTGAGCTTTCTCTATCGCCGCGGATCGGTGCCGCTCGGCCCGCCGGGCCCCTACCCGTTCATGGGCATCGAGTTTCTGGGCGGGCCATTGCTCGATCTCGATGGCGACCTGTCGAATGACACGCGCGCGCTGCTGCCCGCGGCCGGCATGAGCGCGGTGCTGATCCCCGGAACGGACAGCCACGTCGATCTGACGTTCGATCTCGACGCCGGCGCGGTGACGCTGCTTGCGGCCGACATCACCGGAACCAACGAAGGCGCGCCGAACATCGGGCCCGACGTCGCCGTGATCCTGGTTACGCTGGCCGGCACCGAACCATTCGCACCCGCGGGCGAATCGCCGCCGTCCGGTCCGCCGACGAACCCGGCCGTCGACACGCGCGTAGGCACGCTCGCGCCGTTCACGAATGGCGGCCTTGTGGGCGTGTGGCAGATTTCGGATCTCGGGTACGAATTGTGGGAAGACTCGATCGATCCGTTCACGTCTTCGCCGCACGTGCTTGGGACGATGCAATTCCTCGGAACGTGGCGCGGATGGCTGGTCGAGCGCGACGCGGCCAGCGGGCTTTTTCCCACGCTCGCGGGCAAAGGCCTTGGATCGACGCTCTGGCCGCTGGTGGACGAGACGCACATCGGCACAACGTGGAACACCGCCAACGGGCTGCTCAGCGGGTCGGCGACGATCGCGCGCGGCGTGAGTGGCGACGACTTCACGGTGGCGGGCAACGGCGGCACGGCGCTGGCGGATTTCGCGGGCGATCTCGGCGCATACCTGGACGAAGTCGTGTTGCCGGTCGCGCCGGCCGGCGCGGATCGGGTTGTGTATCTGGAGGCGGCGGGCTTCGGAATCAACAACAGTTTCGACCCGGTGTTCGGCGACTCGATCGGCTATGACGCAGTGGTGATCGCCGGCTCGGGCTGCGACGGGCGGGCGCGCTGCGACGCGAACTGCGACGGCGCGGTGGACAACGGCGACATCGACGCGTTTGTGCTGGCGCTGACGGGCGGGCGGGCCGCGTATCACGCTGCGTATCCCGATTGCAGCTATGTGTGCGCGAACGACGCGAACGGCGACGGCGGCGTGGACAACGGCGACATCGATTCGTTCGTCGCGTGCCTGCTCGGGGAATAGCGAGGGAATAGCGAATGGCGAATGGCGAATAACGAATTCCGGATAGACCGCCGGTCCTCCCAATTCGCTATTCGCAATTCGCAATTCGCAATTGGGAGATTTCTCATGTTCCGCCGAGCTTTCACGCTCATCGAGCTGCTCGTAACCGTGGCGATTATCGCCGTGCTGATCGGCATTCTGCTGCCCGGCCTGTCCGCCGCGCGCGAGCAGGGCAAGCGCTGCGTCTGCATGTCCAACATGCGGCAGATCGCCGGCGGCATCTACAACTACTGGACCGAGTGGAACTCGCGCGTGCCGTACGTCGAGACGCCGATGACCAACGGAACCGGCAATCCGCCGCGCTCGGCGTCGAGCGTCCCCGGCTTCGGCGGCGCGGCGTGGACGGACGAAGACCTCAACGCCTTCGACCGCACGCGCTGGCCGCTTTCGCTGCCCAACGTGATGATGCCGCGCTATCTCGGCGAGGTGGACGGCGTGTTCGCGTGCCCGGCCGCGCGCCTCGGCTGGCCGCGGCAAGGCGGGCGGCTGCGCATGACGTATCGCGACGCGGGCGCGAACCAGCCCAACGGCGTCGTGCTCGATCCACAGCGCTACTGGTATTTTCGCGAGCACTTCGCGTTCATGGACGGCCGCGTGCTGTGGAAGCTGCGGCTGGAGCTGACGGGCAACCCGATCGAGGACGCGCAGCGGCAGGCCGTGATGCGCGGCACGTATCTGCGCGATCTCATTCGGCGCGAGGGCGAGCGCGCCATCGGCCCGCACAAGGGCGGAATCGTCGTCATCACGCGCGATCTCCAGGTGGAGTATCGCTCGCAGAAGGTGACGAACGAAGACCTGGCGCCCGGCTTCGCGGGATCGCAGTTCTAATTGCGAATGGCGAATAGCGAAGAACGAATGGAGGAGCGCCGGACGACACTCCATTCGTTATTCGCTACACGATGGACCGCAGCCGCCCTCGGCTGCATTCCGCTTCGGAAATGGCGACTGCCCGGGCGCCGAAGCCGCTGTCGCTGCGGATGGCAATGCTCACGCGGCGCGGCCCCGCCGCACGCGGCTCAATAGAACGACTACGCCGGCAACGACGATCGCCGCCAACACGACGCTCGCTCCGATCGTCGTCGTCGCGGGCAATCCCGTGCATGTCGGCGTGGCCGGCGAGACGGCGATCGTTGCCGAGTTGTTCGACGAGTCTCGTTCGGGGACGACGCCGTCCGGGTTGATCGTGATGGTGAACGAATAGGGCGCTTCCGGCCCATCCGGCGCCGACTTGTCCTTGCCGTTCGGCGCCCGGTAGTCGCACGCGCAGCCCGTGTACCGGTTGCCGCGCGAGTCGACGAACGAAAGCTCGGCGCACGACGCGGTGAGCGTGATGCTGTTCCCCTTGAACGTCGCCGTCCAATCGGGACACGTCCCGGTGCAGTTCGGCGGCAGCCGATCCTCGCACGTTCCCGCCGGCGTGTTGGTGAGCGTGACTGTCTGGTCGTCGGAGTCCGTGCCGCTCGGCGCGACGAACGTGACGCGCACGGGAATGTCCGCAATGCCCGTATCGACGTTGCCCGGCGAAAACGTCATCGTGTACGTGAACCGAATCCGCCCGTCCGGCAGCCAGCACGCGGTCAGGTCGGTCACGCCATAGTCGGCCTGGACCTGGCAGGTACCGTCGAAGCACTCCACATCGTCGCCAAGATAGATGCCGCCGGAGGCAGCGCAGCCGGGCTGCGTTTCCATCGTGCAGTCCGCGCCGTGACAGCAGGCGCCGACGACTTGTGCGACAGCGCCGGGCGCGGCGGAGAGCACCGCTGCGGCGACGATCGTTGCAACGACGTGTGACAGCTTTGACATTCGTGTTTCCTCCTGATTTTCACGATGGACCGCAGCAGCCCTCGGCTGCATTCCGCTTCGGAAATGCCGAGTGCCCGGGCGCCGAAGCCCGCGGCGGACGGCAATGCTCACGCGGCGCGGGTCCGCCGCACGCGGGTCAAGAGGACGACTACGCCGGCAACGACGATCGCCGCCAGCACCACGCGCGCTCCAAACGGCGACGTGGCCGGCAGGCCGGCGCATACTGGCGTGCTCGGCGTGACATTGATCGTCGCAGAGTTGTTCGACGGATCGCGCTCCGGCACCGACCCGTCGCCGTTGACCGTCACGGTGAACGAATAGGGCGCTTCCGGCCCGTCCGGCGCGGACTTGTTCTTGCCGGTCGGCAGGCGATAAATGCAAACGCAGCCGCGGTACAGGTCTCCTGCCGCGTCTTCGATAAACCGATCCTCGCACGCCGAGGTGACGGTGTGGTCCTCATTCTTGAGCCGCGCCGTCCAGTCGGGGCAGGTGCCCGTGCAGTTCGGCGGCAGATTGTCTCCGCAGGTTCCAGTCGGCTGCGCCGTCCAGCGGGCCACCTGATCGTCCGTCTC
Source organism: uncultured Planctomycetales bacterium (assembly GCA_964532435.1). GTDB lineage: Bacteria > Planctomycetota > Phycisphaerae > UBA1845 > Fen-1342 > CAZHIE01. Next base: position 17,046 of record CAZHIE010000047.1, read on the forward strand.
CGTGCCGCTCGGCGCGACGAACGTGATGCGCACCGGCACGTCGGCCAGCGGCGGATCGACGTTGCCCGTGCCGTACGTCAGGCTGAAGCGAAACTGAATCGTTCCGTTCGCCTGCCAGCAGGCGGTCAGATCCGTGACGCCGAAATCGGGATTCACGCGGCATGTTCCGTCAATGCACTCGACGTTGTCGCCGAGATACGTCCCCCCTTCCGACGTGCAGGCGAGTTGCGTCTCCATCGTGCAATTCGCCCCGCGGCAGCATGCGCCGACGACCTGCGCCTCGACAGTGGCGGCGCCCCACAGCAGCGCGATCAGCGCCGCGGTTCCGGCCAACAGACGTGACACGTTGGACATGGCGATTCCTCGCGTGTTGCGGACGTGCGCCGGCCAATCTCGCGCGACATTCGCGCGAGGTTTCCCAGCGGCCGGGGCGTTCAGACGAGTACGGCAACGACAGAGAAAACGAGATTCGGACCGACTTCTGCTTGATTATACCGGAACGTGCGGCCGGAAGTCGATGCGTTTTTCGCCGCGGCGATCACGTTGCGATCTGGCCCGTCGATGCGCACTCCCACTCCACAACGTCGAGATCCAGGCCGAGCGGCGCAAGGCCCAGTTGCCGTCGCATGTTCAGCACCTGCGCCCGGTGGTGCATGCCGTGCGTCAATACGTGCAGCATCGCCGTCGAGCGCCGAAATCGGTACGTCGGCCCGTCGGGAACGGCGAATTCCATGATTTCCGTCCACCCAGCCGCGGCCTCCAGCCGTTCCGCGACGCGGCGCAATTCCGCGTCGCCCTGCGCCAGATGCTCGCGCAGCTCGGCCGCCGAGAACCGCCGGCCGGCGGCTTCGATCGACGGGCGCACGGCAACGCCGCCGATGCGATCGCCCCAGCGCAGCATCGCCCCGACGATGTGCCGAAGCGTGTCGTGTATGCTGCCGGGGCCGATCTCGAATCGGCGGTGAAAGTCATCGAGCGAGAGCCGGGCCGCGTCGTCGAGCAGCACGCCCGTCGCCCAGGCGTTGTGCGCCATCAGCGTCGTCAGAAATTCCCGCATCGCGAACACCTCGTCAGGCGTCGAGCCTGATCCGGAAGTGAAACGAGTCGACCCGCATGTTCTCGCGGAAGTAGAACGCGTGCGCTTCCTTGCGCTGCACGCCCGAATCCAGTTCCAGCGTCGCGCAGCCGCACCGCCGGGCTTCATCAACCAGCCACGCCAGCAATCGCCGGCCGTGCCCGCGCGAGCGATGCGCCTGATCGGTCACGAGATCATCGACGTAGAGAAGGCGCCCGCTGAAAAACGTCTCCATCAGGCGATACCCCGCTACCGCGCGGACGATCCCGCCTTCCTCCAGCGCGGCCACTCGATAGCCCTGCGCCGCCTGGCGCTGCGCCTGTGCGACAAACGCCGCCTCATCGACGTTCGGCCGAAGCTGGACCATCACGGCATGACAGCGCCGCAGCGCATCGGCGGACGTGGCCTGGCGAATGTCGATCGCGGCGTCCGACATGCTCGATCGCTCCAATCGGGTTTGGCTGCAACCGCGACGCCCGCGGGCGCGTACCGCTGCACATGCAGCCGAGCGCGGCCGGGGTCCACTCTTCGCCGCGCATGTACACGCAGCCCGGGCTTACAACGTTACACACTCGTTGCGCATGGCGCGGCCGGCGGATGCATACTACACTGCATCGGACCTGCGGCCCCTCGGCACGCTGTTAGCGATCGGCGCGACTGCGTAACCGCGCACCGACGCGCTGGACGGCCGCACGGCCGGTCGGAGCGAATCTCATGCGTATCCTCAGTCCCGCGTCGCGGATTGACTTTTGCACAAAGCGCCCGTTGTGGCCGGTGGGCGCGCGTCGCCGGCTGGCGGCGCTGTGCGCGATATTCGCCGCCATTCCGGCGGTCGGCGCGCCGCCCGAGGCGACCTGGCTCGAAGTTCAGACCAAGTCCGAAAGTTTCGCGATCAATCCGGCGACCGGCGAGCGGTTCCCCCTGCGCGAGCGCGAGCGGCACGGCGCCGTCTCTCCCGATGGACTGCGCATCGCATACGCCAGCGCGGAGCGCGGCAGCGACACGGTCGATCTGTTTGTGGCCGACGCCGCCTCGACGCCGCGCGGCGCCGCGCGGCGGATGACCGAGGGGTTGACGGCCGTTTCCGACATCGCCTGGTTCCCCGATTCGCGACGAATCGCATATGTGGCCGACAGCGGGCCGGATGCGCGCGTCTGGGTGCTCGACGCGGGACCGCCGTCGGCCGCCGCGCCCCCGCCGCCCGCGCCAAGGCGCATCGGCAGCGGCGAGCGCCGCGCATCTCAGCCGGCGATCAGCGCCGGCGGCACGCTCGCATTCCTGGAGGAGAAATCCCGCCGCGGAAAGGACGTGCGATACGACCTCGTCCTCGCGGACGGCGTCGCGAATCGCGCGATCGTCAAGGATGAGCCGATTTTCTCGTTCTCGTGGCGGCCCGACGGCCAGGCGCTGGCGGTCGCAACGATCGATCGCGTGACGATCCGCACGCTCGACGGGGCAGCCGAGCGCGTCCTGGCGCTCGGCGACGTGGAGAAGGGGATGCGCAGCCACTCGGCGTATGAGCTGGCGTGGCGACCAGACGGCAAGGCCATTGCGGCCAAGCTGAACTTTCTCGGCGGGCGAATGGGCGACGCGCGCATGCCCAGCGACGAGCACGTGTACGTCATTCCGATGGAAGGCACGGCGATCCGCCTCGCGGCGCCTCCGCTGGTGCAGCACGTCGGCTGGATCGCGCCGGAGGATGCGGCCGCCCGTCGCATTTCGCCGAGCGCCACGCAGACGACGGCGCCGCCGGCCTCCCGCCCGCAGCGGCCATAGGTGGAATCGGAACGCACGGCGCGAGAATCCGAACCCCCCACGCAAGAATCCGAACCCACCACGCAAGTGGTGGGTCGGGACGCAGCGACGCCTGCGTCTTTCGTGCCGCCATCGGACCAAGTCCCCCGCGCCGCTCACCCCGGTGAGTCGCCCATCACGCGCGAGCGTCTCCGTCTCCGGACCCACCACTTGCGTGGTGGGCTCAGATTTTCCGCCAGATGCGGATTCCAGCGCACTCCTTCGCGCGATTCCAGTTGACCGCACGCGAGATCACAACGAGAATCCGACGGCGACAGTGGAAGAATCTGTCCGGCCGGAGTGGCGGAACTGGCAGACGCGCGGGATTCAAAATCCCGTGCCCGCAAGGGCGTGTGGGTTCAAGTCCCACCTCCGGCAGTCCATTCGCGTAGGCAGGCACTCGGCTATCGCGAGCGATTGGGTGGCACGGGTTT
>CAZHIE010000047.1:20448-23146 GCA_964532435.1 uncultured Planctomycetales bacterium
ACTGAGGACAGTCGGGCACATGTTGCATACGCGGCGCGGTGCGAACACAATCCCCCTTCCCTTCGCTACCTCAAACGGAGTACCGGATGCGCATCGTCGTCTGTATGTCCCTGCTGCTGCTGGCGGCGCTGGCCCCGCGTGCCGCCGCGCAGGAGACCCCGGTCGCGTTCGTCGGCGCGCGGCTCATCACCATCTCGGGCGCGGAGATCGCCGACGGCGCCCTCGTTATCCAGGGCGGCAAGATCGTTGCCGTCGGGCCGGCGGCAGCGACCCCGATCCCCGACGGAGCGCAGCGGATCGATGCGAAGGGCAAGCTGCTCATGCCCGGCCTGGTCGACACGCACAACCACATCGGCGGCATCGGCGGCGCCGATGGCTCGGCGACGATCCAGCCGGGCGTGCGCATCCTCGACTCGCTCAACCCGCTCGACGGCGGGTTTCGCCGGGCCGTCGCGGGCGGGCTGACCACGCTCAACATCATGCCGGGCTCGGGGCATCTGCTGAGCGGACAGACGATCTACGTGAAGCTGCGCAAAGGCGTGAAGACGATCGAGCAGATGGCCTATCGAGACGCCGACGGCGCGATGCTCGGCGGCATGAAGATGGCCAACGGCACGAACTCGATCGGTGCGCCGCCCTTTTCCGGCACGCGCGGCAAGTCGGCGGCGATGGTTCGCGAGCAGTACATCAAGGCGCAGGAGTACCGCGACAAGGTCGCCCGCGCCGCCGGCGATCCCGACAAGATGCCGGCCCGCGACCTGGGCATGGAGGGCCTGATCGAAGTGCTGGACGGCAAGCGCGTCGTGCATCATCACACGCACCGCGCCGACGACATCGTCACCGTGCTGCGGCTGTCGAAGGAATTCGGCTTTCGCGTCGTGCTGCACCACGTCAGCGAAGGCTGGAAAGTCGCCGACGAGATCGCGCGAGCCGGCGTGCCCTGCTCCATCATTGTGGTGGACAGCCCCGGCGGAAAGCTGGAAGCGGCCGAGCTGTCGTTTTCGACAGGGGCGATTCTGGAGAAGGCCGGCGTCAAGGTCGCGTTCCATACGGACGACTGGATCACCGATTCGCGGCTGTTCTTCCGGGCCGCGGCGCTGGGCGTGCGGGCGGGCATGACGCGCGCCGGCGCATTGCGGGCGCTGACGCTGTCGGGGGCGGAGATGATCGACCTGGGCGAGCGGATCGGTTCGCTGGACGTGGGGAAGGACGCCGATTTCCTGGTGCTTTCGGGCGATCCGCTGAGCGTCTATACGAAAGTCGAGCAGACCTGGGTCGAAGGCACAAAGGTCTTTGACCGCACCGACGCAGACGACTTGCTGCACGCCGTCGGCGGCTGGGGCGCGGCGCGCGATCAACAACCATACATGTGCTGCTTCGAGCGCGACGGGGAGGATCACGAATGAATCGCCACGGATGGACATCACGCATCGCCGGCGTCGCGGCGGCTGCCTTGCTCTTCATCGGCCCGCTCGGCGCGGCGGCGCAGGACATCGCCATCCGCGGCAAGACGGTACACACGATGTCCGGCCCCGCCATCGCCGACGGCGTGGTGCTGATTCGCGGCGGGAAGATCGCCGCGGTCGGGAAGGCCGACGCCGTGCAGATTCCCGAGGACGTGCGGATCATCGCGGGCGAAGTGGTTACGCCCGGGCTGGTCGACGCGCACTCGTGCGTCGGCCTGTCCGGCATCTACAACCAGCCGCACGACTCCGACCAGATCGAGCGCTCGTCGCCGATCCAGCCGGAGCTGCGCGCGATCGACGCCTACAACCCGCAGGAAAAGCTGATCGAGTGGGTCCGCAGCTTCGGCGTGACGACCGTTCACACAGGCCACGCCCCCGGCGAGCTGATCTCCGGCCAGACGATGATCGCCAAAACGGTCGGCAACTCGGCCGAGGCGGCCGTGATGGTCGAGTCGGCCGCGGTCGCCTGCACATTCGGCCCGCAGGCGGAGAAGAACGAGCACGGCAAGTCTCCCGGCACGCGCGGGAAGATGATGGCGCTCCTGCGCGAGGAGTTTCTCAAGGCACAGGAGTATGCGCGCAAGCTCGAAAGCCCCGACGCGGAGAAACACCCGGAGCGCAGCCTGCGCAGCGAGACGCTCGTGCGCGTGCTCAAGGGCGAGCTGCCGCTGCTGGTCACGTGCAACCGAGCGCAGGACATCGCTGCGGCGCTTCGCCTGCGCCGCGAGTTCGGCATGCGGCTGATTCTCGACAGCGCGGCCGAGGCGTATGTGCTGATCGACGACATCAAGGCGGCCGGCGTGCCGGTGATCGTGCATCCGTCGATGCAGCGCATGTGGGGCGAAACGGAGAACCAGAGCTTCGAGACGGCCGCGAAGCTGCGCAAGGCGGGCATCGCCATCGCGCTGCAAAGCGGATACGAGGATTACGTGCCCAAGGTGCGGGTGGTGCTGTTCGAGGCGGCCATCGCGGCGGCGAACGGGCTGACGTTCGACGAAGCGCTCGCGTCGATCACGATCGACGCCGCGCGGATCATCGGCGTCGAAGAGCGAGTCGGTTCGCTGGCGGTCGGCAAGGACGGCGACGTGGCGATCTATGACGGCGATCCGTTCGAATACACGTCGCACTGCGTGGGGGTCGTGATCGACGGGCGGGTCGTGTCGGAGCAGAAGCGCTAGCGCAGCCTCGAACGCATTCCACCGCAGAAATGGGGAGCATCGGCCTCTGGCCGG
>CAZHIE010000047.1:23246-25215 GCA_964532435.1 uncultured Planctomycetales bacterium
CGAATGCGGAGGCGGGAAAAACCGAACTCGCACCGGCCAGAGGCCGATGCTCCCCGCACCCAATTCGTCCCGAATGATTTTGAGGCGCCAGACGCGCGCCGTCAGTGTCCGCGCCGCGCCGTCGCCTGCCCGGCTCGCGGTGCAATCTCCGTCTCCGCCCACCACAGCGCGCTGGCGCTGGGGTATAGCCGCTCGATCTCCGCCCGTCCGGCGGAGAATTGCTCGCGGGTCCACGAACCCTCCGCGCGCACCACTTCGAGCAGCGTCGCCGTCGCCGCCTGAAGCGTGTTCTGCACCGTGAAGGCGCGCTTCTCCCGCTCGGCCACCGCCGCAACCTCCAGCGAATCCTGCCGCGAGAGCGCCTGGATCATGCGCTGGTCGGCGGCCTGTGCGCCGTCGAGCCAGCGGTCGAAAGTGTGCAGATCGCTGCGCGCGACGCGCAGCAGCAGCGCCGCAAGCGTGACCGGCGGCCGCGACCAGACCGGCAGCCGCAGCTCGACGGGGCAATCGCGCGGGTAGTGCGCGAGGCGAAAGGCGTCCTCGCGGATCACGATCGCCAGGCGCGTGCGATCGAGAATCGTCAGGCACGTGCCTGGGCGTTCACGATAGATGGACGCCGGAATCTCCATGCACGGCGCATCGGCAGATTCCTCGACGGGTCTAAAGTGTGTGCGCACCCTACGGTGTGCGACGGAGCGCGGGAACTGCGCCCTTTATGGAGGGCAACCGCCCTCGGCTGCCTCCTGTGGAACGCAACCGCCCCCGGCTGCCTCCGGTGGACCGCAGCCGCCCTCGGCTGCCATGCGTCCGCTGCGCCATCATCCATCCATCCGCCCCTACGGACGCGCGCTCTTCTTCTTCGGCGCTGGCGTCTTCACGGCCGGCGGCGCCGGCGCGGCGGCCGCGGACCCTTCTGCTGCGGGCGCGCCAGCCGCGTCCGCCTGCTTCATCAGCGCGTCGTACTGTGCCTTCAGCCCCGCGTCGATCACGCGAATGCTCGCCTTCTTGAAAAGCTCGGTGGCGAGGCGTTCGCGCTCGGTCGCGAACGCCCGGCGTCGGACGGACTCGAGCACGCGCTCGCGCACGTCGTCATACTTCACATTTTCCGGCGCGATGCGCCGCTCCAGCTTGAGAATGTGAAAGCGCTGCTCGACCTGCGTGGGGTTGGAGACCTCGCCCGGCCGAAGCGCGAACGCCGCGTCGCGCAGCACAGGCGGGATGCGCGTGTCGTCGAAGCTGAATGGCTCCATCAGCCCGCCGCGCGGCGCCGTGTCGGGGTTCTGGCTCACGCGCCGCGCCGCCTCGGCGAAATCCACGCCGTTCGACAGCAGGTTAAGCGCTTCCTGCAACGTGCGGCGGTCGTTGGCCTGGATGTGGCGCATTTCGACGCGCTCGCCGTACGTGCGTGCGAATTCCTCTCGCAATACGCCCTCGTCGATTTTCAGCGTCTTGTCGACGACCTTGCGCAAGTGCGCGTTGCGCTCGATCGCGAGCTTGAACTCGATCAGCGACGTGTTCTTCTGCTGCAGCAGGAAATTCAGCGCGTTCTGCTTCTGCTCGGCCGTGAGATCGCGGGCGTCGGCGCCGCCGGCGGCGCGGCCGACCTCGTCGAGGGCCTGCTGAAATTCGGCGTCGACGTCGGCCTGCGTGACGGTCATGCCCTGACGCTGCGATTCATCGCGGGCCAGCTCCAGCACGATGAGCTGCTGGAGAATGTCCAACCCGTGCGATTGAAGCAGCGTGTCGACCAGAACGGTTCGGCCGATCGGCCGGCCGTTGACGATCGCCACGGCGTCGCCGTCGCCGGCGAGCGCGGGCCCATTCGCGAGGAGCGCGCCGAGCAAGCAACAGCACGCCCGAACCCGTGCGGATCGATGATGCATTTCTGGTTCTCCCGCAAGCAGCCGACACACCCCCGAAATTCCGCGTGCAGTGTAGTGCCGCACGCGAGAAACGGCAGCGCATCCGC
>CAZHIE010000048.1:0-25010 GCA_964532435.1 uncultured Planctomycetales bacterium
ACGACAACCGCGACGGCGTTCCGCCCGGCGAGCCGAATTGCCGCGCGACGCGGCCGAACGGCACGGGCGATCCGTTCTGCTACCGCAACTGCGCTTCGGCCTGCGCGCGTCCGTCGCTGGCGTTCGCCGAGGGCGACACGCCGCCGCCGCTCGATCCGCCGGACCGCGTTCCGCCGGATGAAATCTCCGATGGCCCGGACGAGCGCGAGCGCCGCCCGGTTCCGCCGATCGAGATCGACGTTCCGATCGAGATCGACGACACCGTGATTCCGCCGACCGATTCGGGCGTGCCGATCCGCATTGCGGGCCAGGTCGTGCGTCCCGCCGGCGTGACGCCGCGCTGCGATTGCCCCGTTCCGTGCGATCTGTGCCGCGACGCGTTCGCGACAATTTGCAACCGTCCTTGTGAAATCGAAGTGCTCAAGGAAGTGCGTTGCCTCGACAACTGCACGCCGATCGTCGATCCGCTCGCGTGCGGGCACATCGCGGGCTACACGAACAACTCGACAAGCTGCGAGGCGGCCGGCTTCGGCCCGCAGGTCAGCGACCTTGACGTCGCGCCCGGCTCGTGCGTCCAGTGGCGCGTGTCGATCCGCAACATCACGCAGGATCCGCTGGTCGGCCTGTGCGCCTTGCGGCTCGACGACGTAATCTCCGACATCAACGACTTCATCCCCGGCTCGATCTCGCCCAGCGTGATCATCCGCCGCACCGATCGCCCGGCCGACGTGCTGGTCGCCAATCCGCCGATCGATTGGCACAGCGCGCCGCAGGCGCCTGGCGCCCGTTCGGTGATCTCGCTGAACCCGCCGCTGCCGGTGGGCGCGTGCGTCGTGCTGACGTTCCGGGCACAGCTCAACGGCCCGGCCGGCGTCACGGCCGACACCGACCCGCGCAACTTCATGTCGGTCGAGTGCGCCGGCGAGTGCCCCGGCGGCGTGCCGGCGTTCGAAGCGCCGACGTGCGACTCCGAAGCGATCGACGTGCTCAGCGCCGCGTATCGCTGCCAGAGCAAGCAGTGGTCGGTGCAATGGGATCAGAACGGCGATTGCCAGCCGGACAACACGGCCGACGCCTTCGCCGACGAGCTCGATCTGAGCTGCGTCGTCTTCCCCGCGATTCTCAAGCTGCGCGTGCGCGTCGAGAACACGGGCCAGACGTGCGTGTCGGTCACCGCGGCCGACGCGAATTTCGTCAATCACGCGCAGACGACGCCGGGCGTCTCGATCGTAGAGCCGGCGACCTGCGAACTCGTCAATCCGACACCCAAGACGATCTGTCCGGGGGGGACGGCCGACTGGTTCTGCCGCATTCGCGTCGAGTCGGCGGCCGCGATGCGGGCGCTGTGCGCTCGCGATGGCGGCGTTCCGGCGGACGCGTCGTACCAGAACACGGCGACGCTGACGGGCGTGATCGTGGCGTGCCCGACTTCGCCGGCGTGCCCCGGCAATCCGCCGCTCTACTGCCTCAGCAGCAACGTGGCGGTGACGCCGAGCACGGGCGATTGCACGGGCGTGCTGCTGTGCCCGCTGCCTTGCAACTTCCGCGTGATCAAGGAAGTGAAGTGCGTGGGAGACGCCGACACCGCCTATGCGGCGCTGAAAGACGCGCTGCCCGGCTCGGTGCTGCGCTTCCGCGTGCGCATCGAGAATCCGACGCAGCGCTTCCGCCCGCCGCTCGTGGCCAACTGCGTGAAGCTGCCGCGCTTCGCGATCCGCGACGCGATCGACGTGACGTGGGCGCGGTCGAACTTCACCGCGCAGATTGTGAACTGCACGTCCGGGGCCGTCGTGGCCAACGTGGCGAGCTGTTTCACCGCGCCGGGGCCGGATTTCATGGCCTCGGTCAACAACGGCTTCATCGACTACACCTTCGCCGAGTGCCGGCCGGCTACGCCGTGGCTGGCGCCGGGCGAATGCCTCGAATTGACGTTTGACGTGACGGTTCCGAACGATTTCGGTACGCAATGCACCGCGATCGACGCGACGAACACGGTGCAGGTGGCCGGCTTCACGGAAGTGTGCCCGCCGCCGCCGCCGAACAACGACGTGGCGTGCCACTGCGACGAAGACGCCGGCCAGCCGCGCGACCCGCGCTGCCCGGCCATCGCGAGCGACTTTACGGACGGCCTGCTGAACACGGCGCGGATCAACGTCCGCGTGCCGTGCCTGCGCTGCGAGAAGTCGGTCTCCGCGACTGGCTCCAACGGCCACGTTCCGTACGAGCCGGTGCAGCCGTTCTCGCTGCCGCCTTCGAGCAACCTGCAACTGCCGAGCGACATCCTGTTCCCGCTCGGGCCGGACGGCGTCGTCGGCGCCAGTCCGCTGCAACTGAACTTCACCATCGGCGCGATCAACTGCGGCGAGGTGCCGTTCAGCGGCGTGCAGATCTGCGACGACAACCTCGTGGCCGACGTGAACGCCGTGCGTACGACGTTCCCCGGCGAGATCGCCGTCGGCACGCAGGACGCGGGCCTCACGTGCGACCTGTGCAACGGCGCGTGCGACGGCACGAACGACCTGTGCCGCCTGATCGGCGACCTGGGCTTCTCGGCCACCTGCCCCGGCGAAGTGCGGATCGACCGCACGTGCCAGGTGCGCGTGTTCAGCCGCCGCGCGTGGGAAGCGTTCGCGATGCGTCGCGACAGCGACCGCACCTGCTACCAGAACACCGGGCGCGTCACGGGCGACATCAACGCCGCGGGCATCTGCCCGCCGACGAGCGGCCTGAACCGCTCGACGACGTGCGACGCGCAGGTGTGCCTCGAGCCGTGCTACATCGCGGTTCGCAAGGAAGTCCGCTGCCTGCCGAATTGCAGCGAAGCGGGCGCGGGCGCATTCATCGACGCCGACCTCGACGGCAACCTGAGCGACACGTTGAAGGTCGCGCCGGGAAGCTGCATCCAGTATCGCGTGGTCGTGACGAACAACGCGCCGGCGGACAACCCCGTCACGGTCTGCGCGCTGCGCTACGACGACATCATCACCTGCCGCACCAATTTCGCTTCGCCGCTGCCGTTCGACGTGGTGGTGACGCGGTCCGACATCGGCGGCGCGCTGGCGCTCAACCCGCCGCTCGTGCTGCGGTTGGCGGCCGAGCCGGTTACTCCGTCCGACCTGCTGCTGTCGCCGCCGCTGCCGGCCGGCGCCAGCGTGACCCTGACGTTCAAGGCGACGATCGTCGGCCCGGCCACGGTTGACGCCAACTGCGATCCGCAGAACACGATCCTCGTGTGCTGCGCGACGCAGTGTCCGGCCGGCGAGACGCCCGTGTTCCGGGCGCCGATGACGGCGGTCGAGCCGATCGACATTCAGCGCGCGACGATCGCCTGCTCGAAGGACTTTGCGATTCGCCGCGACACGAATTGCGACGGCACGCCGGACGGCGCGTTCACCGCGTTCACGAACAATCTCGACCTGCGTGACGAGATATTCCCGCTCACGCTGCGTCTGCGCGTGACGGCGCGGAACACAGGCCAGGTGTGCCTGAACGCGACGGTGCGCGACGACGTGTTCGAAAACTGCATCCGCACCATTCCGGGGCTCGACTTCGAGGCCGGCGGAACGGACTGCACCTCGTTCGACACCGCGATCAACCTCTGCCCCGACAACGGCGCAGCGGGCGGCCCCGACGAGGGCGTCTTCACGTGCGACATCCGCGTTTGCACGGCTCAGGCGATGCGCGACCTGTGCGCCTGCATCGACCCCGGCGCGACGACGCTGACCAACACGGCCACGGTCGTCGGCCGCATCACCGGCACGTGCCCGGGCGGCTGCCCCGGCACGATCTGCACGAACGACAACGGCAACATCGAAGTGACGTCGACCTGCACGGCGACGATCACCTGCCCGGTGCCGTGCGAATTCAACGTGGTCAAGGAAGTGCGCTGCGCCAGCACGCCGCCGGGCTCGTTCGGCCCGAGCGTGAACGTAATCCCCGGCCAGCGCATCACGTTCCGCGTTCGCGTCAGCAACACGTCCGACCCGGTAACGGAGCGGACCAAGCTGCCGCGCTTCGCGATCCGCGACGACATGAGCTGTGCGGCGACGTGGACGCGCTCGAACCTGCGGGCGCAGATCGTCAACTGCACCAGCGGCGTTCTGATCGCCGACGTGACGTCGTGTTTCGCGAACCCGCCGCCTCCGGGCCAGGATTTCCTGTCCTCAGTCGGCAGTCCGGGTACGCGCCGCTTCTACACGTTCTGCGAGTGCCGCGCGGCGTCGCCGTGGCTGGCGCCGGGCGAGTGCCTCGAGCTGCTCTTTGACGTGGACGTGCCGAACACGCCGGACGTGTTCGCGTGCGGCACGCCGATCGACTGCTCGAATTTCGTGAGTGTCGAGGGCTTCACCGAGACGGCCGCCCCGACGTGCGACGGCGTCGCCGACAATGCCTGCTTTGTGGACAACGACGCGGCGACGAACACGGCCAACGTGGACGTGCGCGTTCCGCGGATCGCCTGCGACAAGTCGATCGCCGGCACCGTGACGCTGGAAGGCGGCGGGACGCAGCCGCTCGTGGCGGACGCCGCGGGCAACGTGGACATTCCGTCCAACTTCACCGCCGTCACGCTGGATTACACGTTCACCGTGACCAACACGGGTGAGACGGCCCTGACGAATGTGCAGATTTGCGATACCAACCTGATCGCGAACGCCATTGCGGCCGGGGCGACGGTGGATCCGGGCTCGTGCCAGCTTTGCACGGGTCCGTGCAACGCCGGCGGCAACGACGGCTGCGCGCTGATCGGCAACCTCGACGCCGGCTCCTGCACGCCGCCGATCCCGCCAGGCTCGACGGCGACGCGCACCTGCCGCATCGTCATTCCGAGCGTGGCGGTGTGGGATCTCTTCGAGGCGCTCGATGGCGCCGATGACGATTGCTACAACAACAACGCGACCGTCAGCGGCCAGGTGAATGCGGCCGTCGGCGGGCTGTGCATCACCGGCACGCCGCCGATCGTGGTCACGAGCAACTGCTCGGCCACGGCGTGCGTGCGGCGCTGCCGCATCGACGTTCGCAAGGCCGTCCGCTGCGTGCCCAATTGCACGCTGCCGACGACCGAAGTGTGGCACGACGACGAGGGCGACGATCCGCGCACGGCGCAGGTCGAGGTCGCCAGCGTGCTGCAGGTCGGCCCGTCCGCCTGTGTGCAGTACCGCATCCGCATCTGCAACTCGGACACGCGCGTTCCGCCGCTGCCCATCTGCGAGCTGCGGATCGACGACTGCATTACCAACATCGCCAACTTTGTGGGCGGCATCGGCAACATCAGCATCACGCGCACCGACATGGCGGGCGGCGTGACGGTGGCGCCGCCGTTCAACTGGCACGCCTGCGGCGGCGCCGCGACGCCGTCGGTGATCACGCTCAATCCGCCGCTGCCGGCGGACCAGTGCGTCGTGGTGACGTTCACCGCCACGGTCGCCGGCGCCGGCGTCGTGAACCCGGCGAACGACCCGGACAACCGCGCGTTCGTCGAGTGCAAGGGCGTCAACCCGAACACGCTCGTCTGCGAGCCGGCCTTCTGCTGCCAGGTCACGGAGAACGAGCCGATCGACATCGTCCCCGCCAGCCTGGAGTGCGTCAGCAAGCAGTACGCCGTGCTGGCCGACATGAACGCCGACTGCGTTGTCGACAACGGCGGCGTGTTCGACGGGACGGAGACCTACACCGACGACCTCAACCTGCGGGACAAGATCTTCCCGGTGAAGCTGCGCATGCGCGTGCAGGCGCACAACGCAGGCGATATCCCGCTGAACGTGACCGTCACCGACGCGCCGCTGTGCGCGTGCCTGGCGGGCACGCCGGGCATCACGGCCTGCGGCGCCAACGACGTTTGCGGCGGCGTGGTCAAGCTTGTCGCGCCGGGCGCGACCGTCGACTTCTTCCAGGACATCTGCATCGCGACCGACGAGGCCGCGCGGGCCCTGGACAACTGCGACGGCGCGATCGACAACATCCTCAACAACGTCGCATCGCTCTCGGGCGTGATGACCGCGGGCGGCGGCGGCGTGTGCGTCGGTCCGAATCAGATCGTGATCGGCCTTAACGACAACTGCGACGCGCGCATCCGCCTGCCGCTGCCGTGCATCCTGTCCGTGACGAAGCAGGTTCGCCTGAACGTCCCGGGCGGCACGTTCGGCGACAGCGCGATCGCGTGCGCCGGTGATGCACTGACGTTCCGCATCACCATCCGCAATGACAGCGGCGCCGACGGGCCGCGCCTGGCGCGCCTCTGCATTACGGACCTGCTCAACTGCAACACCTGGGTCGTGCCGGGCAGCCTGATCACCGATCTGGCCGGCACGCCGGCCAACGGCTGCTTCGGCGGCTTTATCGCGTCGCTGAATACGGGTCTGCCGCGGGCGTACACGTTCGCGGCCTGCCGGCCGGCGGCGCCGTGGCTGGCGCCGGGCGAGACGGCGACGATCGACTTCAACGTCGTCGTGCCGAACAACTTCGCCGTGGTCGGCAACGATCCGGATTGCGTGAATCGCGTCATCGTGGACGGCCACAACGAGGCCTGCCCGAACGCCTGTGCCGACACGGCGCTGCCGCCTCCTCCGGGCGTCTGCCGTGCAGAAGATTCGGCGCAGATCAACGTGCTCGTGCCGGACATCGTGTGCTCGAAGCTGGTGCAGTGGCTGCAGGATCCGCTCGGCTCGCCTCCGGGACAGGTCGTCTCGGTCGACGCGCCGGCCTTCCCGCTGACGTTGCGCTACACGTTCAGCGTCACGAACACGGGCGAGGCCGACCTGCACGACGTGTGCCTGTGGGATGAGAACCTGCTCGAACACCTGGCCGACATCGGCGTGTCGCCGACTTCGTGCGAGCTTGACCCGTCCGAAAATTGCGGCGGGCCGGGCACGGCGGGCGCGTTCATCGGCGATCTGGCGCCGGGCGCCTCGGTGACGAAGACGTGCGAGGTCACGTTCAACACCGACCTGGAGTGGAACGCCTTCATCGGCCTCGAGCTCTCGTTCACGAACGTCGCGCAGGCGAGCGGACTTTCGTGCGGCACGCCGGCGCAACGCGTCACGTCCGACGCCTGCATCGCGATCGTGCTCGGCCGGCCGATCCTCTGCACGCCGCGCATCCTGGCGCGTTTCCGCTTCTACAACGAGAACGAGCAGCCGTTCGAGCCGATCCGCGGCCGCTGCTTCTACTCGTGGGAGCAGCAGTTGGTCAGCCGCCACTCGCCGATCAACTACTTCCTGCGCGACAACCTCGCGACGGACGCGGGCATGGTGCGCATCTCCGGCGGGCGCACGGACGACTGCCGGACGATCTTCCACCGCGTGCCGTTCATCGGCGTGTACGCGACGGTGATCGAGTTCCGCGATTCGCTGAACCAACTCGTCAAGCGCGACATGGCCGGCGGCTCGCTGGTCGGGTCGGGCGGCCTGGCGGGCCGGCTGATCGTGCCGGTCGAGCCCGCGCAGGGCGGCGGCGCGATCATGGGTCCGCCGGATCTCGATCCGTCAGACGACGGCACGACCTACGTGCCGGTCGATGACAGCGACATCGATCCGGAAGACCTCGCGCCGCGCCGGCCGGGCATCCAGTACGCCGGCGGGCCGGACCTCGGCAACCCGGCGCCGTTCGGCCTGTTCGGAAGCGTGCTGATCTACACGAAGGTGGAGATCAAGTGGCAGGATCTCGACGGCGACACGTTCTACACGGACGGCGAGCCGCTGATCCAGGACACGTTCATCACGCTGAACAACAACGCGACCGACGCGACGCGCATCGCGCTGTACTTCGTCAACGGCGATCCGCTCACGTGCGTGCGCATCGACGATCACTTCCTGATGACCCGCCAGCAGCCGGTCTACTGGTCGGCCTTCTCGGGTCTGCCGGGCGCCGGCGTGCCGCGCTCGTCCCTGGGAAGCGTGCTCATCTCCGCGCAGGACGGCGGCGAGTCGGATACCGATCCGAACGGCGCCGGCGTCCGCGTCGTTCGCGGATACCTGGTCGTCGTGGCCGTCAATTACGCCGGCGAAGAGATCAAGTGGAACTACCTCTCCGGCCAGGCGCTGATCGTGAATTACCGCGATCACTCGGTCTGGAATTACCAGTCGTGGCCGTTCCGGGCGGTGCCGGACATCGCCGACGGCGAAGCGCTTGGCACGCCGGGCTTCCTGGACTTTGACGGCGCCGAGTACACGCCGGGTCCGGATTACGTGCTGTTGCAGTTCTACGCGTCGGACGACAACGGTTCGCCGCTGGCGCTGCCGCCGCTCCATCCGGACACGATCGACACCGACCTGACGCTGTTCGGTCTGTGCAAGAACCTGATCGATCCGGGCGATCCGGCCTCGTGCCTGCCAGAGCGCAGGTAGCGAAGCGCGGCGCGTCCGATCCATCGACGCAGTCACACCCGACTCGACGGCCTACGCGGCTGGCGGGTCGGGTTCTTTTTTTGCTGCGCCGGTCGCCCCGCAACGCACCGCACAGGTGCGTGAAATTCCGCACTGTGCGCAACAGTTCGCAACCCGCCTCGCGTTCCGCGGAACGGGTGTACGCGGATCGTGATCGCTTCCGTGGATGAAGATCATCCACGATTTCCCGAATCACGAACCA
Source organism: uncultured Planctomycetales bacterium (assembly GCA_964532435.1). Lineage (GTDB taxonomy): Bacteria > Planctomycetota > Phycisphaerae > UBA1845 > Fen-1342 > CAZHIE01. The sequence goes on from CAZHIE010000048.1 coordinate 8,584, forward strand.
ATCAATCGGCATATAAAACTTTTCCGCAAGGATGGTTATGTCGCGGCGCCACGCTCGCGCCGCGATCGCGCAACGGCGCGATTCGCCCCGACCGTGCGCGCGGAACGCCGCTTGCCAAGTACGCGCCGTCGGGTGCCGACACGGTTCGGCCGGCGCGTCTGCAAATCCCATCAACCGCAGGTGATCGCGTGACACCAATCCCACGAATCTCGATCGTCGCCACAATGCTGCTCGTCTGCACCGCCGCACGAGCCGACTCGCTGCTCGACATGACCGGCCGGTTCGCGCAAGAAGGGGGCGCCGCGGCCGCCGCGCCGGTCTCGCCGCCGGTCAGCGCGTCCACCGTTTCCGACCGCGCGACGTTTCTGCTTTCGCGCGAGCGGATCCACGGCGATCCTCAGCTTCTCTGGCCGGGCTTTCTCAGCGGCCTCCGCGGTTTCGAGCACTTCTACGAGCCGGTGGGCAATCCGCTTTACTTCGAGTCGCCATTCAACAACACCGAGCTGCGGCTGCTCTACCTGTGGCACAAGTTCGACCGCGAATCGCAACTCGGCGGCGGAGACCTGAACGTCTACGCCGCGCAGATTCGCGTGGCGCTGACGGAGCGGCTGGCGTTTCTGGCGACCAAGGACGGCTACAGCGACCTGAACGCGCGGGCCTTGCCGCAGGACGAGGGCTGGAACGACTTTGCGATCGGCGCCAAATACCTGTTCATCGTCGACCGCGCCAACGACTTCGTGCTCGCCGGTGGCATGCGTTGGGAGTGGCAGAACGGCGACCGCGCGGTGCTGCAGGGCGGAGATCAGGAACTGAGCCCATTCATCAGCGCCGCCAAGGGCTTCGACAAACTGCACCTCCTGGGCAACGTGACGACGCGCATCCCGATGGATCGCCACGACGGAAATTACGTGCTGAGCTGGGATCTGCACGTCGATTACGAGGTGCTGCCGCAGACGCTGCCGGGCCTTGCGCCGCTGATCGAGCTGCACGGCCTCCATTACCTCACCGACGGTGACCGGCTGCCGCTGGGCGTCGGCGGGCTCGACTACACAAATCTCGGCTCGGAAGACGTCGAGAACAACACGGTGATCTGGGCCGGACTCGGCGCGCGGTGGAAGCTCTCGCCGCACATGTCGGTCGGCTCGACCTGGGAATTCCCGCTGACGCCGCCGGAGCAGGACATCATGGGCCAGCGCGTCACTGTCGACTACCGCCTTGCCTGGTAGACCGAAGCACGCCGGCGATGCGCCGGCCCGATGCACGACTCGCCGGCGAACTGCCGGCGTCATCACGAGGGAAAAACGATGATCCCGCGCATGACACGCTCGAAGTGGCGCTTCCGTCTGCTGGTCGGCTCGACGGTGCTGCTCCAGGTGATTCCGCTCAGTTGCGGACGCCCCATCCTGTCGCTCGTGACGCCGATTCTGCTCGACAGCACCACGAACTTCCTCGACGACCTCATCAAGATCGTCGCGCCGCTCGTGTTGCCGTAGCGCATTGGAGCGCGCTGCGCAGCGGGGTACGATCCGGCTGAGCATGGCCGAGAGTCGACCCCACTTCGCCCGCGCCGCCGGCCCGGCCGCGCGCGTCGCGCCGCCGCTCAGCGCGATCGTCGCGCGGCTGCGCGAACTGCGCACGCGTTTCGACGGCGCTGCGGCCGAGCGGCTGGCGCTGCTTGCGGCTGCGCGACGTGCGGCCGCGCGCGACGCGCGAACCCTGTCCGAATATCACGAACTCCTGCTCTGGCATTGCGCGTACCCGGACAGCGCCCGGGTCGCCCGCGCTGCGCAGGATGGGTTGCGCCAATTGGCGCTGTTCATCGGCGACGCGGCGCAGCAGGCGCGACTACCCGCCTGGCTGCGGCGGCTCGACGATTCGGGCATCACCGGCACGACGCTGCATCTGGGTCTCTCGTTCGACCTGATGGATTGGCTGGCGCGCGAGTTTCCCGCCGACGTCGAGTTGGATTGGGACGAGCTCAAAGGCAGCGAGGAGTTGGAGCTGCTGTTTCAGACGCTCGCGTCGCGCGGCGAGTACGACGGCCTGCTCGATGAGCGACTCAGCAGTGCCGCCTGGCTGGAGCTTTCGGCCGGCGAGCGCGGCGCCGCGGCGCAGGTGCGTGCGCTGTTCGACCTGGTGCGCGGGTCGGGCGCCACGCTTGTCGTGCGCGATCGGCTGTTCGAATCCGCGCGCGTGTGGATGCGCTGGCGGCTGCGTGACGCGCGCGCGTCGCGCTCGCTCGGGCGCTTTCCCGCGCGCCCGATTTTCGCGCAGCGCGCCGCGCTCCTTCGCGACGTCGATCCGGCGGCGCTGCTGCGCCGGCCGCTGCCGAGCGCGCGGCCGATGCCGGCGCGCCAGGCGCAGGACTGGATCGATGCGGCGCGGCTCGCGCTGGCGGTTCGACAGCGCGAGACCGAGCCGGTCACGTGGGCCAATCCGCGCGAAGCGACCGTGTTTCGGCTGGAGCGCGGCGTCGACGTCCTGCTGCTGGGCCTCTCGCCCCAGCGGCGCCTGCCGATCGAGAGTTTCTTCGGCTATGTCGCCGCGCGCAACGGCGTGCCCTGCGCGTATGGCGGCGGGTGGGTGTTTCTGGAGCGCTGCGAGATCGGGATCAACATCTTCGAGACGTTTCGTGGCGGAGAAAGCGCCTTTCTGTTCGCCCAGATCCTGCGCGTCTATCTTCAACACTTCCGCGTCAGTCGGTTTGTGGTCGATCCGTTTCAATTCGGCGCGGCCAATCGCGAGGGGCTGCGCTCCGGCGCGATCTGGTTCTATTACCGGTTCGGATTTCGCCCGGCCGACGCGCGGCTGCGAGCGCTGGCGGATGAGGAGTGGGAGCGGCTGCGGCGGCAACCCGGCTCGCGCTCGGCGATTTCGCTGCTGAAGCGGCTGGCCGGCGCGAAGCTGGAGCTCGATCTGCGCGGCGCGCCGCTTGCCGCGCCGGGCGCCGCGCGCGCGCCGGAATTGACGCTGCTCGGCCGGTCTGCGACGCGGCGCATCGGCGCCGAGTTCGGCGGCGATCGGCGGGCGGCGCTGGCGGCGTGCTGTCGCGCGCTGCGCGAGGAGCTTCGCATCGGCGCGCGGCCGTGGGCGGCGCTGAGCACGGCACAGCGAGAGTGGTTTGCCGAGTGGAGCGTGTTGCTGGGCGGCGCGGCGCGGAAGTACAAGTGGAACGCCGCGCAGCGCGAAAACGTACGGCGCGTCGTGCTGGCGAAGGGAGCGCTTCGCGAGCGCGACTTCGCGCTCGCGCTGCAGCGCAGTGCGGTCCTCCGGCGGGCGCTGTCGGAGATTGCAAACGAAGAATCGCGTCAACCCCCTCGTCCGGGCGGCGCCAAGCGCGCTTGACACGCATCCTTGCGGGCGGGAACGTTAATGCGTCCGGGCGGTTCCGGCGGCCATTCCCGCGCGAGCGCCGATCGCGCATCGCGGTGTTGCCGATCCTCGCTTGCCGTCGCCCGGATTCGGAGTGTCCCAATATGCCGGAACGAGTGCCGGTTCTCCCGCCGCAACGCTGCAGCGCGGATGGACGGCTGGTGTCGTCGGTGATCGATGCCGATCCGGCCGCGAGCGCGACGCCGACTTTTGGCGCAGCCGCCGCGCAAATTCCGACGCCATAGCCGACTCCTTTGTCACACTTCGACCGATCCTGGCGCGCGCTCGTCATGCTGCTCTCGGCATGCCTGGCCGGTTGCGTCAGTTCGCAGCCGGCGGCCGACTACGCGCGGGCGCGCGGCCTGATCGCGGCGCACACCGGCGTGGCTGTCGCTGACCCCGCCGACGAGGAAGCGGCCGACCGCAAGTTGGCCGAGCTGTTGGATGGCGGCCTGACGATCGACGAAGCGGCGCAGGTCGCGCTGTTCAACAATCCGTCGTTTCAGTCGGTGCTCGCCGAGATCGGCGCTTCCCGCGCCGACGTCGCCCAGTCCGCGCTGCTTTCCAACCCCACGCTCTCGCTCGGCCTGCAATTTCCCGAGGGCGGCGGGCTTGCCGATTTCACGCTCGGCTTCGCGGGGCAACTGGCCGACCTCTGGCAGATTCCGATTCGCCGGCAACTCGCCGAGGCCGAGCTGGATCGCTCGATCCACGCGGTGGGGCAGCGCGCCGTCGAGCTTGTGGCCGAGGTGCGGAGCGAGTGTTACCGCGTGCTCGCTCTCGAGCAGGCCGTGAAGTACTCCGAGGAGAACCGGTCGCTCGTGCAGCGGGCCGTCGCGCTCTCCGAGGCGCAGTTCCGCGCCGGCGAGGTCAGCGAATTTGACGTGAATCTCGCCCGCACCGGCGCGCTCGACGTACAGGAAGAGCTGATCGCCACGCGCGGCCTGCTCGATCAGGCCCGCGCCAATCTGGCGCAACTGCTCGGGCTGAGCGCTCGATTCGGCGAAGTCCGGCTGGTCGACTCTTTGCCGGTCGAGGCGCAGCCCTGCCCGCCGGTCGAGACGCTGCTCGACGCGGCGCTGGACGAGCGATTTGACGTGCGCGTCTCGTGGTTCGCGGTTCAGCGGGCCGAGGCGGCGCTGCGTCTAGAATGCCGCAAGTTCCTCTCCGACGCGCAGCTCGGGTTTGCGCTGGAGCGCGGCGAGCGGCGGGCGCTGCCGGGCCGCAAGCTCGCCGCCGACACGGCCCGCGCGTCGATCGCCGCGGGCCGGCTGACGGCCCCGTCCATCCAGTCGCGCGGCGAGCGAAACATCGAAAAGGCGCAGATCATCGACGCAAAGCTCGGACCGACGCTGGCGCTGACGCTGCCCCTCTTCGACCAGAACCAGGCGCAGATCGCCAAGGCGCGCGTCCGCGTGTTGCAGGCCCGCAAGGATTACGAAGCGCGGGTCGAGGCGGTCGCGGCCGACATTCAGCGTGCGGCCGCGGGGGCGCACTCGGCCGCCGAAATGCTGGCGTTTCAGCAGAAAGAGGGATTGACGCAGTCGCAGGCGACCGTCGATGGCGCCGAGCGCCGCTATCAGGCCGGCGAGGAGGGCGTGTTGGCGCTGATCGAGGCGCAGGATGCGCTGGTCAAGCGGCGGCGCGCCTACGCGAACACGCTGCGCGATTACGCCGTTTCGCTCGCCCAACTGGAGGGCGCGGTCGGCGGCCGCGAAGTGCTGGCGCGCCTGTCGGCGCCGGCGTCGCAGCCGGCCGCGGCGCCATGAGAATCTCGCCCGATCGAGTTCCGCCGGCCGATGCGCCTTCGCGCGCCGGCGCGGCGGGTGCGTGGAGAGTCGCGATGTCTCGAATGCGAATGACCATCGGCGCGGCGATCGTCGCGTCGCTGCTCCTGATGCTTCCCTTCGGTTCGCCGCGCATGTCGCGCGCGACCTCCGCGGATGGCAGCGATGAACCCGGCCGATCCGACGCGACGACCGGGGCCGGCGAGTCCGGCGGTGAAGACGCTCCGCCGCGCCACGAGTGGAAGATAGACGACGAAACGCAGACGCGCCTCGGTCTGGCGTTCGAAACGCTGCGCGCTTCGGAAGCGCAGCCGCTCCTGCGCGCGCTCGGCGCGGTCGAAGACGATCCAGCGCAGACATTCACGCTTCGCGCGCCGCTCGCGGGTTATCTGCGCCCGGCGGATCAGGAATGGCCCGCGCTCGGCGCGATCGTCGCACCCGATGCGCGGCTGGCTTTGCTCCAGCCGCGCCTCACGCCCGTCGAGGCGTTCGCGCTGCAGGCGCAACTGGCGGACGCCCGCGCCGCGGTGGCCGAGATCGAAACGGAGCAGTTGGCCGCGCAGGCGTCGTACGAAAGCAAGCGGCAGCTCAACGCCGAAGGCAAGGTCGTGTCCGATCGGCAATTCGAAGACGCCGAAGCCCGCCTGCGGCTCGTCCAGGCGCGGCTGCAAGGCTCGCGCGACAAGCTCGCGCTGCTGGAACGACAGGATGAGGCGGTCCAGCGCGGTCTCGAGGCGCTGCCCCTGATCGTCGAAAGCGGCGGAATGGTCGTGGAGTTGCTGGCCGCCCCGGGCGAAGCCGTCGAAAGCGGGCAACCGCTGCTCCGTCTGCGGCGGCCGGGCGGCGCGCTCGTGCGGGTCGAGCTTCCGCTCGGCGCCAATTGGACGCCCGTGGCCGACGGCATCGGCGTCGCACCGCTTGTGGATGAGTCGCAGATGCAGAAGGCCACGCTGATCGGGCCGTCTCCGCGAAGCGGCGCGCAGACGCGCGGGCAGGCGTGGTTGTTGCGCTGGACTTCCGACGCGCCGCCGCCCGGAACGCCCGTCCTCGCGTTCCTGCCGCGCGGCGGCGAGCCGCTGCGCGGCCTGCTGGCGCCGAGCGACGCGCTGATCCGCTACGGCGGGCTGACCTGGGTGTTCATCCGCGGCGCGGGCGGCGCATTCGAGCGGCGCGCGGTCGAGTTGCTTCAGCCGACCGCGGACGGTTGGCTCGTCGCCGGCGACGTGACCGCCGGCGAGTCGGTGGTGACGCGCGGGGCGCAGTTGCTCCTGTCCGAGCAGCTCAAGAGCCAGATCGAGGCGGAGGCCGAAGCGGCCGAGTAAGGCGCGGCGCTCTCTGCGCGCGGAATATCCCCGCATGTTGCAAAAACTCGTCGAATTGTCGATTCGGTTCCGCGGCGTGGTGCTGGCGCTGTCCCTTGCGCTGCTGGGATACGGGATTTTCGCGGCCCGCACGGCAAAGCTGGACGTCTTCCCCGACTTCGTGCAGCCGCAGGCGACGATTCAGATCGAGTCGCCCGGTCTCTCGCCCGAGCAGGTGGAAACGCTCGTTACGCGCGTCGTCGAGGGCGCGGTCAACGGCGTGCCGCACCTCGAGTCCGTGCGGTCGCAGTCGATCGAGGGGCTGTCGATCGTCACGGTCTTCTTCCGCGACGGCACCGACGTCTACCTCGCCCGGCAATTGCTCGCCGAACAGCTTTCGGCCGTCGCGGCCGACCTGCCGCTCGGTGTAAAGCCGCCGAAACTGACGCCGCTCACGTCTTCGACGATGGACCTGCTCAAGATCGGGCTGCTGTCGGACAAGCTGACACCCATGCAACTTCGCGAATTCGCGGATTGGACGCTGCGCCCGCGGCTCCAGGCCGTCGCGGGAATCGCCCAGGTCGGCGTGATGGGCGGGGAAGTGCGCGAGTTGCAGATCCAGGTGTTGCCCGAGCGGCTCCAGGCTTTCGATCTGGCGCTCGACGACGTGCTGGCCGCGGCCCGCCGCGCCACCGGCACGCGCGGCGCGGGATACGTCGAAACCGCGAACCAGCGCATCGTGATTCAATCGGAGGGCCAGACGACCACGCCCGGGCAACTCGGCGAGATCGTGGTTCGGCGGTCGGCCGGCGCCGACGTTCGCCTGCGCGACGTGGCCCACGTCGTCGCCGCGCCGCAGCCGAAGTTCGGCGACGTGCTGATCCAGGGCCGCCCCGGCGTGCTCGTCAAGCTGTTGAGCCAATATGGCGCGAACACGATGGAGGTTACGCGCGCCGCCGAAGACGCGCTAAGCGAGATGCGCCCGGTCTTCGCCGCCGCCGGCATCGACGTCGTCCCGCGAATACACCGCCCCGCGACGTTCATCGAAACGGCGCTGCGTCACGTCGGCGTCTCGCTGGCGATCGGCGCGGCGCTCGTCGTGGCCGTGCTGCTGCTGTTTCTCTCCAACCTGCGCGCCGCGCTGATCTCGATCCTCGCCATTCCGGTGTCGCTGCTGGTCTCGGTCGTCGTGCTCGGCTGGTTCGGACTCAGCCTGAACACGATTACGCTCGGCGGGCTGGCAATCGCGATCGGCGAGGTGGTCGATGACGCGATCATCGACGTCGAGAACATCTTTCGCCGGCTGCGCGAGAACCGCGCCGCCGGCGGCGGACGCAGCGTGCTGTCGGTGGTGCTCGACGCGTCGATCGAGGTCCGTGGGGCGGTCGTCTACGCCACGCTGATCGTGGTGCTCGTGTTCGTGCCGGTGCTGACGCTTTCCGGATTGCAGGGGCGGATGTTCGCGCCGCTCGGCGTGGCGTACATCGCCGCCATTCTCGCGTCGCTGGCTGTCGCGCTGACGGCCACGCCCGCGCTGGCCGCGCTGCTGCTGCCGCGCGCCGCCGAGCGCGCCGCGGGCGAGCCGCTGCTGCTGCGCGGCATGAAGCGCGCCTACGCCGCGTTCCTTGGGCTGCTGCTGCCCTGGCCGAAGACGGTCCTGCTGCTCGGCGCCGCGGCGTCGCTCGGCGCCGTCGCGCTGGTGCTCCGCATGGGGCAGGAGTTTTTGCCGGAATTCCGCGAGGGGCACTTCGTGCTCCAGGTCTCCGCGGTGCCCGGCACGTCGCTGCCCGAGATGCTGCGCCTCGGCGAGGTCATCGCCGGCGACCTTCAGAAAAACGTGCTCGTCGACGGCCAGCCGGTCATCGAAGCCATCGGCTTTCAGGCCGGCCGAGCCGAATTGGGCGAAGACCCCTGGGGCCCGCACCGGTCGGAGTTCCACGTCGAGCTTGTGCCGGATGTTCCGGGCGACGCCCAGGCCGCGGTTCAGGCGCAGATTCGCGAGCGGCTGGAGGCAATTCCCGGCATCACCTCCGAAGTGCTGACGTTTCTCGGAGACCGCATCAGCGAGTCGATCAGCGGCGAAACCGCGTCCGTCGTCGTCAGCATCTTCGGCGACGATCTCGACGCGCTTGACGCCAAGGCCGCCGAAGTCGCCGCCGCGCTCGGGCACATCCGCGGTGCGGCCGACGTACACGTCGTCTCTCCGCCGGGCACGCCGCTGCTCACCGTGCGCCTGCGGCCGGAGCGCGTGGCGGGGCTGGGCGTGCGCCCGCTCGATGCGTTGGATGATCTTGAGACGGCGTATTCCGGAGCGCGCGTCGGGCAGTTCTACGAGGGCAGCCGCGCGTTCGACATGCGCGTCATTCTCGATCCGGCCCGGCGGCGCGACCCCGAGACGATCGGCGACTTGCCGGTGCGCGCCGCCGACGGCGCCGTGATTCCGCTCAGCATGATCGCCGACGTCACGCCGGCGACCGGCCGCTACATGCTGCTGCACGAAGCGGCGCGACGACGGCAGACGGTCGTTTGCAACGTGGAGGGGCGCGACATTCGTTCGTTCACCGACGAAGTGCAGTCGCGCGTGGGCGACGTGAAACTGCCCGAGGGCATGTACGCCGAGGTTTCCGGCGCGGCCGAGGCCGCCGGCGAGGCCCGCAATGAGCTGCTGCTGCACTCGGGCGTCGCGGCGTTGGGCATCGTGATCCTGCTGGCGATTCTCTTCGGCACGGCGCGGCGCGTGACGCTGGTGCTGGCGAATGTTCCGTTTGCGCTGATCGGCGGCGTCCTCGCGGCCTGGGCGACCGGCGGCACGCTTTCGATCGGCTCGATTGTCGGGTTCGTCACGCTGTTCGGCATCACGATGCGAAATTCCGTAATGATGATCTCGCACCTGGAGCACCTGGAGCGGCACGAGGGGCAGACGTGGGGACGCGCGCTGGTGCTCCGCGGCGCGTCGGAGCGGCTGGCGCCCGTGCTGATGACGGCGCTGGTCACCGGGCTGGGGCTGTTGCCGATCGCGCTGGGCAGCGGCGAAGTGGGGCGCGAGATCGAGGGGCCGATGGCGATCGTGATTCTCGGCGGGCTGATCACGTCGACCGTGCTGAGCCTGTTGCTGATTCCGGTGCTCTACCTGCGCTTCGGCCGAACCGCGCGTTAGGCGCGTTCGCGCTTGCGACCGCGCGGGCGCGGGCCTATTTTCGCGACCGCCAAACGGCCGGCTCGCCGGCGTCGTCCGGCACGGAGGTGCGCATGTCCCCCATCTTTCGACGCGCCGCGTGGCTCGCGTATCCGGCGCTCGTGGTCCTGTGCCCGAGCGCTGCCCGCGCCGACGATTTGGCGGCGCCCTACCGCGCCGCCGCCGCGCGGATCATCGCCGAGGCCCGCTGCTCCGACGGCGCATACCGCAAGCTGGAGGAGCTGTGCGACGACATCGGCCACCGGCTGAGCGGCTCCGCCTCGCTGGAGCGCGCGGTCATCTGGGCGCAGCTTCGCATGTTGGAAGATGGGCATGAGAACGTGCGGGCCGAGCCGGTCATGGTGCCGCGCTGGGTGCGCGGCGACGAATCGCTCGTGATGCACGAGCCGCTGGCGCTGCGCCTGCCCGTGCTCGGGCTGGGCGGCTCGGTCGGCACGCCGCCGGAGGGCATCACGGCCGAAGTCGTGGCGGTGCGCGACGAAACCGAGCTGCAGCGCCTGGGCGAAGCGGTGCGCGACAAGATCGTGCTGTTCAACTGGCCGATGAAGCAGTGGGATCCGATCGGCGGCACGGGCTATGGCGAGGCCGTCCGGTTTCGCACCGTCGGGGCGCGCTGGGCGGCCGGGTACGGCGCGCGGGCGACGCTGGTGCGCTCCGTCACGGCGCGCAGCCTGCGCTCGCCGCACACCGGCGCGATGAGCTACGAAGGTTCGCCGAAGCGCATTCCAGCCGCCGCCGTCTCGACCGAAGACGCCGAGCGCATGGCCCGCCTGCACGCGCGCGGAATACCCGTAATCGTCACGCTCCGCATGGCGGCCCGCAGCGAGGGCGAGGCGGAATCGGCCAACGTCCTCGGCGAGCTGCGCGGGCGCGAGCGGCCGGAAGAGGTGGTTGTCATCGGCGGGCACATCGATTCGTGGGACGTGGGCCAGGGCGCGCACGACGACGGCTGCGGCGTGGTTACGTGCATGGAAGCGCTCAGCGTGCTGCGCCGGCTCGGGCTGATCCCGCGGCGGACGATTCGCGCCGTGCTCTTCACCAATGAGGAAAACGGGCTGGCCGGCGGGCGGGCATACGCGCGCGATCACGAGGCCGAGCTTCCGCAGCATGTCGCGGCGATCGAGATGGATTCCGGCGGCTTCGCCCCGGAGGCGATCGGGATTGAGATGCAGGACCGGGCGCGGCAGGTTCGCGCGGCGGCGCAATTGTGCGAGCTGGTCGACCTATTGGACGAGCTGGACGCGGCGCGGGTGCGGCCGGGCTTTTCCGGCGCGGATGTTTCGCAGATGCGTTCGGGCGGGGTGGCGCTGCTGGGGCTTGATGTCGAGAATTCGACCTACTTCGACTATCACCACACCGAGGCGGACACGCTGGACAAGGTGAATCCGTCGCACCTGGCGAGCGACGTGGCGGCGATGGCGGTGATGGCGTATGTGCTGGCGGACATGCCGGGGCGCTTGGGCGATTGACGAAGAAAAAGAACCGCCCCCCGCGCGAGACGCGCGAGGGGCGGGAGTTGGCAGTCGCCATTTGTCGGACGCGGATGTCTTCCGCGCCTCTTTCTAACCCAGCAACAACTCGACGAACGCGTCGATGTCCGCGTTGTCCACGACGTTGTCGCCGTTCGCGTCGGCGTTGCCGATGCTGCAATCGGGATAGGCCGTCTGGTACGCTTCCGCGTCGGTCAGCGCCAGAACGAAGCCGTCGATGTCCGCGTTGTCGATCACCTCATCGCAATTCATGTCGCCGGCCACCACCGGCTGGCCGGGGATGAACAGCTTCACGTCGTCGACGAACCAGTCGTCCGAGTCGGCGACCGAGCCGCCGCCGCTGGTGATGAAGCGCAGCACGAAGTCCTCGTGCAGCGCGTCCGCCGGCAGGATGTACGTGTCCTCGACGAACGTGTTCATGTCGGCGCCGCCGCCCGGATGCCGCGCGATCTCGTGCCACGAGTTGTTCGCGTCCACGTATTCGACGCGCAGATCGTCGCCCGTTTCCGGCCGGTTTCCTCCGCCGGTGCGCTCCCAGAAGTACGCCAGCCGCACCTCCGGATAGCTGCTCAGGTTGATCCAGAAACTGTGGATGTTGTCGCCGCCGGCCGGATAGCTGTTGATCCGAGCCGAGAACGGCGGCGTCGGCGGATTCAGGCCGAGCGAATCGCACGTGGCGCCGTAGACGCTGCGCCACTTGGTGCGGTCGAGCTGCGGCGTGGGGAAGGGATCGTAGAAGATGAGCGTGAGCGGCGGATCGACCAGCACGCTGACGGTGGACACGTTCGAGTCGCCGCCGTCGGGCGGCGTGCCGCCGTCATTCGCGCGGAAGCGGAACGTGTCGCTGCCGACGTAATGCGGATCCGGGTCGTACGTCACGTCCGCGCCGCCGGCGAGGAGCGTATACGGCGCCGCGACGATGCGCGCCCCGTTCGGGTCGAACAGGTCGCCGTGCGTCGGCAGTTCCGTGATGATGAACGCCAGCGCCGGCGGCGCGGGCAGCCCGTCATCGCCGCCAAGCAGGTGGATGTCCGCAATCGAGTTGTGCGCGATGCGCACTGCCTGGTTCTGCGTGTTCGGCGGGCGCGGGCCGCAATCGCCGACGGCCGAGAGATTCGTCTCGGCAAAATCGAGCGACAATCCGCCGCCGCCGGAGAGGCCGACGATCCCGTTCGTCGCGTCGATGCCCAGCCACGTAATGCGGATCACGCCGTCGAAGAACATCTCGATCTGGAAGCTGTTCTGGCCCGGGCCGCCGTTCTCCGGCACGTTCTGCCACGTGACCGCCAGTCGGTCGGCCAGTTGCCGCCAGCTTACGGTGCCGCCCGCGCTCGGGTTGAGGTCGTGGAACAGGGCCGAGACGCGCGCCAGGCGGAACTGGTCGGAGAGCGATTCGCTCGGATCGCTGTCGCCGTTGCCCGTGCCAAACGTCAGATTCCCGTTCGGGTTCACCCACACGAAGCTGTAGGCGCTGCCGTACAGGCGCACCTGCGCGCCGCCCGAGAGGCTCACCGCCGCGGGCGTGTTGTCGCTCGGAGAGATCACCGTGCCGCCGGTCGGATCGCTCGGGAAGAGCGGGCGCGACTCGGCGCAGGCCTGGTAGAAGTCGAACCCGCCGTTCGGCACGAACGTGACCGACGAATTGTCGAGGTCGAAGTCGCCCCCGAAATTCTCGGTGAAGAAGTCCGGCACCGGCAGCGTCGCAAACGTGTAGCACACGCCGGCGTTGTCGTTGATGGAAACATTGCCGGCCGCGTCGCGCGCGCCGACGCAGAAGAAGTAGTTGCTGTTGTCTTCCAGCCCGGTGACTTCGATCTCATGCGCCGTGCGCAGGCCGGTGACCTCAAACGTCTCGGGCCGGTCGCCGCACGAGAATCCGTAGATGATCGAGCCGGTCGCGCCTTCGTTCGTGTCGAAGCTGATCGTCGCGCGGCGGGCGCTGACCGCTTCGAGCTGCACGTTGGTGATCACCGGCGGAATGCACTCCGACGCCGCATTGATCGAAACGGGCACATCGTGTCCGCCCTGGCCGTCGTCGGCGTCGATGTACGTCGCCGTAAGCGTGTCGCCGGCCGAGAACATCAGCACGCCGGGGGCGTTCGTCCCGCTCAGCGTCACCGTCCCGCGGAAGAGCGCCGTCGCCGGGCCCGTCTCGGTCAGAAGGATGGTCTCGCCCGCCGGTTCCGATCCCGACGTGGCCTGCACGTTGACGGTGTCGACCACCGCGTTGCTGGTGTTCAGGTCGCAGTCATTCACCTGAATCACGGCGCTGCCTTCGCAGGCATAGAACGGCCGATCCAGCGTGATGATGCCGCGGTTCGAGCAATCCACCAGCCGCGGCGTGGCGGCCAGCGAGAACGGCTGCGGCCCGGTGGGCACGTTGAAGCCGACGATCTCCACGAGATAAACGCCCGGCGTGGCGTTGTCGATCAGCACCTGTTCGATGTTGTCGCGGTGGTTCGCCGCCGTCCGCACGGCGTTCGTGGCCGGGTTGGCCGGGTCGAGCGTCCACGGCAGGAAGATCGCGCTGCTCGGCGCGATGACGCGCACGTCGAGATCGTTGACCAGCGCGGGCGAAACATTGGGCGTGCCCGGCGGGTCGTCCCACGCCAGCGTGACCTTGACCGACGTCTCACCCGGATTCACCACAACCAGCGCCGTATACGTCTGTCCCTGAAGAATCTCATTCTCCAGGAAGTAACCGGTGCGAAGGAAGTCGACCGCCGCCTGAACGCGGACCGAGCCGTAGCCGAACTGGTAATCCGGCCCGGGGTTGCCGAGATCGACCGCCGTGTGCGCCCAGAGAATCTTGAGCGTCGAATTGCGGAAGTCCGGCCGAGCCGGGAAATGCGCCCGGAAGTCCTGGAGCAGCAGGGCGCTCAGGCCGCACACCGTCGGGCTGGCCATCGACGTGCCGCAGAACGAGGCGTATCCGCCGCCCGCCGTGCAGGACGTCACGCCGAAATCGCCGTCGCTCTGGCAACCCGGCGCGCTGATGTCGGGTTTCATGCGGCCGTCGTCGGCCGGTCCGAAGCTCGAGAACCCGGTCATCGTGTCGTTGTTGGAGTTCAGCGCGCCGACGGTGATGTGGTTCTTGGCGCACGCGGGCGGCGCGGTCGTGTGATACGGATTTCCCGGCGGGTTGAAGCAACGCGACGACTGGCGCTCGTTGCCGTTGGCCCAGACGATGCGGAACGGCTCGCCGCTGGACAGACTGCCGCGCACGATCGCGTCGATGACCGTGTCGGTCACGCCGTAGTCGCCTTCCCACTCGCACGGATAGCCGTTGCTGGACGTGTTCGTGCCGATCGAGTTGTTCGCGATCTCGGCGCCGTTCACGTTGATCGCCTGGCCGTAATCCGCCTCGATGTCGCACGGATCGTTGTACAGGAAGCCCTGGTGCAGACCGCCCTGCTGTTGCAGGCCGTAAGAGCGGATCGTCACGCCGGGGGCCATGCCCTTGAAATTCCCGCCGCTGGCCTGCCCGCTGCCGCCGATCGTTCCGGAGACGTGCGTGGCGTGGTCGATCGTGCCGGAATTGTCATGCGTCGTCAGGCGCCCGCCGAAGTCCGGGTGATTCGAGGCGGCCGTGCCCGCGTCATAGACGAGGACCGTCACGCCCGTGCCGTCGAGTGCGTACGGCGCCGCCTGCACCACGTCGGCGCCGACGCGCGCGCGGTTGCTGTTGTTCACCGCCTGAAGCGGGGGCAGCGGCGGCTCGATCCACATTACCTCGTCCTCGTCCGCCAGCGCGTAGACAGCCGCCAGCGGCAATTCGATGACGAGCGCGTTGACCGTGTAGAGCCGACCCATGACCGTGGCGCTGTTCCGCAGCGCCGCGGCCATGCCGTCCGTGCGCAGCGGCACGTCGGGATGGAACATGACGTAGACCGCCACCTGCGAGTCCGGAGTGATCTCCGGCGCCTGATCGTCGGCGCCCGGCTCGTCCGGCGGAATGACCATCCACGACGGGAGAATGCCGCTTTGGATCGCCTGGTGCAGCTTCCACTCCCGGCGAACGTCGAGCACGTCGCGAATGACCGGCTCAGCCGGCAGGGCCGTGGTCTTCGCGAAGCCGTCGGCGACGGCGGCGAAGTACGCGTTGTCGCCGACGTATCCGAGCGGCGCGACGCCGGCCGCCGCGAGCGCCTCGCGCTGTCCGGGCGCCAGGGCGCGGTCGAATTGCACGACGACGTGCCGGCCGGCGCTGGCGACCAGCGCGGCGCGGATTTCGTCGGCGCTGCGCGTCTGCGTCTGCACCGGTCCGCTCTTGAATGGAATCTCGCCCATCGTGGCGGGGCCCGGCACGGCGTCGCGGTTGGCGCCGAGTGCGGCGCCCGCCAGTGTGAGTCCTGTCGCGATCCCGATCATCCCCCGTACAAACCGACTCCGCCCGTTACCCATCGCAGCGTCTCCCGAAGGAATGTGGCGTGTTCCCAAAGACGAGGTTTCGCCGCCGGACCGAAGGGGGCTCGTCCGCACTGCTGGCCGGCGACAGATGCATGATAGCACGAAGCGTGCGAAGAACAGCGCCGCCAGCGTCGGAAAAGTGCTTAAGTCCGACTTTGCCGCGGACATTTGGGGGCGGGAACATTCGCCGTGGCGTCGGACCTTGCAGAGGCCGCCCCCGATGTTCCGCTGCCCGCGAACGAATGGCCCGCAGCCAAGGAGGACAGCCGCCCCCGGCTGCCCGTGGACGAATGGACCGCAGCCGCCCTCGGCTGCATTCTCTCGCGGGTTTCGCGGCCGCACCCGAACCTCGCAAACGCCTCTTCTCATCGCACTGTCAGGAGCAACCATGCACCCGATTGAGATCGTCCGAATTGCGGCGCTGCTGGCGGTGGCGGCCCTTTCCGCCGCACGGCCGGCGGCCGGCGACATTGTGGAAATCGCCCCGTTCGTCGGGCAAGTGCGCGATAACCTGTCCGGCTACACGCAAACGTTCATCATCGACGACCAGATCACGATCCTGGGCGGGGCGCTGACCGTCCGCAGCCACGACGGCTCGACGCTCGTTCACCTGATCTCCGGCTCGACGTTCGGCGGCGATCACGTCGCCCCGCGCTCGCCGGCGTACATGATCGGCGTGACGGAAGGGCCGGCCATCTGGCAATTCAACACGCCCGCCCGGCGGATCGGGGCGTGGTGGGACACGAACAGCGGCGCGGACGACGCGCAGGCACAGTTCTTCGACGCGGCCGGCGCGCTGCTGGGCGCCGACGTGCTGACGATCCCGCGCTCGCTTCAGGGCTGGACGTGGAACGGGTGGGAATCGACCGGC
>CAZHIE010000049.1:0-14469 GCA_964532435.1 uncultured Planctomycetales bacterium
ACGGCCGCGCGGGGGCGCGGGCCGCTACGGCCGCGCGGGGGCGCGGGCCGCTACGTGCGTCTCTGGGGCGGCGAGATTCGGAATCCATGTTCGGTACATAAAAAAAGAGGGCACCAGGTGCCCAAAGGCGGCCCGGTGCTCTCCGGAGGGGAAAGAAGCCGTTGTACATCTTGGACCTCGCAACCCGCAAGGTCCGGTATAATTTTCTCACCCTAAGTATAAGACGGCCCGGTCCCAAGTCAACCCCCACCATCTGGGAGTTTTCAAGATTCCGTGGCGGTCCGGTCAAGAGTAATGATCGGCCACTGACGGAAAAGACGTTAGGCAAATCTGGAAAACCTGTGGACAATTCCGCGGCGAACCGGCAATGGAATCGTAACCAATTGAAAATATTATAGTTGCGGTCAACACGCCCGGCTATCAAGACTGTGGAAAACCACGCAGCCAATCACCAACGCGGCTCGGCGCCGGGCCAGATGGGAGATTGGCAAAATTATTTACCAACGCAAAATCGTCCCATAATCTCGGTCAGTATCCTGTCCGAAATGTCCATTCCGCGGGTTAGCGACAGATCCTCGAGCGCGGCGCGCAGCTCGGAGGCAACCAGCTCGGCGGACGGAATCGCCGCGCGCGCAGGGTTCAGCAGGGCGCGGGCACGCTGAAGCGCGGTTCGGGCGGCGGCCGAACTCTCCTCCAGAAATGGCGAGCCACCCCGGACGGCCAATCGATCGTGGAGCAGCTGGCGCAGTTCCTTCAGCCCGGCGCCCGTGGCCGCGCTGATCCGAATCGGCGCGGTGGAGTGGATCGCGCCCGCCCGTGCGCAGGCGGGCAAGGTCGGCGCCAAATCGCACTTCGATAAAACGATCACGCAACGATCGCGCGGGATTCGAGCCAGCCCCGCTTCCTCCAATGGCGACCAGGCGACATCCACGGCATGTACCCACAGGACGACGTCGGCTACGTCGGCCGCGGATTCGGCCGCGACGTGCGCCGCCTGGTCCAGCTCGCCGTCGAGCGCCTCGCGCAGTCCCGCGCAGTCCTGCAACACGAACGTCACGCCGTCGCAATCCACGTCGGCTTGCAACACGTCACGTGTGGTCCCGAGAATCGGCGAGACGATGGCGCGCTCGTGACCTGCGAGCGCGTTGAAGAGCGTGCTCTTGCCCGCATTGGCCAGGCCGGCGAGCGCCACGTGGGCTCGGCCGCGCTCGGTCGCTCGACGGCCGGCTTCGGCGAGCGGATCGAGCGCGTCGATGAGGCGGTCGATCCCTGCGCACAGCTCGGGTGCGTTGATGAAGCGCACGTCTTCCTCGTCGACAAAGTCGATGCCTGCTTCGAGCTGCGCGAGCAGGGAAGTCAGCTCGTCGACCGACTCGCCGGCCAGCCGCCGCGCGGCGCCGTTTGCCAGCCGCGCGCCCTGCCGCGCTTCCGCGCCGTCGGCGGCGCGAATGAGCGCGAGCACGCCGTCGACCTGCGCGGCGCCGAGCCGGCCGGTGAGAAACGCGCGCGCGGTGAACTCGCCCGGTAGCGCGCGCCGCGCCCCGGCGGCGATGAGGCGAGCGGTGAGCGCGCGGACGGCCGGCAGACAGCCGGGGACGTGCAGCTCGACGAGGTTCTGCCCGGTGTAGGAGCGCGGCGCCGCGAACCACAGGGCGGTGGCGGGGAGCTTGTCTGGGCCGGCGAATTCGACGTCGGCGTGCGTGATGCCGGGGAATGCGCCGGGCTGCGTCAGGCCGATCGCATCGCAGATCGCGAACGCCTCGCGCCCGCCAAGCCGCACAATCGCCAGCGGCGCCGCGCGCCAGGCGGTGGCGACCGCGACAATCACGTCATCGAGCGCGGGGTAGGGCATGCGCGTAGTGTAGTGCGCCGGTCATTCCTTCGATCGGCCCGGCTGGCGCGCATCGGCCGGTCGCTGGCGAAGGTTTTCGAGCGCCGCGTCGAGCACCGGATCGGCGGTATCCGTGAACTCGGACGGCGCGGCCTTGATGGCGATGGTCGGCTCGATGCCGGCGCCGTCGATCGCCTTGCCGTCGGGGTCGAGATCGAGCCAGCGCGAGTAGACGATCTCGACGTTTGGGCTGACGTTCATTCGGCGCGGGTTGCCGCTGCTGCCGGCCGTGCGGTCGCCCATCGTCGTGACGCGCGGCGCCGCGGCCAGCATGAGCACGAACGACTCGGCCGAGCTCATCGTCTTCTGGCCGGTCAGTACGATCGTCGGCGCCCGATAGCGCCAGGGTCCGCAGGGCGCCGCGGTGCGTTTGAGCTTCTCGCCCAGATCGTCGTGCCGGGGTCCGTTGCGATACTGGTTCATCGAGTAGGTGACGGTGCGTTCGAGGAATCGTCCGGCCATACGGCGCGCGACCTCCTCGTCGCCGCCGCCGTTGAAGCGCAGGTCGAGAATCAGCGCCCACGTGTCGCCGAGCTGGTCGAGCACGGCGTCGAAGGTGTCGGCCTGGGCGGGGGAGCTGAGCGCCCCGACGTTTAGATAGCCGATGCCGTCGGTCGTTTTGGCCCAGTTGACGTCGCTGGCGGCGCGGTTGAGTTTTCCGAGCCGGTGTTGGATGGCGGACCAGCTTGCGTTGAGCGGGCGCGGGCGCTGAAAGCCGGGCAACCACTCGCGCTCCTTATGGATGACGTGGACGTGCAGATCTTCGAGGTTCGCCAGCAGCTCGTCGAGCGCCAGGGCGAGGCGGTACTCGTCGCGCGCGGCGGCGGCGCGCGGGGCGAACTGCTCGCGGAGCTTGTTCCAGTCGAGGCCCTTGCGCAACGCGAACATCGGATACTCGCGGTCGATCGAATCCCAGGTTGTGTCGAAGGCCTTGCGGGCGGCGCCGGCGTCGATGGGCGCCGCTGCGGGCAGCGCGCGGGCCTCGAATGCGGCGATGTAGTTGATCGTTTTTGTTTTCTGAAAGTCGAATGTGAAGAAGCGGCGCTTGCCGGCGGGCGTGTCGATGTCGAAAACCAGCCCCTCGCGCGGCGGGATGGCGGGGCGGTTGTTGACCTGGAAGCAGCCGTTCATTTTCCAGGCGGCCAGGCGGCGGGCGTCGATCAGGCGGTCGGCGTCGCCGGGGCCGGCGACCGACTCGGGCGGAAACAGCTCGCGCAGCCGGGCGGGGTGGAAGCGCATCCAGGCTGTAGCAACCTGCTCCCCGTCGCCGGCCAACGCGCTGTGGATGGCGCCGGGTTCCCGCGGGAACAGCGCCGCCCAGACTACGTTTTTCTGAGAAACGCCGAAAACGACTTCGCACGGCCCGAGGCGCAGGTCGAGCCGATCGGCGTATTGGTACGCGAACGACTGGAGCTTCCAGACGTCGGCGTCGGTGCAGGTCCAGTCATACCCGGGCGTGTCGGCGGCTGGTTCGAGCGTCGCGGCATAGCGCGTGGAGAGGTCGACGTCGGCGCGGGCCGCGATGGTCAGCAGGGTCGTCATTGCGAAGGCGAGTGCGAGCCGCATGTTTCACCTCAGGGGGCTGGGACAGTGTATGGCTGACAAGCGCGGGGGAGTATCCGCTGGGCGGGTTGGAAACGCGCTCCACCCGGGCGGGTTGGATACCCGCTCCACCGATTCGCCCGCTCCACCCCGGCCCAGCTTCGGTACGAACTGTCAGAGCGAAATCGTGCGTTGGGCTTTGTCCATTTCCGCAATGATCGCGTCCATGTTCGACACGGCCCCGACGGCCAGCCGGTCGCGCAGGCCGAAGTGGTCGAGGCAGGTGGCGCAGGGGCAGATCTCCACGCCGTTGTCGTGAAGCTGGCGCAGTTCGGCGAGGGCGGGCGAGCCGGCGCAGGCCAACCGGACGCCGCTGTTGAAGAGCACAACGGCGGTGAGGTCGTGCAGAGCGGTCGTCTTGCGGAGAAAGGTGACGAGGATTTTCTGGCCCAGCTCGGCGTCCCCGTGACCCATTCCGTCGTGTCCGAGCACCAATACCGTCTTCATGATCGACCTCCTCGCGCCGCGCGCCCGCGGATCATACCCGCGGGGGGCGGCGCCCCGGCCGGGGAGCCGCCGGCGAGCGGGACCGCGCGTCGCCCGGCGCGCAATTTTCAGGAATTGTGCGCCGCGCGGCCAAAAGGCTTTGACTTCTGCGCAGCCAATACTATTTTTTATCACATTAACATCGGGCCGGCCCCAGCGCCGCGATCGACAAGCATGACAGCCCGATGCGTGCATCGGGCCGCGAGCCAGCGGGCCGCCTCGTGCGAGTGGAAAATGTTCGACGAATCGTCGGTTCCCGAAGCGGAGCCTCCCAGTCCCGGGTCAACGGACACGATCAGCCTCACCATTCTTCGTCCCAGCATCGCCGTCGCCGAGCCCCCACCCGAGCCGGGCCGGACGGACGACATCGCGGCCGACGCGCCCGCGCCGCCGGAAAGCGACTCCGACGCGCTGGTCATCGCGCCCGGCCGCGAGGCGTTCCGCCGCGCGCACTTCCCCGACGCGACGCGCGGCGAGTGGAACGACTGGCGCTGGCAGCTCCGCAATCGCGTGCGGAATCTGGGCGGGCTGGCGCGGATCGTGCGGCT
Organism: uncultured Planctomycetales bacterium; assembly: GCA_964532435.1. Taxonomy (GTDB): domain Bacteria; phylum Planctomycetota; class Phycisphaerae; order UBA1845; family Fen-1342; genus CAZHIE01. The sequence continues at coordinate 4,528 of CAZHIE010000049.1, forward strand.
GTCGTACGACGAGCGCCAAGCCGTCGAGCTGCTCGGCGATCATCTCCCCGTCGGAATCACCCCGTACTACGCTGCCCTCATCGACCCGGACGACCCGGCGGAGCCGCTCCGCCGCACGATGATCCCCGTCGTCAACGAATTCTCCCACACGCCCGGAGAGGCGGACGACCCGCTGGGCGAAGACGCGGCCATGCCGGTTCCCGGGCTGGTGCATCGCTATCCCGATCGCGTGCTGTTCCTGGTCACGAGCTTCTGCGCCACCTATTGCCGCTACTGCACGCGGGCGCGGATGGTCGGGCAGACGGGCGAATACCACTTCAACGCGCAGCAATTCGAGCAGGCGCTGGCGTACATCCGCGAGCACCCGCAGATCCGCGACGTGCTGATCTCCGGCGGCGATCCGCTGACCATGCACGACGACAAGCTGGAGTTCCTGCTTTCGCGCCTGCGCGCCATCCCGCACGTCGATTTCGTGCGCATCGGGACGAAAGTGCCCGCCGTGCTGCCGCAGCGGATCACGTCCGGGTTGCTGCGCGTGCTGAAGCGGCACAAGCCGTGGATCAGCATTCACTTCATGCACCCGCACGAAGTGACGCCGGAAGTGGGGCAGGCGTGCGAAGCGCTGGCCGACGCCGGCCTCCCGCTGGGCAGCCAGACCGTCCTGACGCGCGGCGTGAACGACGACGTGGAGACGATGAAGCGTCTGGTGCATGCGCTGCTGAAAATCCGCGTGCGGCCGTACTACCTGTATCAGTGCGACCCGATCAGCGGGTCGTCGCATTTCCGCACGCCGGTGGAGAAGGGGCTGGAGATCATCGAGGGGCTGCGCGGGCACACGACGGGCTACGCGGTTCCGCAGCTTGTGATCGACGCGCCGGGCGGCGGCGGGAAGATTCCGCTGGTTCCCGACTACGTCGTGGGGCGCGAGGGCGACGACGTGCTGCTGCGGAACTTCGAGGGCCGGATGTTCCGCTACCCCGATCCGCGCGCGTGAAGCGGCGGCTATCCCGCTCGCGGCGGCGCTCCGCGCGCGGCGGGTCGCGAGTCGTCGGAAATGGGCCGTTGCAATGTCCTGCGCGGGCGGTACACTGCCCGGCGCGATGTCGGAAACCGTAAATTGCACGGCGTCGCGGCGCACGGGAATGCCCGGCCGCGCGGCTTTCGGCGGTAAAGGAGTTTGTGCGTGAGTACGATGACGAAAGTATTTGTCGTCCTGACGGCCGTGCTCTCGATCGTTCTTTCGATCCTCACGGTCTCCTTCGCCGCCGGTTCCGCCAACTGGCGCAAGCTGGCCGAGGACTATCAGCAGCTCCAGAACGCCGAAGTCGCCAAGCGCATGCATCTCGAAGCGCTGATGGCGACGAACCTGGCGCTCAAGGACGACGCGCAAAAGGCCGTCTCCGGGGCGCTCGAAGATTCGCAGAAGAAGAACACGCAGCTCACCACCGACCTGGCCAGCGCCCGCAACGACCTCGCACGCAAGACGAACGAGGCGACGGCGTTCGAGGCCGGCCGCAAGAAGCTGGAGGAGATCGTCGCGGTGCTGACGTCCAGCCTGACGACGGTTGAGAAGAACTATCAGACGATTTTGGCGCAGAACAACGAGCTTCAGACTCGCAACCAGCAGCTCAACAGCCGCCTGCTCGACGTGACGTCGAACCTGACGATCGCCAACGATCAGCTTCGGAACGAAAAGGAAAAGACCTACAACCTGGAAAAGCAGAACGCCGAGCTTCAGCGCCGTATGGCCGAGGGCCGCCGCGCCCCTTCGGGGCTTGAGTCGCCCGCGGGCACGACGCCGGCCGCCGCCGCGGTCGCGGGTCCGATCCGCGGCGAAGTGACGAACGTGGACGGCGCTTATGCAAGCGTGAACGTCGGCGATTCGTCGGGCGTGGCTCCGGGCATGACCTTCATGATCCACCGCGGCGACGCATTTGTGGCGGAGCTGGTGATCGACACGGTTCGCCCGCGCGAGGCGGGCGGAAAGATTCGCACGGCGAAGGATTCGGTTCGGCCGGGCGACGCGGTGGTGTACGGGCTGTAGGGCGGCGCGCCCCGGAGGATTCGCTCGATGTCGACGATGAACCCCGGCCCGAGCCGGCCGACGCGTCCCGCAGCCGACAGCGACGTGTACACGGCGCTGATGGCGATTTCGGCGCTGTTCCTGCTGGTTTCGACGATTTACGTCATCGTCCGCGCCTTGGCGCTGACGGGCAGTATCCTGCCGCCCGGCGGGAGTTGAGCGAGCAAACGGGGTCGGCCGTAATTCCCAAGCGCGCCCGCAGGATGCGTGCGCGAATCCGGGCCGACGTCCGTCGGACGAGCCGCAGGGAAGCGGCGCCGCACTGGCGACCTGGGCGCTCTTGAGCGAGAATGCCCGCGATCGCGCCGCGCGGACCGCGACCGACGGGAGCATGCCGTGTTTTTCATTCGCCGGCTTACCGGCCTCTTCAGCCTCGACATGGGCATCGACCTGGGGACGTGCAACACCCTGGTCTGTGTCAAGGGCGAGGGGATCGTCCTCAACGAGCCATCGGTCGTCGCCGTTCGCAAGGGCACCAATCACGTGCTCAACAACGGCAACGCGGTCGGCCTGGTCGCCAAGGAGATGCTGGGCAAGACGCCCGGCAGCATCACGGCCATCCGCCCGCTCAAGGACGGCGTAATCGCCGACTTCGACATCACCGAGGCAATGCTCGGGTACTTCATCCGCAAGGTGCATGGCAATCGGCGGCTCGCCAATCCGCGCGTGGTGATCGCGGTGCCGAGCGGCATCACGGCCGTCGAAAAGCGCGCCGTGTACAACTCTGCGCGGCGCGCCGGGGCGCGCTCGGTCTCGCTGGTGGAGGAGCCGAAGGCGGCGGGCATCGGGGCGAACCTGCCGATCATGGAACCGACCGCGTCGATGATCGTGGACATCGGCGGCGGCACGACGGAAGTCGCGGTGATGAGCCTGGGGGACATCGCCGAGTGCGTTTCGCTGCGCGTGGCGGGAGACGACTTCGACGAGAGCATCGTCAACTACATCAAGCGCACGTACAACCTGATGATCGGTCCGCAGTCGGCCGAAAACATCAAGATTCAGATCGGCTCCGCCTCGCCGATGGAGGAGTCGCGGCAAATGGAGATCAAGGGCCGCGACATGATCAGCGGCCTGCCGCGCAAGGCGGTGATCACCGACGAGGAAGTGCGCGAAGCGCTCAAAGAGCCGGCGGGACAGATTGTGGAGGCGGTGCTGCGGACGCTAGAGAAGCTCGAGCCGGAGCTAGCGGCCGACCTGGTGGACAACGGCATCTGTCTGGCGGGGGGCGGCGCGCTGCTGCGCGGGCTGGACCAGGTTTTGTCGAAAGCATCGGGGCTGGACGTGCGCGTGGCGGACGACCCGTTGACGTGCGTGGCGCGTGGAACGAGCGAAGTGCTCGACCGGCTCGACCTGCTGCGCGAAACGATCGAATCCGACGAGGACGAATACTAGTCACGCGACCCACGCGGGCACGGCGGCGGCGCGGATGCCGCACGCGGTTGCCGGTGCGTAGCGCCGAGCCTCCGTGCCCGACGCCGTGTCGGGGGAAACTCCGTCGGACGCGGAGGTCCGACGCTACGAGGCGCATGTGTCCAGTCCCAGGCAGCCTATGGACGCACGCCCGGATCACACTTCCAAGACGTTCGCCTACGCCGCGCTGCTGGCGGTCTCCGCGCTCCTCGCGATGCTGCCGGTCTCCTGCACAAGCGCGTTGCGCAGCCCGTTTCAATTGCTCGGCCTGGCGCAGCAACCCGCCACAGCCGGCGCGCGGGCCGCGCGCGAAGCCGTCGGCGGCGCCTCGCACCCGCGCCTGAGCGAGGCGCAATCGCGCCGGCTCGAAGAGCAGAACGACGAGCTGCAAAGGCAGGTGCTGCACCTGAGCGCCACGGTCGCGACGCTGGAGGACCGCGTCGCCGAGCTGACCGGCCTGGCCGAGCCGCTGTCCGGCAGCGGCGCGAAGATCATCGTCGCCTCGGTGCTGTCGATCGACTCCAACCCGCGCCGGGCGGGATTCGTCATCGGCAAGGGGTCGATGCACGGGATTCGCGCCGGGCAATGGGTCGCGGCGGGGGTGCCGCGCGACGCCCGGCCGACGGACGCCACCGGCCGCGAGCTGCTGACGCGCCAGTGGCTGATCGGCCGGGTGAAAGAGGCCGATCTGCGGCTGAGCCGCGTTCAGGCGACGACCGACGCCGACTTTCACGCCGTGGCGCAGGCGGCCCGCGTGCTGCCCGACGGCGTGTGGCAGGCGGCCGAGCGCAAGTGCGTGATCGACGGGCGGGGCGACGGCACGCTGCGCATCCGCGAGGCCTGGCAGGATTATCTGAAGGATGGCTTCCGGTTCGTGGCGATTCCGGAGTCGGCCGAGCTGCCCGTGTCGCTGGCGATCGGGCAGATCGCCTCGTCGAGCCCGGTGGACAACGCGCCGATGCATTTCGACCTCGTCGTGCGGCCGTGGCGGGATTTTCGCGACGTGGGGACGGTGTACGTCATTTCAACCGGGCAATAGGCGAATCGGCGGAACTTGCCGGCTGGTCGGCCGTCCAATCTCGACGGTGATCGTGCGGGCGTGAACGCCGCTGTGCGTTTTTGTCGCGAGCGTGTCGAACCGAGGAGCCAGCCATGTCGTCGCCGAGACTCTTGTGTGCGTTCGCGCTGGTGGTTCTGTTGACGGTCGTTGCCGCGGCGCGCGGAGATCGCGGATCGATCCCGTTCGACCCGTCGGTGAATATCTACGAGCCGGTGCAGCGGGCGCTGATCGCGTGGAACGGCCGCGAAGAGATCCTGCTGCTTACCACCGATCTGCGCGCGTCGGCGCCGACGAAGGTGCTGGAAGTGCTGCCGCTGCCGGCCGAGCCGAAAGTGACGAAGGGCGACGTGGAGACGCTGCGCCGCGCGAATCGGCTGATTCAGAAGAAGCTGCGCGAGCAGCGCGGCGCCGGCGGGTTTGGCGGCGCGGCCCGCGACGCGGCGGCGCCGGCCGGCGAAGTCACGTTTCACGAGAAGATCGGCGCGCACGACATTCGCGTGGCGAAGGTGAACGACGCGGAGGGATTCGTGTCGTGGGTCGACGAGTACTTGCGCAAGGCGGGCGCGGAGAATCCGCAGATTCCCGCGCCGCTGAAGAGCGTGATCGAGGAATACCTGCGGGACGGGTTCGTGTGGTTCGCGTTCGACGTGGTGGAACTGGGGACGGAGGAGCGCACGAACGACGCGATCCAGTATCGCTTCGCGACCGACAGGCTGTATTACCCGCTGCGCGTCACGCGCGTGGAGCGCGGCGAGACGGACATTTATCTGCACGTATTGACGCGCGAGATGCTGACGGAGTTTCCGGGGTTGCCGATGGAGCGCATCGAGCTTCCGCACACGCCGGTCGTGATCACCGACGCGGAAGTGAAGGAGCTGAGCCCCGAGGCGCACGCGCTGCTGGGCGGATCGCAGAATTGCTGCTTGCGGACGTGGCGCATCCGCGGCCGGCTGGATGCGTTTGAGAAAGATCTGCTGGCGGCGCGGCGGAAGTGAACGACGCGAGAAATGATGAATGCTGAACGCTGAATGCTGAATGCGGAATCGAGTTTCACCGCCGGTCGAATTTGGCATTCGGGCTTCGCCAAAGAATCGCGGGTCACGGCCCATCCGCGGTCAGCCAGCGATCGAACCACGCGGTGCTTTCCGACCAAAGCGTCGCCAGCCCGGGTTTCGTCCAATCGTCGTGAGTTGCGCCTTCCACGATCAGCAGCTTGCTGCCCGGCGCCGCGGATGCGCAAATCTTCGCGCCATGCTCGCACGGAATCGTGCTGTCGCACCGCCCATGAATGACCAGCAGCGGCACGGGATGGAACTGCAGCGCGGCCAGCCCGTCGGCCTCGTCCGCGCGGATTCCCGCGAGTCCGCAGCCGCGCGCGATCGCCGCGTCGATGTCCGCCGCGCTGAACAGCCAGGTCAGGCCGAGCGATCGCGCCCGGTCGCGAACGATCTGGCGCATGGACGTGAACGGCGCGAGCACCACCGCTGTCGCCACGCGATCGTCCATGCCGGCCAATTGCACAGCCACGCCGGCGCCGTACGAGCAGCCGTAGATTCCGAGGCGGCCGGCGACGAGGCCGCGCTGCTGCAGCGCGTCGATCAGCATTCGATAGTCGCGGACTTCTTGCGCTCCGTATGTCATCCAGTCGCCCGACGATGCTCCGTGTCCGCGTGAATCGACGAGCACGCCGCGATAGCCGCGGGCCGCGTGGCTGCGCGCGGTGCGCAGGAGGCTTTCTTTCCGATCGAATATGCCGTGCAGATACAGAATCGTCGCGCGTGGCGGGCCGCGCCACGACTCGGGTGGTTCGACAATCCACGCGCAGAGCGTCGCACTCGGAGGTCCGACGGGGACGTGCAGCTCCTGCGAAACGCCGCTTTGGCGCAGGCGGCTCGTTTCGGTTGTCGAGTTGAGATCGATGCTGTGGCCGTGATTCGGCGCGGTGACCATGGCCCGGGCCGCGAGCTCGACGCGGTTGCACGCCGCGACGGTGAGCAGCGTGGCGAGGAGCAGCGCGAACAAGGGCAGCACGATGCGGAGATTTCGCCAGACCCAACGAAGCATGCGACGGGGCTCCTTCCGATCGAACCTCGCGATATGCATCATACTGTGGAGTATTCGGCGCGATCGGCGGCGGATCGCTGTGCGCTTCGCGAATCTGAATGAATGAGATTTAGTCATTGCGTCAGCGGCGGAGCGGTCGAATCCCTGGCAAACAAGGATGGACACCATGTGCGCCATCCATGCGCCGCCAGGCTCGGAGACCCGGCTGAGGACAGCCGGGCGCGATCACGCGCGGCGAAGAGACCTGGCTGAGGACAGCCGGGCTCGATCACGCGCGGCGAAAAGACCCGGCTGAGGACAGCCGGGCTCGATCAAGCGCGGCGAAGAGACCCGGCTGAGGACAGGCGGGCTCGATCACGCGCGGCGAAGAGACCCGGCTGAGGACAGCCGGGCGCGATCACGCGCGGCGAAGAGACCCGGCTGAGGACAGCCGGGCTCACTTAGCGGCCGGGCTCGGAAGACAGGCGCGCGCGGCACGATTCGCGCGATGCACAGGCACACCTCGTCCCCCGCAGGTTGATACAATACCCAACCGTTTCGGGCCACTTCACAGTCCCTTCGAGAGGCGCCACATGTTTCGGATGGACATCACCAGGACGACGTGGACTTTCGCAGCCGCTGTGCTCGCCGCGGCTCTGCTCGCGCCGGCTTCGGTCCGTGCGCAGACGACGATCAACTGGGCCGTGAACGGCTCGGATTTCTGGAACAAGAAACAGAGCTGGCTGGGGTTCAACGTGCCAGACGCGGTCGGCGAGCAGGCGCGGCACGCGGCGGTCGGGCTCAACCCGTCGACCATCACCTATGACGTGCCGCAGCCGGCGCGGCAGACGATTCATTCGTACCGGGCCGTGCCGTCGGCGGCGGCGACGCCGCGCCGCGAGTTGCTGATGCCCGGCGGATACACGCTCAACCTGATCAACGACCTGGTGTGCGAGGGCGCCGGCACGCGCTACTACTACGTGACGTTGCAGACGGCGGCGAACCTGAGCGTCGGGACGGACGTCAGCGACGGTTTCACGGTCATCGTCGGACAGCCGGGCGCGGACAACACGGGCACAGCGCTGACCGTCGGCGGCGACGTCGGCGGCGGCGCGTGGACCATTCACAAAGGCGCGTCGGTCGGCACGTCGGCGGCCCCGATCGGGGACGTCGTCGGTGGCACGTGGACATTCGGTTCGCCCTGGCCCGCGCCGAACACCGGCGGGCGAATCTACGTGGCCGGCGACGTCACCGGCGGAACGTGGAGCCTGTACGGCGACGACAGTGGCCCGGGCACGAACCTGCCGGTGCCGATTCTCGACTTCCGCGGGGCGATCAACGGCGGCACGTGGAACATCTCCGGCGCGACGTACAGTTGCCAGGATGCGACGCTGCGGCCGCACTTCCTGTTTCAGGAGATCAACTACGCCGACGTGACGCCGTTCGAGCTGGACATCTATCCGTACGCGGGCGCGACGGTGCGCGGCGGGACGTGGGTATTCGACGACGCGATCGTGCGCGGGACGATCGAGACGATCTACGGCGGGCATTGGGTGCTGCACCACGTGCATGAATATCCGCAATGGAACATGCCGGCGCCGGGTATCCGCGTGGGGCGCTTCGTGGCCGACGGAAGCGACCGGACCGACGTCGACTCGATCGCGGGCTGGCTCGTGCTCGGGCCGGGGTCGTCGGAGATCGGCGTGGCATACATCGAAAACGGGGGACCGGGCGTGTGCGGCGACGCACCGGCCAAGCTCGACGCGCATGATGACGGTCTCGACCTGACGATTCACGAAATGACCACGAATTTCGGCGAGTTCAACAACCCGCCCGGCGCCGGGACGGACGCGACGGCGATCGCGGTGCTGGAGCGCTGGACGGTCGGCACGTGGGAGCCGACGTACATGAATGCCGGCGTCGTGACGCTGGGGCGCGATCTGGAACTCTCCGCGCCGGCCGGCGCGGGCGGCGCGGCGTCGGTCGAGTTGAACGTGCGCAGCGCGCTCGACATTGTCTCCGACGTGGCGTATCCGAATCCGTGGAACGCGCGCGGCGTTGCGCTGACGGTCGGCCGGCCCGACGAGGTCGAATCGAGCGCCGACGTGGAGGCGATCAACACCGACTGGGGCGCGCACTGGTTCTGCGACGTCGCGCCCGGTGGCGGCGCGGCGACGCTCGACCCGCGCGTGCGGGCGCTGCACAGCCTGATCGTGCAGCCGGCGGCGACGGCGCGGATCGTCGACAACCACAGCTTTGCGGGCGGTTTTCCGAACGACGCGCACGGCGCGGCGCCGCCCGTGTTCGCGAATGAGGCGCTTTTCGTCGACGGCCCTGTGACGGTGGCGTCTCACGCGACGCTGGACCTGAATGGCCGCAACGTGTACGCGACGGGGACGATTACGGTGATCGGCTCCGTACTCAACGGCGCGATCGCGCCGCTGATCGTTCGCCCATTCGGCACGTTCGACGGCGACAGCGACGTGGATAACGCCGATTACGCGATCATCCTCGCGGCGTACTCGGGCGCCGGCGTGCCGACGAACAATCCGCTGTGCGACTGGGATCTGGACGGCGACGTGGACGACGACGACGTCATCGCGTTTCGGCTGAACTGGACGGGCCCGGGTGTGCCAGCGGTCTGTAACTGAAGCACGTTGCGGGCGGGTCGCGCATCGACGGCCGCATTGCGGCTGAAGCTTTCACCCCGCTGGTGCCGATAAGACGCGCAGCGATGCGCAACCGCTGCGCGCCGCGAATCGTTGCTTCCTTGACATCGCGGACACGTCAGCCATGTCCCGCACCGCGCTGGTCGTCATTCTCGCCGCTGCCGCGCTCGGGGCCTCGCCGACACGCTGCATGCCCGATTCGCTGCTCGGATTCGACCCCGTGCCCGATCCCGAGCCGGTCGAAGTCCGGGCCGATTACGCTGCGCGTCTGTCGGCCGAAGAACTCAATGAGCTGCTTCGTCATGCGAATGGGCAGCGGATCGTGCTCGTTACCGTCGTGACCGGCGTGCCCGGCCCAAACGGCGCGGCGGGAATTCCGGGCGCAAGCGGTGCGCCCGGCGAATCCGGCGACGTCGGCCCGACGGGCGCCGCCGGCCGGCCCGGCGCGAGGGGAGCGGCCGGCGCGGCTGGTGTGGCGGGAGCGACGGGACCAACGGGGCCGCGCGGCGCCGACGGCGCGCCGGGCGCCACGGGCCCAGCGGGCGCGGCCGGGGTAGCCGGTCCGACCGGTCCGGCCGGCGCAATCGGCCCGGCGGGCCCGATCGGTCCGGCCGGCTCGGGCATCGGCGACGGTCTCATCTGGCGCGGGGCGTGGTCGTCGAACACGGCGTACGCGG
>CAZHIE010000049.1:14569-24576 GCA_964532435.1 uncultured Planctomycetales bacterium
GGCGCCGCCGGCGCCGCGGGTGCTCAGGGACCGGCCGGCGTCGCGGGCGCGGACGGTGCTCAGGGGCCGCAAGGCGATCCCGGCGCGGCCGGCGCGCAAGGTCCGCAGGGCGATCCCGGCGCGGACGGCGCGGCGGGGCCACAGGGCGCTGCCGGCCCGGCCGGCCCGCAAGGCGCGCAGGGTGCGCAGGGCGTTGCGGGGCGCAACGGCGGCGGGATCGTATTCTGCGCCACGCCGCAGACCACGCAGACGTGGACGAACATGCCGCTTGCACAGACGGAGATGTACGGGACTGCGTGGGGTCGCCGGGCCGCCGACCTGACCGGCTACGCCGATTTTCGCGTCATGGTTGTTCAGCCGGTCGGGGGCGCCGCGGCCGCGACGTTTCGCGCTCAGTACAGCGTGAACGGCGGGGCGGGCTGGAACGACCTGGAGAACGGCGGCACGACGGCGGACCTGGCGGTCGGCGCGGGCACGGGGCTGAAAGTCGGCGCTTGGGCGGCGCTGGCGGTGGGGGCGATCGGGGATGTTCAGGTTCGGATCGTCGGATTCGGCGGCGACGGCTCGGCCGATCCGTCATTCCGATACATCGCGATCGAGCTGCGCTGAACTCGCCGGCGCGCGTGCGGTGGAAGCGCGCCGGGCGAGCGCGGCGCTACCCGGCGAACGGCCGGTCGGCGACTGCGACGGCACACGCGGAACCTCAACTCGGCGTCGCGCCGCGGCCGTATGCCGAACGTTCGCCGCGCCAGGCGCTCCCTCGCGCGATACAATTCCTCATCGCGCGGGACGGTCCCGCCGGCGGTCTTCTACTTCTGAATTCTTCATTCTGCCATCTGAATTCTCCTATGCCCCCACGCCGCAAAACCCGTCCGGTCCGTGTCGGTCCCGTTCGCATCGGCGGCGATGCCCCCGTCGCGCTGCAGAGCATGACCAGCACGTACACGTATGACATCGACAAGACCATCGCGCAGGTGCAGAGCCTCGCCCGCGGCGGGGCCGATCTGGTCCGCGTGGCCGTGCCGGACAAGCGCGACACGGAGGCGTTGCCGCACATTCTCGCGGCTTCGCCGGTGCCGATCGTGGCCGACGTGCATTTCCACTTCGAGCGGGCGCTGGAGGCGGTCGACGCCGGCGTACACAAGATCCGGCTGAACCCCGGCAACATTCAGGACCGCGCCAAGGTGCTGCGCGTGATCGCCGCGTGCAAGGAGCGCGGCGTGCCGATCCGCATCGGCGTCAACGAGGGCGGAATCGTCGAGCGGCGCGACAAATCGCAGCGCGCGGCCGAAAAGGCCACGCTGGCGCAGGACTATCGCAACAACCTCATCAAGATCATGCTCGACAAGCTCGACGAGTACCTGCGAATCTTTGACGAAGCCGACTTTCGCGACGTCGTTATCAGCGCCAAGAGCATCGACCCGACGATCGTCATCGACGCCTACACGGCCATCAGCGAGCGCTATGACTATCCCCTGCACCTGGGCGTCACGCACGCCGGCCCGCCGGAGACCGGGCGAATCCGCTCGATCAGCGCGCTGGGGACGCTGCTGGCGAACGGCATCGGCGACACGATTCGCATCTCGTACGCGGCCGACCCGATTCATGAGATCGAAGACGGCAAGGAGCTGCTGTGCTGCCTGGGGCTGCGCAACCGCACCGAGCCGGAGCTGATCGCGTGTCCGACCTGCGGGCGGATCGAGGTCGATCTGTTCAAGCTGGTGACGGACGTGCGGCGGAAGCTGGCGGAGGAGATCAGCCTGCCGATCAAGGTGGCGGTGATGGGCTGCGTGGTGAACGGCCCGGGCGAGTGCGAAGGGGCGGACGTGGCGATCTTCGCCGGCGGGCACAAGGGCATCATCTACGTGCAGGGGGAGCAGAAGCAGACGGTGCATGAGGACCGCATGCTCGACGCGCTGTTGCAGGAATGCCGGGAATTGCAGGCGAAAGTGCAGCGCGGCGAGGCGACGCTGACGAACGCGCACGTGGACGTGAAGCCGCCGGCGCCGCTGCCGCGGAGGGACGGGAGCGTGCCGCTGGCGGTCATGCGGGGGTAAGATGAGCGCATGCCGCTGTCTCAGGAACAGCTTGAGTCGCTCGCCGAAGCCGAGGGCGATCGCTCCGAATTCAAGGAGTCTCTGGCCGACCGAGACAATGTGAAGCGCGCGATCTGCGCGTTCGCAAACGACCTGGCGGATCATCGCTCGCCGGGCGTGGTCTACGTCGGCCTGCGGGACGATGGGAGTTGTGCCGGCCTGACCATCACGGAAGATCTGGAGAAGCGCGTCGCCGACTTTCGCTCGGACGGCAGCATTCTGCCGATGATCTCCGTCACGCCGCGCCGCGTCCGGGTTCGAGGCTGCGACGTACTCGCCATCGAAGTCGAGCCATCGCAGACGCCGCCGGTTCGACTGGCAGGCGTTGTCTGGGTTCGAAGCGGGCCTACGAATCAAAAGGCGACGCCCGAAGAGGAGCGCCGGCTTTCCGAGCGGGTGCGCTGGCATGCAGTGCCGTTCGACCTGCGCCCCGTTCCCGGCGCGTCGCTGGCTGACCTGGAACTCAGCCTGTTCGAGCGCGTCTACCTGCCGCGGGCCGTCGCGCCCGAGGTTTTGACGGCCAACTCGCGGAGCACCGAGCAGCAACTCGCGGCGCTGCGCCTGGCGACCGTCGATGGCCGGCCAACCTTTGCTGGGATTCTCGTCCTTGGCAAGGATGTGCGGCAGTGGCTGCCCGGGGCGTACGTGCAGTTTCTGCGGATCGACGGCACGAACCTGACCGATTCGATACGTGATCAGAAGGTCATCGATGGACCGCTGCCCGACCTGCTGCGGCGCCTGGACGACCTTATTGAACTTAACGTCACGGTTCCGACGCAGATCATCGGACCGGCCGAGACGCGCCGGCCGGACTATCCCGTCGAGGCCCTGCGGCAACTCGCGCGGAATCTCATCATGCATCGCACGTACGACGGAACGAATGCCCCCGCGCGCGTCTACTGGTATTCGGATCGCATCGAATTTCACAATCCCGGCGGGCCATTTGGCCAGGTCAGCCGCGAGAATTTTGGCCAGCCGGGCGTAACGGATTACCGCAATCCGCAACTGGCGGAGTCGATGCGCGTACTGGGTTTCGTGCAGCGCTTTGGCGCCGGCATTCCGATCGCGCAGCGCGAGTTGGAGAAGAACGGCAATCCGCCGGTGGAGTTTCGGGTGGATGCGACGCGCGTTGTCGCCATCGTTCGGCGAAGCGTGTGACGCGCGTGCGCCGATGCACGCTTGTCCGGCGATGTATCACAAGCTATGATAGGATGTGATACAGGAGCGCCGCAATGAAAAGCGTTCGACTGGGCGAGAAACTGGAAGCCGATCTGGCCGCCGCGGCCAGGGTTGCGGGCCGAACAACGTCCGAGCTCATTCGCGACGCCGTGCGTGCGCATTGCGACTGGCTTCTGGGGCGCCGGCTGGATCGGGCACTGGGTGACTACGTCGGCGCCATCGCCCGCGGCGGCAATGCGCGACGCTCCGGACGGCAGTTCGCCGATCTGCTGCGGCGGCGTGACACGCAGCGCCGCGCAAAGCGCCGCCGGGCGAGCGGGGCGGCATGATCCTGGTCGATTCCGGTCCGCTGATCGCGCTGCATGACCGCGCCGATGCGGATCACGCGCGCTGCCGACGGGCCGCGGCCCGGCTGCAGGGCCCGATGATCACAACGTGGCCGGCGTTCACCGAAGCGATGTACCTGCTCGGGGCGCGCGGGGGAACTGTGAGCCAGCAAGCCCTGTGGGGCCTTTGGCTCACACAGGCGCTGCTTGTGGGAGATCTCGACGACAGCGCGATCCGCCGTTCGCGGGAGCTTATGAGGAAATACGCGGATCTGCCGATGGATCTGGCCGACGCGACGCTGGTCGCGCTGGCGGAATCGCTGGGGGAGCGGCGCGTTTTCACGCTCGACTCGGACTTCCGCATCTATCGCTGGAAAGGGCGCAAGGGGTTTGAGATTGTGCCGTAATCGCATTTCGCCTGGTGTTGGATCGCATTCGGTGTGTTCTTCGGGCTTAGGATGTGGTGGGTCACCGAGTGGTCCTGTCGCTCGGCGACGCGAAACGAATGCGGTGCATCGGGTGAACGGACATGAAATCGCCTGAGTCGGCCGAGCCGGAGCGTGAGAACTGCGCCGCGTGTCGTAACGTTCGCTACTCCGCGTTTCAGCCTCGCAGCAGCGCCACCGACCCGCGCGCCGCTCTGCCACCCGATTTCCGCATATGTCTCGCCGCGCCGGCCGATGTCGACGCGCTCGCCGCGATCGCGCACGAGCGCGAGGGCGGCGATCTTGCTCGACACCGCGCGCGGATCGGCGGCGAGCTGGAGCGCATCGCGGGCGGCGAGGGGCGGCTGCTGTTGATCGCTCGCACCAGCGACACGGCGATCGCGCTGGGGCGGGCGTTCCGTTTTCGGCATGGCGATACGCGCGAAGCGGGCGGGCGTACCGATGCGGAGCGGGCGCAGGCACTACCGCCGGCGCCGCGCGCGCCTCTGGTCCCCCTCGCGCCGGAAGGCTGGTATCTCGGCGGCGTGATCGTTCGGCCGGCCTGGCGCCGGCGCGGAATCGGCGCGGCGCTGACTGCGGAGCGATTGGCGTGGATCGCACAGCGGGCCGGCGAGGCGTACTACTTCGTCAACGCGCGCAACCGCGCGTCGATCGCCCTGCACGAGCCGTTCGGCTTCGTGGAAGTGACGCGCGATTTCGCGTTTCCCGGCGTGACGTTCGAGGGCGGCGAGGGAATCCTCTTTCGCGCGCCGCTGATCGGAGCCGCGCGGTTCGTGCCTCCGGATTGACGTGAGTCGCGCGACGAGGCGAGTGGCGAACCCACGACGTCACGCATACGCCGGATGCATTGTCGCCCACTCATGCTACCATACGACCGCATCGAGCGAACATCTCGTCGCCACGCGCGCGAGGATCTGTCGGTGAATTGGCTCTCTCCGGCCATCATGGCGCTTTCCGTGCCCGCCGCGATGTCGGTGGCGATCGCCCTTGTGCTGCAACGAGTGATTCATGACTGTGTAAGTAGCATTGGTCGCGACGATCCGGAGCTGGCCGACCTGCGCCTAAGCGGGGCCGAAGCGCACGCGTGGGCGACGGCGCACGGCTTCGCATTCGCCGGCTATTACCGAGCGCAAAGCGGCGGTCGCATGCTCGTCTGGGAGCGCTCCGGCCGCGCAGAACTGCTGGTCATGTACAGGATTGGCGAAGCCCACCATTATGATCTGGTGACCAGCTACGAAGGCAATCGTGCGTTGACCACCGCAAGCGCGCGTGGGTTGTTCCCCATTCGACCCGGCGCTTATACACAGTATTTCCCGCAGCGCACATTCGATCAGCGCTGGGAACTGCACTGTCAGGCGGACGAGTATCTGCGGACGGCCGGGCGCCTGGCGCTTGCCGGAATCGTTCCGGAGTTCGGCGATGACTTCGTGCGGAGTAACCGGCGAAGCGCGATCTGGGTGCGCATGCAGCCGCTGTGGCACGCTCGCGTGCCATACTGGTTCTTCGTGCGGCGATTTGTGCGTTGCAACGTCACCGTCGCCGAGCAGCACCGCCGAGGCTGGGTGCGCCTGCCGCACGAGTTTACGCGGCGCGATCTTGCCCGCATGGAGCGTCTGGCGGCGAAATGCGCCAAATACGAAGCCGCCGCGAGCGCCGCTCCGCCGTGACAGAATTCCTCGTTCCAACGCGTCCAATTCGACGGGCGGGACGGCGGCATTCTGTGAGGGGAAGCCGCGGAAGGCGGCGACCGGTCGGCGCGGCGGACGACGGAGACCCTGAACGAGAAGGAAACGGAGAGGCCGGGATTCGAACCCGGGGTACGGTTACCCGTACATTGGTTTTCGAAACCAACTCCTTCAGCCACTCGGACACCTCTCCCGGTGTGCGGCCGGGGTCGCCGGCCGCCGGAAAACTTATATCGCACGAACGGGGCGAAGGCAACGCAGGGGGGCGAAGGCGCGGCGCGCGGAGGCGCGGCGCGCGGGCACACGGCGGCGTACGGCGCGCGGCTTGCGCGTCTGGCGCGCGTCCGTCGCGCGTCCATCGCACATCCGGTGCGCGTCCGGTTCGGCATGGGGCGGCGCGTTCGCGGTCGTCGCGCGCGCGCGAGCTCCGGCGGTTCGTTACGCCGCTCCGCGCTCACAGCCCCAGCTCCGCGCGCAGCGCCTCTTCCACCGTCGCGTGCTCAAACCGGTAGCCCAGCTCGCGCAGTTTCCGCGGCGCGACCCGCGCGCCGCGCAGGAGCAGCGCGTCTGCCATTTCGCCCAGTAGCCCGCGCAGCACAATCGCCGGCACAGGCAGGACGGCTGGTCGTCGCAGCACCTCCGCCAGCACGCGCGTGAACTCGGCATTGGTGAGCGCATCCGGGCTTGTCAGGTTGATCGGACCCGCCGCGCGCGAATCGAAGAGAAGCTCATGCAGGGCGTAAACCGCGTCGTCGCGCGAGATGCAGCTCATGTACTGCCGGCCGCTGCCCAGCCGCCCGCCCACCCCAAGCCGGAATGGCCGCAGGATTTTCGCCAGCGCCCCGCCATCCGCGGCCAGCACGACGCCGAAGCGCGGATGAACGACGCGAATCCCCGCGCTGCGGGCCGCATCCGCCGACGCCTCCCACTCCTGCGCCACGTCGGCGAGAAACCCGGCGCCGGCCGGCGTAGCTTCGTCGCAGACTTCGTCGCCGCGATCGCCGTAAATGCCGGTGGCCGACGCGGAGATCAGCACGCGCGGCGGCTTTCGCAGCTTCGCCAATGCGCCGGCCAGCAGCGCCGTGCCAAGCACGCGGCTCTCGCGGATGCGTGCCTTGTAGTAGCTCGACCACGGCTGGCCGGCGATGTTCTCGCCCGCCAGGTGAACGACCGCGTCGGCGCCCTCGAGCCGCTCGGCGTCGATCGTCTCGTCGTCGGGATCCCAAAAAATCTCGTCGTCGCCGCGGGTCGCGTGTCGAACGAGCCGATCGACGCGATGCCCGCCGGTGGTCAGAAAGGCGGCCAGGCTCCGGCCGATCAATCCGTTCGCGCCGCTGATCACGATGCGCTGGCGCGGTTGGTGCGTATGCGTGGCGTGCCGCGCCAGGTCGGCGGCCAGCCGGCGATGACGGAACGCGAACGCGCGGGCCAGGTCGCGCGCGACGCCGCGCCCGCCGAGCGCGTCGCCGATCTTTCCGAGCGGCAGCGCGTATTCGATCGAGTCGCGCACGTGACAGCCCGACGCGCCGGCGGGCAGAAACTCGTGCTGATGTCGCCAGACGGCGAACGGGCCGGTCACTTGTTCATCGCAGAAGCGTTGCGGCGGGGAGACGTCGAAGTGCCGGGCCGTCCAGCGGACGCGCAGCGGCCCGCGGCGCATCGACACGGTCGCGGTCGCGCCGTCCTCCACGCCGCCGGTGCGCTCGATCAGCCGGATGTCCTGCCAGGGCGGACAGAGGCGGTCGAACGCGCCCGGCCGCAAATGCCACGCGAATACGCTCTCGGGCGTGTGAGGGAGTAGGGTTTCGAGCTCGAACTTGCGCATGTTTTCAGTCGCCGAAGTCCCGCGCCGCACGTTCGTCCAGGCGCGTTAATTCGGGCGGCTGTCGGCCGGCGTCAAGGGGTGGCTGGCGGGAACGGGCGGTCTTTCCGAGCCCGCGTGTCCTCACGCGGGATTCGTCGTTACCGGGAAAAGAAGATCCGCCTGAGGACAGGCGGGCTCGATTGCGGGGAAAAACGAAGACTCGCCTGAGGACAGGCGGGCTCGATTGGGGGGAAAAACGAAGACTCGCCTGAGGACGGGCGGGCTCGAAACCTGCCCGCCTGCGGGCAGGTGGACCAAAGGGCCGATACCATCGTGCCCCGTGCGGACTCGGCGGACGTGCCCCGTGCGGACTCCGCGGACGTGCTGCGTGCGGACTCCGCGGCCGGGCACACACTTTCCGACGCGACGCGGCCGGGGCGACGGGTTAGAATCGACTCGATAGACTCGCAGGGCGGGTGTGGTGCGCGCGGGCATTTGTAGCTGCGCGCCCGGTCGTCCGCATTTGCAGAGGATGGCGCCATGACAACGATTTCCAATACGTCCGGCGCGACGGTCGCGGGCGCGGCCGGCGTTCGGCCGGCGGCGGGGCGCGGCCTGTCGCGGATGTGGATTTACGGCGGCGTCGGGCTGGTGATTGCGCTCGGGCTGATCGGCGTGGCGAGCGGGGCGGGCGGCTTTTTCTCGCGGCTGTTCGGCAGTAGCGTGAGCGAAGCGTCGGTCTACACGGTTCATCCGACGAGCATGCGAATCTCTCTGATGGAAGACGGCGAGCTAAAGCCGAAGCGCTCGGTCGAGGTGAAGTGCGAGCTGGAAGGGCAATCGACGATCATCTGGGTCGTGCCGGAGAGCACGCACGTCAACGCGGGCGAGCCGCTGGTCGAGCTGGCCTCCGACGAGATCAAGGCCCGCATCGAGGAAGAGGAGATCCAGGTCCAGTCGATCCGGGCCGACTTCGAGGCGGCGCAACAGGATCTGTCGATCACGCTGAACGAGAACGCCAGCAAGATCAAGGCCGCCGAAATCAAGCTGGAAATCGCCGACCTGGAGCTGGCCCGCTACATGAACGGCGACTACATCAAGGCGCTCAAGGCGGCCGACATCGAGATCCGCCAGGCACAGCTCGACATCAAGCAGCGCGAGGATGAATACCAGAAGAACGAGCGGCTCGCGGCGCGCGGGTTCGTGACTCCGACAAAGCTGGAAGAGCTGCGCATCGCGCTCGAGAAGGCCCGCATGACGCTCGACAAGGCGACGCTCGAGCGCCAGATTCTCGAAGACTACGAAAAGCGCAAGAACGAGAAGGAAAAGAACTCGGCGCTCGACCAGGCCCGCGAAGAGCTGACGCGCGAAAAGGCTCAGGCGCAGTCGCGCGAGCGGCAGGCCCGCTCCAAGCTCGCCGAAAAGGAAGCTACCCTCGGCGTGCGCGACGCGCGGCTCAACCGCATGAAAGATCAGCTCGGCAAGGCCAAAATCGCCGCGCCGGTCGACGGCGTCGTCCAGTATGCCGGCGACTCGAACAACTGGCGCATGGGCGGCAGCCGCGTCGCCGCGGGCGAAAAGGCCTACGAAGGCCAGGTGCTCATCGTCCTGCCCGACACGAGCCAGATGATCGTCAGCACCCGCATCCATGAGGCCGATCGGCACAGCGTGGGCGAGGGTCTGCCCTGCCGAATCAAAGTGCCGGCCGTGCCGGGGCGGTTCTTTGAGGGAAAAGTCGCGAAGATCGCGCGTTTCGCCGATTCCGAGCATCGCTGGCTGAACCCGGAGCTCAAGGAGCACGCGACCGAGATCGTGCTCGACGCGACCGACGCGCCGCTCTCGCCCGGAGACACGGCCGAAATTGAAATCCTCATCGAAGAGCTTTCCGACGTGCTGGCGGTGCCGGTGCAGTCGGTCTATCCGCGCGGCTCGAAGCGCTTCGTGTTCGCCACCGACGCGAGCGGGACGCGGCCGGTCGAGATCAAGACCGGCAGGTCGAACACGACCATGGTTCAGGTGGTGAGCGGCTTGTCGTCGGGCGACCGCGTGATGATGAGCGCGACGGAGCAGATGCTCGCGTCGCTGCCGGTGGTCAAGGAAGAGGCGGTCGCCATGGTCCCGCCGCCGGAGGCGCCGGCGGCCGGCGGTCCGGGCGGCGGCGGGGGCGGACAGCGCGGCGGCGGCGGTCCGGGCATGCGCTCGGGCGGCGGAGGCGGCGGCGGCAACAGCGGCGCAGGCAGCGGCAGCCCGGGAGGCGGCAAGCCGCGCTCGGGCGGCGCCCGGCCGTCGCGACCTGGCGGGTGAGCCCGCGCACCGCGCGCCGGCGCGTGAGGTTCGGACACGCAGATAGCGCAGCCGGGGGCGGGTGCGGTCCGCGACGGAAATGCAGCCGGGGTCGGCTGTAGTCCAATCTTCCTGTCTTCGCCCGTCAGGGCGCGCGATGGTTGCCAGGGGCTTCAGCCCCTGGAACG
>CAZHIE010000050.1:0-7131 GCA_964532435.1 uncultured Planctomycetales bacterium
GATAGCTGGCGCCGTCCGGCCGGCCGTCCGGAAACATCTGCATCACGCCCAGGTCGAGCCGAAGCTGGACCAGTTCGTCCCCGGCGCGGCCGGTAACCACGCGCGCACAGATGTCGCCGGTCGGGCAATCCCATCCCACGGTCAGGTCGTCGAGATCGAGTGTCATTGCTTTCCCCCTGGCGCAGTGCCGCCAGGCGTATCGGCCAGGTGCGGACGGAGCTTTGGCAGAACCCAACCGCAGCGTATTTCTGCCGTTTACCGCCTTGTTTGCGCGGAGTTCCGATCGTATGATGGTCCCGGAAATCAACACGCTATCCTCGAAGAGGATGCATTTCATGCGTGACCTTGCCGAACGACCTAGTCATTCGCGTCGCATCGCGACTTCGCTGGCGGCAAATCGCCCGCCCGCCGCGGAAGCAGTTGCTGTCATGTTCAACGTGAATCTCCTGGTTTGCGCGGCGCTGCTATTTCTCGCCCCCCATGCGCATGGTCAATGCCAATCGGAGTGGTCCGATGCATTCCAGTCTGAAGCGCTGGAAGGTGCAGTCGCAGCGCTGATCGTTCATGACGACGATGGCGACGGCCCCCACGCTGCAACGGTCTACGCCGGCGGTAATTTTGTGCAATATCGAGGGGCAACCGGCGTCAATCGAATCGCGCGATGGGACGGAGGCGGCTGGTCAACGGTCGGGGCCGGATTCGATAATCGGGTTTATCACCTCGTCGAATTTGAAGGGGGTTCCGATCCAGTGCGCCCGTGGCTGTATGCAGCCGGCATATTCCACTATTCGGGCGGCACGCCGATTGACGGTTTTGCCAGATGGACCGGAACCGACTGGGTGAGTGTATCCGCGGACATCACCGGACGCATCGGCGCCCTCTGCGTTCACGACTCGGATGGTCCGGGTCCGAATCCTCCGTTGCTCTACGTTTATACATCCACGCTTGGTTTCGGAGCCTGGGACGGCACCGTCTGGACTGTGTTGGACCCTGCGGCTAGATACATTAACGCTTTGGCATCTTTCGATCCGGACGGAGATGGGCCTCAAGTGCCGACACTCGCAGCAACCGGATCATTTGACACTCTTGGCGGCCTAACCGTGGATGGCCTCGCACAATGGGATGGCTCCCGCTGGCAGCGTCTCTACTCGTCGGACGCGCTTGGGTATGCACATGGCCTCGCGCTCGCCGTCTTTGACGACGACGGCGCCGGCCCGCTGCCGCCTGCCCTCTACATTGGAGTCAGTACTAATGAAAACCGGTCCCGGCTGCTCCGCCTCCGTGCGCAGGATTGGTACCCACGAGAGCTGCCGCCCCCCTATCTCAACGGAACCGTGCGCGGGCTGACCGTTCTGCCGAGTGCCGCCGGTGAGCCCGGTGCGCCCGCCTCGCTCTGCGTTACTGGAGATTTTACGGCGATCGGATCCCTGGTTTTGAACCACGTCGCGCGTTTCGATGGCGTCCGATGGTCGGCCCTGGGAACAGGCGTCGACCGCACATGCCTCGTGGCCGTTCCATTCGATCCCGACGGAGTTGGTCCGATCGCCCCCGGAATCATCGCGGGTGGAGACTTCGCTTCGGCGGGAGACGTTTCGAGCTTCGGCGTTGCGAGATTCAGCGACGGAGCCTGGGATCAATTCGGGAGCGGCGCTAGGCGGGGGCTGTCGGATACTGGCTACGGATGCAAAGTCATTGATCGAGATGCGGACGGTCCGCTACCTCCGCAGCTCTTTGTCGGCGGCGATTTCGAATTTGCGGGAAGCGACCCCGTCCACCAAATCGCTCTGTGGGACGGCACTCAGTTCTCCTCAATTGGCAACGGGCTCGATATTTCCCCGCGAGGAATGACGGCCAGCTACTTCGATCCCGACGCCGACGGCCCGCTCGCGACACGCTTGATCATAGGTGGTCGTTTCCGGATGCGCATTAACGGTTATACCTACTGGCACGTCGCCCAGTGGGACGGAACGCAATGGGCTACCCTGGGGGACGGATTACGAGACCCTTACTATTATGGCGCCGTCGACATGCTGCCGTTTGACGAAGACGGCCCGGGCGGCCAGCCGCCCGTCCTCGTTGTAGCCGGGACGTTCTACTCGGCGGGCGGCGTACCCGCGCTCTGCATCGCGCGCTGGAACGGGAACACGTGGTCCGCCATGGGTGAGGGCTTTCATCACGAAACGTACGGCACTGGACTCGAACCTGGTGTGAACAGCGTACGCGTACTGGATATCGATGGCGACGGACCTGACACTTCCGCGCTCTTCGCCGTGGGTACATTCACCCATTCAGGTTCATCGCGGGTGGATCACATTGCCCGATGGACTGGCGCCGAATGGCAAGCCGTCGGCGGCGGAGTTTCTGGCGCTGTAGACGGGTTCTATGGTCCTTTTGTATTTCAGATGGAAGTCTTCGACGACGATGGCCCTGGCCCGCGACCGCCGGCATTGTACGTGGCCGGTGAATTCCGCCGGGCCGGCGATGTCCCGGTCAAAAACGTCGCTCGATGGGACGGCTTGCAGTGGTCGCCGTTAGGAGAGGGTGTCGACGGCCAGATATGGGCAATGGCCATATTCGACGACGACGGCCCGGGACCGCGCCCTCCGGCACTCTATGTCGGCGGAGATTTCCACATGGCCGGCGGGCGAGCCGCCACTCGAATTGCAAAATGGGACGGCGTGGCGTGGTACCCGGTCGGGGACGGGATGAACGACGATGTGAATATGCTCGCCGTTCTCGACATGGACGACGATGGGCCGGAACCGGCCACGCTGTATGCGGTAGGCGACTTCACGACGGCGAATGGTGCTGTATCTGGCCGCATGGCCGCGATCGTAGCCTGCAACGGGGTTCGTCACACATGCGATCTGAATTGCGACGGCCTGACCGACAATTCGGATATCGACCCGTTTGTCATGGCCCTGCTCGATCGACCCACGTATCAGGAATTATTCCCGTCCTGCGGGGTGTTGAACGGAGACACCAACGGCGACGGCGTGCTTGATAGCGGCGACATCGATGGCTTCGTACAGTGTCTGACTTCACCCTGATGGGGAAGCGCGGCCGCCGGCCAGGATGCGGATAAGCTCCGCGACGCATGCACCGCTCCTGACGCAGACAGATTTTCCCGTCCGCAACGCTGTTCGTGCGGCCCTGCTTCCAACTTCTCTTCAGTTCCTTCGCAGCTCCCCGCGCAGGATGACCGCCGTGTGCATGGCCCGTCCCGCGATGTGCGAAAGGTGTTCATCGAACAAATCGAACCAGGCGAGCAGCGCGACGCGCGCGGCGGTCGCCTGCGCCGGCGAACGGAGCGGTTCGACCCCGGCCGCCGCACGCGGCAACGCCGCCAGCGCCGGCAGGGGACGCTTCTGCGCATGATGCATCTCGCAATCGCGACACAGCAGCCCCCCGGCCCGCGCGCTGAACCAGGCTGCGGCGTCCGGCTGCGGCGGCCGGCCGCACTCCACGCACACGTCCAGATTGGGCGAAAGCCCGATCGCGCTGAGCAATTCGCCCTGGAACCAGACGATGCGCTGCGCGGGCAATTCGCCGGCCGCCAGCGAGGCGAGAAGCTCGACCAGCGCCTGGAACAGGCCCGGATGCGGGTCGCTCTCGACGTTTACCGCGGCGACCAGCTCGATCGCGTACAGCCCGCTGTAGAGCCGCAGCGCGTCGTGCCGCAGCGCGGACCAGGCGTCGAGCTGGCGCCATTCGGTCAGCGTGCCGAGCTGCGCGTCGCCGCGTTGCGGAATCCATGTCGCCTCGATCCGCTCGAGCAGGTCGAGTCCCGGCGAGATGCGCGACTTCGTCGAGCGCTTCGCCCCTTTCGCGATCACGCGGACGAGCCCGTGCGCGGCCGTGAAAAACGTCGCGATCTGCGACGTCTCGGAGTAATCCGCCAGTCGCAGCACGATCGCCTGGTCGCTGACCGCCGCCATGCACACCTCGAGCGCGGCCGGGTCGCCCGCCCGAACGCCGCCGCCCGCGTATGGTACGAGCGATCGGCCGGCGCGACGCAGACGCCCGAATTCGCCGCGGGTAGAATCCGGCGACTCGCGAACCGCTGGAGCGCCGGCGAATGGAACGCCGAACCCTCGACATCTTCCTCAATCGCCGCGTCGTGATCGACACGCAGGGCCCGCTGCTCTACATCGGCGTGCTCGAAAGCTTCGACGAGCGAGGCTACTGGCTCATCGACGCCGACGTTCACGACCGCAACGACGGCCACAGCACCAAGGAAGTCTACATCAGCGCGGCCCGCGATCTCGAAAAACGCGGCTCGCGGCACGTCAACCGGCGCCGCGTATTCGTCGAGCAGCACGCGGCCGCCAGCCTCTCGGCGCTCGAAGACGTCGTGGTCGACGAGCCCGAGCGCGATGGCGGAATGTGGCTGCCGCAATGAACCTCACCTTCCGGCGACAGGAAATCCGCCCGCGCCGCCGTTTCGCCACGTCGCACGGCGCGACCGTCCGCAAGGAAACGATCGTCGTCCAGATCGAGCACGGCGGCATCCGCGGATCCGGCGAAGCCGTGCCGTCCAACCTCTACGGCCAGTCGCTGGAAAGTTGCGAGGCCGCGCTGGCGGCGATGCCGGAGCTGCTCGGCGACGATCCGTTTGCGATCGAACCGACTGTCGCGCGCCTGGTCGAGCGCTTCGACGATCAGCGCGCGGCGATCGACGCCGTCGACGCGGCGCTGCACGACTGGGTCGGCCGGCGGCTCGGCGTGCCGGTTTGGCGATTGCTCGGGCTGAGCCGCCCGCGCGTACGGACGGCGTTTACGATCGGCGTTGCCGAGCCGGCCGAGATCGCCCCCGCGCTCGACGAGGCGCTCGCGGCCGGCTTCGACGTGCTAAAGGTGAAAATCGGCGTGGCGCACGATGATCAGACGCTCGCGACGATCCGCGGGCGCTTCGCCGGTCCGCTGCTGCTCGACGCCAACGGCGCATGGACGCCGGACACCGCCGCAGACCATTTGCGCGACCTGTGGCGCTATCGGCCGGAGTTGGTGGAGCAGCCGCTCGCGCCGGGCAACGCGGCGCACATGGGCGTGCTGCGGCGAAATGGCCGATTTCCGCTCTTCGTCGATGAGGATTGCCAGCGGCCGGCGGACGTCGTTCGGCTGGCCGGCAGCGTGGACGGCGTCAACATCAAGCTGAACAAGTGCGGCGGGATCCGGCAGGCGCTGCGGATGATTGCGCTGGCCCGCGAGCTGGGGCTGAAAGTGATGGTCGGCTGCTTCGTTTCGAGCAGCCTGGCGATTGCGCCGGCGCTGG
This sequence comes from uncultured Planctomycetales bacterium, assembly GCA_964532435.1. Taxonomy (GTDB): domain Bacteria; phylum Planctomycetota; class Phycisphaerae; order UBA1845; family Fen-1342; genus CAZHIE01. The sequence continues at coordinate 5,276 of CAZHIE010000050.1, forward strand.
CGATCGCGTCGCTGGCCGATTTCGCCGATCTCGACGGCGCGCTGCTGCTGGCCGAAGATCCGTTTGCGGGCATATCGCGCGATGGAGCGATGTTGTCGCTGGGCGAGGCGCCGGGGCTGGGCGTCGCGCCGGCGTGAGACGGCTACGCGGATTCGCCGGCGGGGTCGGCCTCGATGCCCAACTCGAAACTCGTGGACAGCACCCGGCGCACGCGCACCACGCGCCCGACGATCAGCAGTGGTTCGCCCGCGCTGCGCGGCACGAGCGCCTCGATCCGCGTGCCGCCCGGCAGCTCGCGCGTCGTCTGAACCGCCAGCCCGATGCGCGAGACGTTCACCGTTTCGCCCACGAGCGTCACCGTGCGGCCGGTTTGCGCGTCGGCGAAACGCAGCCGGCACGGCACGCGATGCACGACGCGCAGCTCCTTGCGGCGCGGCCGGCGGGATGCGAGCGGGGCGGTTCCTGCGCGCGACGCAGCGACCGTCGCGGCGCTGCCTCGCGCGGCGGGGAGGGCTTGCGGCGAAACGTGAGCGGCGAGTGCGCCGCCGGGGCGCAGCAACTGGGTGTTCAATGCGATTCTCCTTCCCGCGCGCCGGCACGCGAAGCGGCGGCCCGACGAGGCGCAGCGCGCTGTGCGGCCATCTTCCGCGTGCGCGAGCGCCTCTTGTGCCTATCGACCGAAATTGCGCGACGGGTGAATTGCCGTGCCGCGGATGCCGTCCTTGCCCCGCGCGCAGGATTCTCCGATGATGCCGGCGCTGCCAGCGCCGCGATTTCCCGCGGCCGCACGGCTCGAAGGATCACGCAACATGTTTCGCCCGCCCGCCGCCCTTCGGTTCGTCGCGTCGCTAGGCGTCTGTGTCGCCGCATGGGGCTGCGCCGGCGGCGCGGAACTCGAATTGCGCGCCAAGATCACCCAGCTCGAAACCGAAGCGCAGAGCAAGGACACCCGGCTGCTGCTTCAAAAAGAGCAGATCGACGGCCTCAACGGCCAGCTCGCCGTCGCGCGCGGCATCAGCAGCGAAGACCTGAAGCGCCTGTATTTCCCCACCGAGATCGTCATCGACAAGCTCTCCAGCGGGGCCGATTACGACGGCAAGCCCGGCGACGACGGCGTGACCGTGATGCTGCGGCCGATCGACGCCGTGGGCGACGTGCTCAAGGTTCCGGGCGACATTCGCATCCAGCTTTACGACCTGGCGGCCGCCCCGACGAAGACGTTCATCGGCGAATACAACATTTCGGTGGATCAGGCCCGCGACCTGTGGTACGGCAAGCTGCTCACGCAGCATTACACGATCCGCTGTCCGTGGCCGGCCGGCCCGCCGGCGCACAACGAGATCACGATCCGCGCGATGTTCACCGATTATCTGACGAAGCGCGTCCTGACGGCGCAGGCGGTGTGCAAAATCCGATTCGCGCCGTGACCGCGCTCCTTGGACGCTGGATTCGTTGAGGGCAACCGCCCCGGCTGCCTCATTGGACGGCAGCCGCCCTCGGCTGCATTCGGCGACGCGCCGGCATTTCCGAACCCCAAGCGCCAGCGCGCGGGTATTGAACCAGAACGCTCACCGCGCCGGCATTTCCGATTCCCAAGCGCCAGCGCGCGGGCATTGAACCCGAACGCTCACCGCGTGGGTCTTGAACCCGAACGCTCACCGCGTGGAATGCCCCCGCGCTGGCGCTTGGGGTTCGGAATTTGGGAGACGCCGCCTGGCGGTCGGGGTTCGGATTGCGGCATTCAGCATTCATCATTCGCCATTCAGCATTCGGCGAATTCTACATGTCGATCGGAGCAATACCCAGGTCGGCCGACGTGAACAGCGCGTCGAACCGCACGCCCGCCGCCTGCATGT
>CAZHIE010000050.1:7231-8586 GCA_964532435.1 uncultured Planctomycetales bacterium
CCCAGGTCGGCCGACGTGAACAGCGCGTCGAACCGCACGCCCGCCGCCTGCATGTTCTCCCGCGCCCCTTCCATGCGGTCGATCACCGCGACCACGCCGGCGACGATCGCGCCGTGCTGCTGAAGCGTCTTGACCGCTTCGAGCGCCTGCCCGCCCGACGTGGCGATGTCCTCGACGACCAGCACGCGCTCGCCGGGCTCGAGCCGCCCCTCGATCAGCTTGCCCGTGCCGTAGTCGGCCTTTTTCGCGTTGCGCACGATGACGAACGGCAGGTCGGTCTCCAATGCCGCCGCGGCCGCCAGCGCGATGCCGCCCAGTTCCGGCCCCGCCAGGCGCTGCACGCCGTCGCGCGCAAAAGTGGCGAAGCGCTTGCTCAGCTCGCGCAGCAGGCCCGGCTGCGTCTCGAAGAGATATTTGTCCAGGTAGTAGCGGCTCTTCCGGCCGGAGCGCAGCGTGAAATCGCCTTCCAGATAAGCCGCGGCGCGCAGCGCCAGCGCGAGCTGTTCATCGGTCATCGGCGAATCCTCCTCGCTGCGCCGCTGTTGCGCGGCGCGGGCCCGGCGGCGGGCGTGGCCGGCGCGGCGCTGGTCAACAGCCGCGCGAGCTGCTTCACGCCGTCGCCGCCGAAGCGTAGCACGAGCTCGAAGAGCGTGCCCATCGTGTCGAGAAAATCGCTCAATTCGTCGAGCCGGCGGCGGAAGCGGTCGACCGACGCCGCGCCGGGCGCGCGCGGCCCGACCGGCGCGACGATCTCGCGGCAGCGGCTGATCGTCGCGAGGATCGGCTCGACCTCGCGCCGCCGCCGCTCGCGCATGATCGTCTCGAACATGTGCCAGACGTCGGTGTCGGCTTGGAAGTATTCCTTGCGGTCGCCGAGTTTATGCACGCGGCGGATCAGTCCCCAATCGACGAGCGCTCGCAGATTCATGCTGGCGTTGCCGCGCGACACGTGCAGCTCGCCCATGACGTCGTCGGTGCAGAGCGGGTCGCTGCTGACGAAAAGCAGCGCGTGAATCTCCGCCATCGTGCGGTTGATGCCCCAGTAGTTGCCCAGCTCGCCCCAGCGGCGCACCAGCAACGCGCGGGCGTCGGCGTACGGATCGGCCATGGCTCGGCTCCTCCAATCAGATTTTCAGAACTTACGGAAAGTATAGCACAAAAACGGACCAGCGGCCGCCCCCGCAAAAAAAGTGAACCGCGATCGCCCTTCGGGAAGTGGACCGCAGCTCCCCTCGGGAAGTGGACCGCAGCCGCTCTCGGCTGCATTGTCATTCAGCATTCAGCATTCGTAATTGAGCATTCGGCATTCCCCCCGAGCGCCAGTCGATACCCCGCCAGCGTCGCTTCCGCCGCCG
>CAZHIE010000050.1:8686-12432 GCA_964532435.1 uncultured Planctomycetales bacterium
TCGGCATTCCCCCCGAGCGCCAGTCGATACCCCGCCAGCGTCGCTTCCGCCGCCGCGTCCCACGAGCACTCGCGCGCAATTCGCTCGCGCAGGCCCGCCGACGCCCCACGCGCCAGCGCCGCAAGCACCGCCGCGCGAAGGGAACCGGCGTCGTCCGGCGCCGCATAGAGCGCCTCGTCGCCGAAATACTCGCGCGTGCATCCCCCGTCCGTCACCACCAGCGCGCACCCGCACAGCGCCGCCTCCAGGCTCGCCAGCCCCGGAGTCTCATACCAGCTCGGGCATACATGCACCGCCGCGCCCTGATATCGCCCGGCCAGAACCGCCGCCGGCTCGTGTCCCAGAAATTGCACGTCGAATTCCGCACCGGCCGCGCGGCAGCGCCGCTCATACGCGCGGCTGTATCGCCCGGCCTGCCCGACAAGCGTCAGCGGCACGCCCGTCCCGCGCAGGGCCTCGATCAGCGCGAGCTGGTTCTTGCGCGGCTCGATCCGTCCGACGCACAGCGCGCCCGCGCGCGGTGCGGCGTCGCGCGATGCGGAGCGAAAGACCTGTGCATCCGCCGCATTGGGCACGACCACGGCCGGACGCGCGACCCCAAACGCCTTCTCAATCTCCACCTGCTCCGCCCGGCTGTTCGGCAGGATGACGCGCACGCTCTCGAGCACGCTGCGCAGCGCCGCGCGATAGCCGCGCCACACGCCCGCTCCGTTCGGCCAGCGCCGCAGTCGCGCGGCGCGCAGCCACCCGCGCTGCGCCGCGCGAAGCCCCTGATACCGCTCGCTGCCCAGTCGCCGCGCCAGCCAGCCCTGAAACCCCTCGCGCCCCGCCAGGTCGAATTCGCCCATCGGCCACCAGATCGTGCTCAGCACGGCGGGCGTGCCCGCGGATCGGATGCGGCGGCAATGCGGCAGGTTTTCCCACGTGCGATCGAGGTGGAAGAGGTGGACGACGTCGCAATCGCGCACGTCGGCGTCCGGCGCGTCGGATAGCGCGATCTCGACGCCGCGGCGGCGCAGCGCCTCGGCGGTCTGGAGAATCTGCGTCGTGTCGCCGCCGGGCTGAAGCGTGAGATCGGGACGGACGAGCCAGAGGGCGCGCATGTTCGAAGCGCCTGCGCGGTGGGTGAAAGGTCGCGACTCGCGCTGCCCCGTTCGCAACGAGGCGCCGGCCTACTGATTCCGCGTGTCGACGATCACCGTGAAGTCGATGCGGAAGCCGCCCTCCGCATTCGGATCTTCCTCGAACGTGAAGACGAGCTGATCTCCGCAGGAGTAGTCGGCGCCGAGCAGGCGTTCGCGGCCCAGCGCCGAGCCGCGCGTCGGAAGCGCCGCGGCGTCGGAATCCTGCGCAGCGCCGGAAAAATGCACGACGATGTCGAAGGCGTCGGGGTCGAAGTTGTCGTTCTCGTCGGCACGCGTCGCCAGCACGCGATCGACCAGATCCTGTGTGCCGATCGCCACGTTCCGCCGACAGGTCAGCGTCTGCGCCGCGCTGGTCGTGTCGCCTTCCAGCCGCAATTGTTGAAACGACACGGCCCCGGGCGAATTGTCCAGCTTGTCGTACGACCCGTACGAAAACGACGCGCGGTAGGGCGTGTTGTTGATGAACGAAACCGTGATGTTGCCGTTGCGCTCGGCCGTCTGGTTCAGAAAAAAAACCGTGTCGCAGCCGCTCAGGCACAGCAGCGCCGCGGCGATTGCCAGCCAGCCGGCCGCTCGCAAGTCGACCATTGCAGAAGTCCTCCGTGCGCCGCCGGCTCGCCGGCCCGTGCCGCCCGCCTGCCCGCATCGCTTCCTATCGGCATCGCCGCGGCCGATTCTGCCGTCCGCGGGCGCCGGCGAATCGTCATGGCGGGTCGATGGTACGCCGCACGCCGCAGGGCCGCCAGCTTGACCGGCCCCCGGTTGCTTCAATAATGCTCGCGTGCGGCAAGGGTCGGGCGACCGGAACCCGCCTGAGGATAGGCGGGTTCGAAATGAGCCCGCGTGTCCTCACGCGGGTCTCTTCGAGTTCGACGCGAAAACCCGCCTGAGGACAGGCGGGCTCGAAAAGACCCGCCTGAGGACAGGCGGGCTCAAAGTACCCGCGCGAGACCTGGCTGAACCCGGCGCGCGGGTCTGGCCGATAACTGTATCGGAATTGCGCGATCGTGCGCGGGACGCCCATGTTGCAGCGCGGCGGCGCGGGTCGGGCAGATTTCGCAGAATTCGCGGCGCTTAGCGCCAGGTGATTCCCATGACGCGGATCGGCATCCTCTATCTCGCGACGCTCGCCATGCTCTTGAGCGGATCGACCTGCCTGCCCCTGATCGACGGCACCGTGCGCACGCCGATTTCCGGCAACACGCTCGCCGTCGCCGTCGAGCAGCCGCTCGCCGATCGCTCGGTCGTGCAGGGCACCATCGTCGAACTGCAATACTCCGCCGCCAATCTCACGGGCGAGCCGGCCTTCATCGACATCCTCGTCGAATCGCGCGACACCCTTCGTCGCACCATCCTCGCCGAAGACATCGGCGTCACCGGAACCGGCGAAACCGGGTCGATCGATTGGGACACAACCGGCTTCTCCGGACCGTTCGCGATCATCGCGCGAGTCCGCAGCGGCGGCCAGACAAAAGAAAACACCGGCCCCGGCCGCGTCACGGTCGACGCGCCGCCGACGTTCACGTTCACCGCCCCGAGCAGCGATGTTTCGTTCGGGCCGGGCGATTCGATCGCGATCGAGTGGGTCGCCGGCGACGACAACGCGACCATCGAAATCGGCCTCGACAGCGACGCCACGCATGACAGCGGAAACGAGATCATCCTTCTCCGCGATCGCGCTGCGCCCAGCCCCAGCGGCGACGACTCATTCAATTTCACCGGCAACGACGCGGACAACAACGCCGTGCCGGAGGGGTCGTACCGCCTGTTCGGCCGCATTACCGATCCGTTGAACGATCCGCTGATTGTCGAAGCCGGCGGGCGCGTGGACGTGACGACCGCCAGCACGAGTACGCTGGGAATCACCGCGCCGAGCGAGGACGTTTCGTTCCTGCCGGACGATCCGCCGGTGACGATCGAGTATGGCGTGTTTCAGTCGGCCGACGCGTTGATCGATCTCAAGGTCGATCGCGACGACAACCACGCGAACGGCAACGAGATCACGATTCTCGGCCAGGAATTCGTCGACGCCGACACCGACACCGGCACGTTTCCGTGGGACGGTTTCGACGCCGACGGAGTCGTCGCGCCCGACGGCATTTACTCCGTGCTCATCGTCGCCAGCACGTCCGGCGGCACGCCCGTGACGGTTGCCGGAACGGCCTTCATTTTCCTGCGCACGTCGGCGGATCAGCCGCTCATTTCGGTGCTCACGCCCGCGACCGCGCAGACCGTGAACGCCGGTCAGTTCGTCTCGATCACCTGGCGCGACGACGATCCGACCGATGGGTCGGTCATCCGCGTGACGGTCGATGACGACAACCTCCCCGACGAATCGACCGAGACCGGCGAGGCGGAAGTGCAGATTCTCTCCGGCCGCCTCGCGCAGCCGGACGGTGTGCAGGACAGTTTCTCATGGCAGGTTCCGTCGTCGCTGCCGCCGGGAACTTATCACGTCTTCGCGTACGTCGACCGCAACGGGCTTTCGCCATTCGACAACGTGTCGGAAGCGCCGGGGGTGGTCATCGTCCGCGACCCGGCCAACCCGTAATGCCCCGCGCCGGTGTAGCGGCCCGCGCCCTCGCGCGGCCGGAGCGGCGC
>CAZHIE010000050.1:12532-24194 GCA_964532435.1 uncultured Planctomycetales bacterium
CGTAGCGGCCCGCGGCCGCGCTACTTCATCATTCATCATTCATCATTCAGCATTCGGCATTCCCCTCTGGACACCCATCCAACCCACCGCTAAAGTACCCGACTCGCTGCTCTTGCGGCCGCCCGGCCGGCGCGGCGAGAGGGAACGTCTGGGAACGGAAAAATGGCCAAGGTCGTCATCGCCAAGATCAAGGTGCAGGCCCCCGGTGGGAAGGCGACGCCCGCCCCGCCGATCGGTCCGGCATTGGGTCAGCACGGCGTGAACATCGGTCAGTTCGTCACGCAGTTCAACGCCGCCACGAAGCACATGGATGGCATGACCTGCCCGGTCGAAATCGAAGTTTACAAGGACAAGACCTTCACGTTCATCGTGAAGAGCCCGCCCGCGTCCGTCCTGCTGGTCAAGGCGGCCAAGCCGCTCGACGGCAGCGCGCTCGTCGAAAAAGGCTCCGGCGAGCCGAATCGCAAGAAGGTCGGCCGCGTCACCAAAGCCGATGTGCGCAAGATCGCCGAAACAAAGATGAAGGATCTCAACGCGTCGGACATGGACGCCGCCATGCGCGTCATCGAGGGAACCGCCCGCTCGATGGGCATCGAGGTCGCCGCCGGATGAACAGCCGCGACCTGATCAACGTGGACAAGTACGCCGTTCACGCCGTCTTCGGCGACAGCGGCGTGCATTGGCGCTTCGCGATTCAGCTCGACAACAACGAAGTCGTCGAGCTGGAAGTGCGCGATGGCGAAGAGATTCCGATCCTGCTCGACATCGCCCGCCGCGACAACAGCCTCTTCTACGATCCGAAGTCGCGCACGCTGACGACCGGCTGGACCGATCCCGGCAAATAGTCCGATCTTTCGGCGCCGCCATGCGGCGCTCGGGCCCGCGCCGAAGCGCCGGCCGAGATGCATGAACCAGGGCCTGACCACGGGCCGGACAGTGGGAGCGTTGCGATGCAGCTTCGCAGCAAGCGATATCGAAAAGACCAGGAGAAGGCGACCGAATCCGCCGTCGTGCTCGACGACGCGGTCAAGCGCCTCAAGTCGTTCACCAAGACCAAATTCGACCAGAGCGTGGACATCGTCTGCCACCTGGGCATCGACCCCAAGCAGGCCGACCAGATGATCCGCGGCTCGCTCAGCCTGCCCAAGGGCATCGGCAAATCCAAGAAGGTGATCGCCTTCTGCAACGAGGCCGACGTGCCCGCCGCCAAGGCCGCCGGCGCGATCGAGGCCGGCGCCGACGAGCTGGTCGACAAAGTCACCAAGGGCTGGATGGATTTCGACGTCGCCATCGCGCATCCGTCGCTGATGGGCAAGGTCGGAAAGCTCGGCCGCGTGCTCGGCCCCTCCGGCAAGATGCCTTCGCCGAAGAGCGGAACCGTCACGCCCGACATCGCCACCGCGGTGAAGGAATACTCGGCCGGCAAGGTCGAGTTCCGCAACGACGCGGGCGGCAACGTCCACGCCGTCGTCGGCAAGCTGAGCTTCAGCGAGGCCGACCTGAAGGACAACATTCTGGCGTTTGTGCATCACATCCGCCGCATGAAGCCGACCGCCGCCAAGGGCCACTTCATGAAGAAGATCAGCGTCAGCGGAACGATGACGCCGGGTGTGCAGATCGACATCAACTCGGTCGGGGCCGGGGAGTAACCGCCATGAGCAAGCTGGTGAAAAACCTGATCGAGAGCGAACTCAAGACGCGCTACGCGGACACGGACAACGCCGTGTGGATCGAGCTGCTCGGCGCCGACGGCCTGACCACGACCCGCTTCCGCCGCGCCCTGCGCGAAAAATCGATGCGTGTCGAGATCGTCAAGACCGCGCTCTTCCGCCGCGCGATGAGCGGCCGCCCGCTTGCGCGACTGGCCGAGTCGCTGGAAGGCCCGGCCGCGCTGGTCACGGGCGGCGAGTCGGCCATTCAGATCGCCAAGGAGCTCGACCGCTGGCGGGCCGAGGTCAAGACGCTCAAGGTGCGCGGCGCGCTGCTGGAAGGCGAGCTGATCGCCGAAGCCCGCGTCGGCGATTTGTCGAAAATGCCGGGTAAGCGCGAGCTGCAAGGCCGGATCGCCGGCGCCGTCCGCTCGCCGGGCGCCAAGCTCGCCGCCGCCGTGCTCGCGCCGGGCAGCGCGATCGCCGGCTGCCTGAAGTCGATCGTGGAAAAGCTGGAAAAGGCTGAGCCGGCCGGCGCCGAACCACAGGCTGCGGCGGCAGGCTGATTTCGATACGGTTCCGAGACAGATTTGCACCGGCGACGACGCCGATCGCTCTGACTGCTCCGCTTTGGCGGATTAAACGCGGCCAACGTGGCCGCGGCTATCGAGCGGGGCCGAGCGTCGCCGATCAACGGGAGTGTGGACGATGGCTGACGCCGCAATCATGGACATCGGCGACAAGATCGCCGGCCTGACGCTCATTCAAGCGAAAGAGCTGACCGACTATCTCAAGGACAAATACGGCATCGAGCCGGCCGCGGGCGGCGCGATGATGATGGCGGCGGCGCCGGCCGAAGGCGGCGCTGGCGCGGCCAAGGCCGAAGAGAAGACCGAATTCAACGTCGTGCTCAAGGCGGGCGGGGCGGACAAGCTGAAGGTCATCAAGGTCGTCCGCGCGGCCCGCGCCGACCTGGGCCTGAAGGAAGCCAAGGCCCTGGTCGACGAGGCCCCCAAGACGCTGCTCGAAGGCGTGAGCAAGGAAGACGCCGACAAGTGGAAGAAGCAGTTGGAAGAGGTCGGCGCGCAGGTGTCGGTGGAATAGCGCCGCACTCGCGCGAATTTCAGACATCGATCGCAAAGAGCCCGGCTGCCTCGGCGGCCGGGCTTTTTGCATGACGGGCGCGCGACGGGTCGGGTGGCGTGCTCTCGCGGCGCTCCGCGAGAGCACGTCCTTCCCGTGGAGAATTCGGCGTCGGACGCGGAGGTCCGGCGCTACGGCCCGCTTCCGCAGAGCACATCGAACGCGCGCCAAATCACGGCCCGCCCCCGCGCTGCACCGCGCGTTTTCGCCGCGTATCATCTCTCGGATGAACCCGCACAGCGCGGCCACCCGCGCCGCCGATCCGCTTCTCGCCGACCTCAACGACGCGCAGCGCCAGGCCGTCCTGCACGTCGACGGCCCGCTGCTCGTGCTGGCCGGCCCCGGCAGCGGAAAGACCCGCGTTGTGACGCGCCGCGCCGCGCATCTCGTGCGCAGCGGCGTGCCCACTCGCAACATCCTCGCCATCACGTTCACCAACAAGGCCGCCGACGAAATGAAGCAGCGCATCGAGGCGCTCGGCGTCGCCGCCGGAATGTGGATCTATACGTTTCACGCGCTTGGCGTACGACTGCTGCGCGAGTTCGGCCCGCTCGCCGGCGTGCAGCCGGGCTTCACGATCTACGACGAGGCCGACCGCCTCGCCTGCGTCAAAAAGGCGATGGAAATCTGCCAGATCGGCGAATCCACGTTGCGGCCGGAGAACGCCGTCTGGGCGATCAGCCGGGCGAAGAATGAGTTGCACAGCCCGGACGAAGCGGCCGCGGCGGCGACTTTTCCCGATCAGCGGGAGGGCGCGCGCGTCTACGGCGCATATCAGCAGTTGCTGGCCCAAAGCAACGCGGTCGACTTCGACGACCTGCTGATGCGCGTCGCGATCGTCCTGCGCGACAACGCCGACGTCGTCGAGCGGCTGAACATCCGCTTTCGCTACGTGCTGATCGACGAGTATCAGGACACGAACCAGGCTCAGTATCTCATCGCGCAGCAGCTTTCGCGCCATCATCGAAACATCTGCGCCACCGGCGACCCGGATCAGAGCATCTATGGCTGGCGCGGCGCCAATCTCGGCAACATCCTCGGCTTCGAGCGCGATTATCCCGACGCGCGCGTCGTGCGCCTCGAACAGAACTACCGCAGCACGGGCGCCATCGTCGCGCTGGCCGACCGGCTGATCCAGGCCAACCGCCGTCGCAAGCACAAGACGCTCTGGACCGAGAACCCGCCCGGCGAGCCGGCCCGCTTGTGGGCGTTCCGCGACGACCGCGGCGAGGCCGAACGCATCGCGCAGGAAATCTGCACGCTCAACCGCCAGGGCCGGCCGTTCAGCGACTTCGCCATTTTTTACCGCGTAAACTCGCACTCGCGCGGCATCGAAGACGCGCTGCGCGCCGCGCGCGTCCCGTATCGAATCTGCCGCGGAGTCGCGTTTTATGGCCGGCGCGAGGTGAAGGACGCGCTCGCATATCTGCGCCTGGTCGTCAACCCGGCCGACGACGTGGCGCTGCTGCGTGCCGTCAACACGCCGCCGCGCGGCATCGGCAAGGTGACGATCGAGCGGATTTTCGCGGCCGCGGCGCAGCGCGGCTGCACGCCGCTCGAAGTGATCGCCGGCGTGGAGCAGCACGCCGAGCTGCGCAGCGCGGCGCGGCACGTGCGCGCGTTTCACGAGGTGATTCGCGCGATCGCCGATGCTTCGCACGGGTCGGTCTCCGGCGCGGTCTCGGCCGCGCTGACGATCAGCGGACTGGAGGCCGCCCTGCGCGAAGAGCGCGTGGAGGGCGGCGAGGATCGCCTCGCGAACGTGCAGGAGCTGGTCACGTCCGCAAAACAGTATGAAGAGGAGCACGAGCAGCCGACGCTCGAAGATTTTCTGCACGGCATCAGCCTCGTCAGCGATCAGGACGAAGTCGATCAGGAAGCGGGGATCGTCCTGCTGATGACGCTGCACGCGGCCAAGGGGCTGGAATTCCCCGTCGTATTTCTCACCGGTGCGGAACAGGGCACCTTGCCGCACGAGCGCGTGCTGCGCATTCCGAAGCGCGAAGACGCCGAGCGCGAGCTGGAGGAGGAGCGCCGGCTGTGCTTCGTCGGGCTGACCCGCGCCCGCCAGCGGCTCTATGTTTCGTATGCGCGCCAGCGCATGGTGCGCGGAACAGTCGTGGAGCGCTCGCCGTCCGGCTTCGTCTTCGAGATGAACGGCGGCGACATGCTGGACGAGGACTTTTCGCGCGTGGCGGCCGCCTCGTCCCGTTATGGCGACGACGCCGGCGACGAAGGCGGCGGAAGATCGCCCCGCTACGGCGATTCTGGCGAGCGCGTGATCCAGTGGGGCTCGACTCGCGGCGCCGCGCGCGATCGCGAAGACTCGCTCTCCCAGAGCGAGATGATCGCCAAGGCCGCCGCCGCGAGCGATTCGCCGTACGCGACGTGGCGGGCAGGCGACGCCGTGGTCCACAAGCGGTATGGCAAGGGCGTCGTGCGCTGGATCCGACCCGACGGGGCGAAGGTGCGCGGCTGCATACTCTTCGGCGGAGCGGGCGAAAAGACGTTCGTGCTCAACGATGCGCCGATTCACAAACTCTGAGCGCCCACGCGCCGGCGGAGTGGGGTCCGGGGCCAGAGGATTCGGGGGGCCGGAGGCCGGCCCCCCAACGCCTCACTTTCAAAGCCGCAATCCCCTAACCCCCATTCCCCAATCGCCACCATCCCCGCTCACAGCACTCTGCGGCCAAGTGCCGTGCCCTGCCGATAACCCCTGACGATTCGCAGCCGCACGCGCGGCTCCGGACGCGCAGGAGTTGCCATGCCCATCGCGCTGATCACCGGCATCACGGGCCAGGACGGCTCGTACCTGGCCGAGTTGCTGCTGGCCAAGGGCTACGAAGTACACGGCGTCGTGCGCCGCAGCAGCTCGTTCAACACCGCCCGCATCGACCACCTCTACCGCGATCGCCACCAGGCCGACGTCCGGCTGACGCTGCACCACGGCGACCTCGGCGACGGAATGAGCCTGATGCGGATTCTGCGGCAGGTGCGGCCCGACGAAGTGTACAACCTGGGCGCGCAGTCGCACGTGCGAGTGAGCTTCGACCAGCCCGAGTTCACCTGCGACGTGGGCGGTCTCGGGGCGCTGCGAATGCTCGAATGCGTTCGCGACACGTGCCCGGCCGCGCGGCTCTACCAGGCGTCGAGCAGCGAAATGTTCGGCAACGCGACCTCCGGACCGATCGACGAGCGGACGCCGTTCGACCCGCGCAGCCCCTACGCCGCGGCCAAGGCGTTCGCGTTTCACATCACGCGCAATTATCGCGCCGCCTACGGCCTGTTCGCGGTGAACGGAATCCTCTTCAACCACGAATCGCCGCGCCGCGGCGAAACGTTCGTCTCGCGCAAGGTCACGCGCGCCGCGGCGCGGATCAAGCTCGGATTGCAGGACGAGCTTTTTCTCGGAAACCTCGACGCGCGGCGCGACTGGGGCTTCGCCGGAGATTTCGTCGAGGCGATGTGGCGCATGACCACCCACGAAACACCCGACGATTTCGTCATCGGAACCGGCGAATCCCACACCGTCCGCGAACTTTGCGAGACGGCCTTCGGGCTGCTCGATCTCGACTACCGGCTGCACGTGCGGATCGATCCGCGCTACTTCCGCCCGACCGAGGTCGATTGCCTGCTCGCCAACCCGGCGCGCGCCCAGCGCGTGCTCGGGTGGACGCCGCGCGTCCGGTTCCATGCACTCGTGAAGATGATGGTCGAATCCGACCTCGAACTGGCGCGCCGCGAGAAACGCGCCGGAATGCGCACCGCCGAAACCGTCGCCGCCTCGCGCTTCGAGCCGGCCGACGCGGCCGAAGCGCTCGCCGAAGAGGCGGCGTTGGCGACGGGCGCGTAGCGCGCCGCGCTACCGGCGAACCGATTCGCCTGCCGCCCGCGGGCGACTACTTGCGCCGCAGCCGAATCCCGTCCCCCGCGTGAACTCCCAGCGCGTCGGCCGCGCTGGCCTGGTTCCGCGCCACCTCGATCTGCCCGGTCTCGTTCGACAGCACGATGTACTCGCCGGACGGCACGTCGCCATAGGCGCGGCCAACAGTCGCCTCGATGACGATCGCCTCGCGCGAAGCCACTTGTGCGACGACTTCGAGCCGTGCGGCCGGCGGCGCGTCGTCCAGCCATTCGCCCGGCAGATTGGTCAGCACGTTGCCGAACCGGTCGACGTGGATGACGGCCCCGCGCATTTCCGCCGCGTCGCGCTGTGCCTCCGGAAGATCAAGCTGCACGAATCGATCGACGCGCGGCCCGACCGCCGCGGGCGCGACGCCGCGGCTCAGATGCCCCGCCACCGGCGCGAACACGTTTTGCGCCCGCACGGTCCCCGAATCGCAGCCCAGCCGCATCAGCGAAACATTGGAAATCTGATGCACCGCCCGAATGCCCCCATCGTGCCGGATCAGCGGCGAAAACAGCCCGTTGTCCGGTCCGACCAGCACGCGGCCGGCCGCGGTCACCACGACGATCGGCGCGCGGCCGGCGCTGGCGCCGGGATCGACGACGCCCAGGATCACCGTTTCGACCGGAAACTCGGAGGCAGCCTGTTCGAGCAGAAACGCCCCCTGCGCGATGTTGTACGGCTCGACCTCGTGCGTGATCGTGAAAATTCGCGCGTCGGGATTCGTCCGCAGAATGTTCGCGACGATCACCCCGGCGTAGTGATCGCGCGCCCCGTAATCGGTCAGCACCGCCACGCTTCCGCCGCGCGGCGCCGCGCATCCGGCCACGGCGACGAGCAGCGCAGCCGCGCCAAAGCGAGCGCAAAGAGCAGGAATTCGCATCGCCGATCCTCGCGGCGCCGGATCGCGCGCCGCGACCGGGGCCTTACGATTCCACCGCGGCGCGAACGCGCGCGCCCAGCGCCTCCAGCGCGTTGCGCTGGTGCAGTGCAAAGAAGTATTCCCGGTCGGCCGCGATCTGGTCAAGCGCGCGCGACTGTTCCAGGTCGGCCACCCGGCGGTCGAATTCGGCCGCGCGCCACGGATCGGTCGCCAGCATCGCCTGCCGAATCTGCTGAAACTCGATGAAGATCGCGCGGCGCTCCCCACGCGCGGCACGGCCGGCGCCGCGCAATTCGCCCGCCCGCCGCAGCAGCTCTTCGCGCCGCCGCAGAAGCGCGGGCGGCGCGGCGCGGACGTAGCGCTGCGGGTTGTAGCGAAGATCTCGCGCCAGCCGCCGCGCTTCGCGCGCCTGCGGCTCGCTCGCCCCCGACCGCGCCAGCGGCAGGTGCAGCGTAGCGCTGATGCAGCCGAGCGCGGGCAGCGGCGCGCCGTAATAGTCCCGCGCAAAATCGTCGGTCACTTCGTCATACTTCGCCCCGCCGATCCCGTGCAGAAACAGATCGCACAGCACAAGCCGGGCAAATGCCGAAAGCGCCAGGGCGCGCGGACGAATGCGCCAACCGTCGCGCTCGATCGGCCACGGCGCCGCGTGCGTCGCGGCGTCGCTCAGCGCCGCCACCTCGATCGCCCCGAGCGGCGCGGCGTCGGCGAATAGCGCCACGCGCGTCCCATCCCGCTCCACCCACAGCCGCCGGCGGGCCGACCCGCGCTGCTGAACCCAGAACGGAGTCTCTACCCGCGCCTCGCGCCGGCCCATCGGCGGCACGGGCCGCCCCGCGTGCCGCACACGATGCCGCTCGCGATACGCCCCCTGCGCGCGGTTGTATGCGTCCGCGAAACGCGGCGCATTCAGCAAAATGTCCGCGGCAAAAACACGAAACTCCGGCGTCGCGCTCAGCGCCGACACGCGGATTTGCCGCAGCGGCCGAACACCCAGCGCCGCCTCGGCCGCGGAAAGCGCCCGCAACAGCGCCGGTACAAGATCGAGCGTGTCGCCATCCGCCAGCCAGGCGTCGGCGAACACGCGCAACAGCGAAGTTTCCGACTGCGGCGCGAGTTCGCTCAGCCGAAAGAAGAAATCCAGCCAGTGCTGCCGCGGCGCGGCGGGCTGATCCTCGAACGGCACGTCGCCGCGCAGCGCCGGAATCTCGACCGCCACGCGGCGCGGCCCGGCCGGCGTCCGCTGCGCGACGGATAGCGAAAGCGTCTTGGGCAGATCGGAATCGACCCCCAGGAACACGGCCGTGCCGCCGCTGCGCCGCGCCAGTTCGCCCGCCATCATGTTCTTGGCGAATACGCCGGCGTGAAAAAACTCCGTCTGGTGCCCCGTCGCGACAATCGGTCCCGCCAGGTCCAGCCGCTCGCGCAACGAACGGCGCCATTCGCCGACCGCCGTGCCGAGCACGCGCGCACCATCGATCGACGAGCACGCCCCGCGCAGCGCGCCGAGCAGGTCGCCGATCGCGGGCGCGACCAGCAGCGCGCCGTGCTCGCGCGGCGCGACCAGTATCCGCCGATCGATCATTCGTCGTGGCCGCGAGCGCAGGCGTGTGCGCACGCCGAACCGGGTTCGACCGCGGGCTCGCGCCGCAACTCGCGGACCAGCACTTCGAGATAGTGCGCCAGCCGCGCGGCCGGGTCGTCGAGCGTGCCGCCGAATTCGCGGCTGCGGTCGCGGTAGATGCGCGGGACGGCGATCTCGCGCACGCGCAGCCCCGCCCGCACGCATTGCACCCAGAATTGCAGCGGAAAGGCATAGCCCGGCTCGTCGAGCCGCAGCCGCCGCATGGCGCTGACGCGGTGTGCCTTGAATCCGCAGAACGAGTCGGTCAGGCGCAGGCCGATCAGTTGATCGAGCAGCAGGTTGACCGTCTGATTGATGCGCTGCCGATCGGGCGGCGGGGCGTCATCGCCGCCCGCGCCGTCGGGACGAAGATATCGCGAGCCGCTGATGACGTCGGCGTCGTTTCGCTGCGCCTCGGCCAGGAATTCGGGAATGCACGCCGGCGCGTGCTGCTCATCGCAATCGAGCGTGACGACCCAGTCGAATCCGCGGCACGCCGCCAGCGCGAAAGCGTCGATCAGGCTCTGGCCGTAGCCGCGGTTTTCCTTGTGGCGGATCACGTGTACGTCGCGGAACGCGGCAAGGAGTTGCGGAGTGCGGTCGGTCGAGCCGTCGTCGATGACCAATACGTCTCGGGCATAGCGCCGCACGCTGTTGAGGACGGGCACGACGTAACGCTGCTCATTGAAAACGGGGATGGCAACCAGGGTTCGCATCTCGCCTCCGCAACCGCCGCGCAGCCCGGCGCGGCACTCGCCCGATGATCAAGGCGATTCTTGTTGCGCGATTCGGGAAAGTCAAACCGGGGGAGCAGGGATCACGAATCGCAGAACCAACCCAACCGAACCCCGAGCGCAGCGCCTTCGATGCAGCACGCATCAAACATCATCCGTCCTTCAGCATTCAGCATTCGTCATTCGTCATTCGGCCACCACCCCACGAATGGGCAGTTTGAGAATCTCCGCCCCACGCGCCTCCAGCGGATCCGCGCCCCACACCGTCATCTCCGCCAATGCACCCAGATGCAGCGTGCCCGCCGGCCATGCCTCGGCCACCGACTCGGCCGCGCCGCGCGTGAACGCCCACAACGCCTCGCGCATCGTCAGCGCCGATTCCGAAAACCAGCCGCCCGCCGGAGCGCCGTTCTCATCCATCCGCTCGACCGCCGCGTACAGGCTCCGCCGCGGATCGATCGACTCGATCGGCACATCCGAGCCCGCCGCAATCTTCACCCCCGCATCCGTCATCTGCCGCAGCGGATACGCATGACGCTGCGCCCGCGGCCAATGACGCTGCGCATTGGCGATGTCGCCCGGAATGTGGCACGGCTGCACGCTCGCGAATATGCCCGCACGCGCCATCCGCCGCACGTCCGCCGGCCGAACGCACTGCGCGTGCTCGATCCGGTGCGGCAGCGCGGTGCTTTCGACGCGGCGCGCCGCCTCGATCGCCACGACGGCGTCATGCACCGCCCGATCGCCGATTGCGTGAATCCAGACCGCCCAGCCGCGCGCCGCCGCCCGCACCACCACCTCGCGCAGCGCCGCCCCCGCGACGACCGGCACGCCGCAATACGCCCCGCGGCCGGGATACGCGTCAAACATGTACGCCGTCTGCGAACCGAGCGCGCCGTCGGCGAAGATCTTGACCGCGCCGATGCGCAGGCGCTCGTCGCCCAGCCCGCTCGAAAGGCCCAGCTCCGCCGCGCGCTCCCACGACGCCAGCGGCAGCGAGTGGACGATGCGCGTGCGCAGTTTCCCCTCGCGCCGCATGCGCTGAAAGTGCCACAGCGACGCCTCGTCATCCATGCAATGCACGCCCACGATGCCCAGCGCGCGCGCGATCCGCTCCGCGTCGCGAACGCAGCGATCGACCACGCGCCGCGCCGCCGCGTCGGTGCGCCGCGCAAACGCGCACACTGCGTCCGGCAATTCGTCGATCGCCGATTCCTGCACAATCCCCGTCGGACGGCCGCGCTCGTCACGCACGAATCGCCCGCCCGGCGGATCGGCCCGGCCGGCGCCGATTTTCGCCGCGCGCAGCCCCGCCGTGTTCAGCCACGCCGTATGGCCGTCGCGGCTGCGCACCACGGCCGGGCGATCGGCGACGGCGCGGTCCAGATCGCGCGCCCCCGGCGGCTTGCCTCCCCAGCGGTTGTAGTCGAAGCCGCGCGCGACAATCCATTCGCCCACGCGCCGCGTCGCGCCGTCGCGCCGGATGCGATCGAGACACGCCTCCAGCGTCGGCGTGTCTATCACGTCGATCACCAGCGCGCGATTCAGCGCCCAGTAGAAAAAGTGCGTGTGGCTGTCGATCAGCCCCGGCGTGACGACGGCGTCGCCGAGATCCACGATGCGCGGGCGCCGGGCGTGGCGACTGCGCCCGCCCAGCCGCAGCATCTCGCGCCGCCGACCGGCCGCGACGACACGTCCATTCCAGATTGCCAGCGCGTCGCA
>CAZHIE010000051.1:0-3458 GCA_964532435.1 uncultured Planctomycetales bacterium
GGGCGCGGGCCGCTACGGCTGCGCGGGCTCGGCCTTGCGGACCATCTTCGGCGCTGCCGCCGGCGCGGCCGGCGCCGCCGGTTCGGTCGCCGTGCCGCTCGCCGTCGCGCGTCCCTCCGCCGAGCGCGTCGCGCCGCTCGGGCGGAAGTATTCGAGCAGGTCGAGGATCTCGACCGTCGCGGCGACGGTGAGCGACTCAATGCGGTTGCGGCAAATGCCATAAAAGCCGATGCCGACAATCGCCAGCGAAAGGCCGAGCAGCGTGTTGACCAGCGCCTTGCTGATGCCGCCCGCCAGCTCGCCGGCCCCGGCCCCGCCGCCGCCCGAGCCGAGGCTGCCGAACGCCTCGATCATGCCCCACACCGTGCCGAGCAGGCCGAGCAGCGGCCCGAGGTTGCCGAGGATGTTGAGGAACTCGACCTTGCGGAACATGCGGCCGGAAAGCTCGCCGCTCTTTTCGAGCGCGGCCTCGTGCATGGCGTCGAATCCGTGGCGGCCGTGCTGCATGGAGGCGGTCATCACGCGTGCGAAGAACGTCTGGCTCTTCTTGAGCGCGTCGAGGCAGCCGCGGAAATTGCGTTGCTCGATGAGGGTTTTGGCGCTGCGCAACTGGTCGGGCGGGGCGATCGTCACGCCGCGGACGGTCAGGAAATGCTCGATGATCAGCGCGATCACGACGAGCGAGCCGGCGAAGATGAAGTAGGACGGAACCTCGATGCCCTTGACGAAAATCGTCAGCAGCGATTGCTTCTCCGTCACGGGCGCGGGCCCTTGCGCCAGCGCGGGCGCGGCGGCGCTCGCCAGCGCGAAGGCCAGCAGGGCGATCCGTTGAGACAACCTGGTCGACATACGCTCTCCCGCAACATCGCCCGCGGCGCGTGGCCGCCGTGGCTGGTGGAAAAAAACACGCTTGCGCGGCGGCGCGCGCCCAGCGCCGCGATTCCGCGCCGGTCTCAGCGACCGTCGAGTTCCGTCCCCGTCACGATCTTCAGCTTACCGCCGTTCTGCTCGGCAATCTGCGCCAGGCGCCGCGTGCCCTCGGTTTCGCGCGGCACGCCGGCGGCGGTGCTGATCAGCACGTCATCGAGCGCAAGGCAGTGAATGCGCGTGCGGCCCGTATTCGCCTTGCGAATTTCCTCGACAACGCCCTCGGCGTCAAACATCCCGTCCGACAAAAAGAAAATCGCCTCGGGCTTGCTCGCCAGCGCCCGCCGCAGCGTTCCCGCCACCTGGGCCTTGCCGCTCGGCAGTTTCCGCTCCAGCCAGGCCGCCAGTTTCCGCTTGTTTTCCTCGCTGGCGGGCAGAGGCTCGTCGAACAGCGCGAGCGTCTGCGCGGGCTGGTCGGCGTCCCCGCCGTAAGCCAGCAGCACGTTGAAAAACGCGGCCGGTCGCAGGGCAGTCACGGATCGACGAAGCTCGCGCTTCTGATCCGCGGCGGAGATGAGCTGCGAGGCCGAAAAATCGAGCACGTAAACCACCCGCGCCGCCTCGACCCCCAACCCGAATACCGAAACCACGCCCTCACGCACCGGACGGGACGCGGGGCGCTCCTCGCCGCTCGCCGCGCTGGCCGGCGCCGACGCCGCCGCGCCCGGTCCGCTGGACGCCGGCCGCGGCCGCGCAGCGCCGGGGTCGATCTCGTCCGGCCGCAGCGCCCGCACCCGTCCGCCGGTCGCGCTCGCGAGCCGCTCCAGCGCCTCGCGCTGCGCGGCGGGAACATCCGCAGTCTGCACGCGAAAGCAGTAGAACGCCGCGCCGACCGCCTCGTTCGCCTTGATGAGTCCCTCTACCAGCGCTGCGTCGACGCGGCCGTCTGACAACAGCACGATCGCCTGCGGACGGGCCGCCAGCGCCCGGCGCAGCGCCAGGCCCGGATCGCCGGGCTCGGCGGGCGGCTGCTTGTCGATCCACGGAAGAAACGCGACTTTCGTGTCGAGCGTGCCGCTGGTCAGTTCGGGCGAATAGGAACGCACCAGCACCTGCTCTTCGCCCGGCGATTGCCTGCCGGAGACGAGCAGGACGTTGAAATTCTGCGTCACCTGCAACTCGAGCACCGATTGCTTGATCGCGGCGTTCACGCCCGAGAGATACTCCGCCCCGCCGGCGCCGCACTGAATGACGTACACCACGTCGCGCGCCTGCCCGCGCTCGCCGCAGAACGAAAACGGCGGCATGTTCGCGCGGTCGGGCGGCGCGTCCGCCGCCCCCGCCGGACGCGTCAGCAGCAGCGCCGCCAGGCAGAGCGCCCGGCCGCCGCGACCCATCGACAAACGCAGGCGCGCAGGCACCAGACCCCTCGATCAGCGCCGCAGATCTTTGGCTGTGACAATGTGGAATGGGCCGCCCGACTGCTCGGCGATCTTGCGAAGATTCCGGGCGCCTTCGGTCTCGTGCGGAACGCCCGAGGAGTCGTTGAGCAGCACCTCGTCGAACACCAGGCACGCGAACTTCGTCTTCGACTTGTTGAGCTGCTTGATCTGCTCCACCGTGTCGCTCGTGTCGAAGAGCCCGTCGGAAAAGAGAAAAACCGCCTCCGGCCGCATCGAGAGCGCCCGCTTCACCGCCGGCAGCGCGTCGCTTCCGCCGCGCGGGGTCTTGGTGGCGAGCCAGGCCGCGAAGCGCTTGCGCGTTTCGTCGTTGGCGACTTGCAGGCTGCCGGAAAACGTCTCGGCGACGGCCTTGTCCTGGTTGCTATAGAAGAGGACGACGTCGAACGACTGGAACGGCTTGAGCTGGCCGATCGAGCGCTTCAGCTCGCGCTTCAGGTCTTCGACCGCGACGATGATCGAGCCGGAGAAGTCGACGACGTAGACGATGCGATTGGCGTTGAGCTTGGCGCCCCAGACATTCGCCTCGCCGAAGCGCGCCCCGCCGGAGCCCGTGCCGCTGCCGCCGAAACCGCCCGAGCCGCTGCCGCCGCCGCCGCTGCCCGTGCCCCACAAAGCCAGAGCGCCCTCGCCGATGCCCAGCGAATCGCTGTTCGCCCCCATGTCGGCCGCGACGTTCTCCAGCTCTTTCGTGTCGACCTCGTTGATGTTTCGCAGGTCGTCGAGATTTTCCAGTTTTTCCGGCTGCTCGGGCGTGGTCAGGTCGTCCTGCGCGTCCCACTGAAACGTCTTGTCCAGGTCGGGCGAGGCGTCGGCGACCGAGGCGTTGTATTCGCCGATGTCGATCGCCGCGCGAATCAGCATCGGCCAGGTCTTCAGGCCGATCAGCACGATCAGCACGAGGTGGATCACGAGGCTGGCCGCCAGCGGCGCGCCCAGGTGCATCAGCCAGCGGAAGTACGGATTCCGCGCCTCGCGATCGACGAGATTCTCCTCGAGCGCCGCGGGCCCGGCGGAACGAATGTCGGGTTGGCCACTCATCGGAAGCTCCTCTGTCGCGGCGCCGGACAAAAAAACGCGCTCGCGCGCCTCGCGGCGCCGACCGTCCGCCCCTGGCGGGACCGCAGCCGC
>CAZHIE010000051.1:3558-24096 GCA_964532435.1 uncultured Planctomycetales bacterium
GATCGGCCGGCCGCCCGAACGCGCGACGCGGTCACTCCCTCCGTCCGCTCCGTCACCCCATCCGGCCGCGCTCGCGCGGGCCGGCCGACTTGAACAGCGCCTTCTGATAACCCGTGATGTAACCGCGCTCCTGAAAGTGCTGCATCGCCGCGTCGGTCGTCGCGAACACGCGCGTCGCGGTCTCGGTGATGAACGGCGAGGGCTCGGCCTTGGGATGCCAGACTACATAGACTTCCTTCGTCCCCTCAAAGGCGTGCTGCAGCTCGCGCTCCACGCCGCTCGAAAGCCCCGGCTTGCCGCTCGGCAGCTCGGGAACCAGGCTCACGATCATGTCCGACTGGTCAATCAGCTTGAAGTCGCGCGCGTAAATCTGCGAGTCGATGTCGCGGGCCACGCCCGTCACTTCGCGCGCGTCGAATTCGACCTGCCGCCCGTGAACGAGCAGCTTGAACGTGCGCTCGCCGCGCTGCGTGGCCGCCCCGGCCTCGAACAGCATGCGTTTCTCGTCGAGGTCGCCGGGGTCGAACGTGATGAAGTGCTCCGCGATCGCGGCCCGGAAGCCGTCGATCTCCGCTAGCGTGTCGGGCAGGTCCATCACGTGCGTCATCGGGAACGACGGGTACACCTTCTTGGTGTCGGGCTTGAAGATCAGCCGGTAGAGCGATTGCAGCGAGCTGTCCTCAATGCCGCGCGCCACGACGTAAAAGCAGCCGTGCCCGCGGATGCTCGTCGCCATCACCTCGGTCGCGAGAATCTCCTCCTCGCGCCAGACCAGCACGTCCTTGAGCTGGTGATCGACGTCGTGCTCGCGCGTCAGGCGCTCGTGAACGGCGTCGAGATTGTCCACCAGCGTGATGTACAGATCGGCGTCGAGCTTCAGCATCTGGTCATGATCGAACGCCGGAAACAGGCCGTGCTTCCAGCGAAACGCCGCGTGCGTGTTGACGATCACGCTCTCGTACCGATCCACCTCGGCCAGCACGTCCTTGAACACCGCGCGGCGCAGCGAGTTCAGCCGCGCCAGCGGCAGGTCGAGAATGCGCCCGCGCACCACGTCCGGCGCTTCCGCGTACATCATGTCGCCGACGTGGAACAGCTTCACCGCGTGCCCGCGCGATTGCGCCAGATCGGCCAGCCGGTCGAGAAACGGCTTCTTGTCGACGCCCACCTGACCCGTCACCACGACGCGGCGGCCGTGGCGAGCCGGGCGAAACAGCGAAGCGCCATCGGCGGCACGAGTCATTGCGGCGCTCCCGCGTGCAGGACGCGCGGCCCGGCGGGCGCGCTCGAACAAGAGCGGGCCACGGCGGCGACCGCCTCCATGGCGCGCTGCAACTGCGGCTCGGGCGGCAGGAACACGACCCGGAAATGCTGCGAGCCGCCCCGTTGCCCGAAACCGCTGCCCGGTACGAGCACCACGCCCGTCTCGCGCAAGACGCGCTCGCAGAACGGCCCGTCGTCCACGCCCAGGTCGATCTTCGGAAACGCGTAAAACGCCGCCCGCGCGGGCGTGCAGGACAGGCCCGGCACGCCCGCCAGCGCGCGGCAGACGATCTCGCCGCGCCGCGCGAGTCGGGCCGTCACGTCGCGCAGATGCTCCTGCGAACCTTCGAGCGCCGGGCGTATCGCGTACTGCTCCGGATGATTGGCCGACAGTCGCGCCCGCTCCAGCTTGCGGATCGCGTCGCAGAAATCGCGCACCATCGCGGCCGGCCCGGAGACAATCCCCCAGCCGATGCGGAAGCCCGGAACCAGGTAGCTCTTCGACAGGCCGTTGAACGTCACCACGCAGCCGTCGCCGCGCAGCGCGGCCGCGGTCGTGTGCGTCGCGCCGGGAAAAAGCAGCTTGTCGTATATCTCGTCGCTCAGGAGGACCAGCCCGCGGCGAGCGGCCAGCTCGGCGATGCGCGCGACCGTGCCGCGCTCGCAGACGCCGCCGGTCGGGTTGTTCGGGTTGATCAGCACGATCGCGCGCGTGCGCGCGTCGATGCGGGCGGCGATTTCGTCCGGGTCCGGCTGCCAGCCGCGCGATTCGTCGAGATAGTAGGGGCGATTCTCGACGCCCAGCTTGGCCAGCACGGCCGTATAAAGCGGATAGCCCGGCGCGGGCGTGAGCACGTTGTCGCCCGGGTCGCAGAGCGCGGTGAGCGTCAGGTCGATGGCTTCGCTGGCGCCGGAGGTGATGAACACGTGCTGAATGTTCGTGATTCCCGCGCGCCCGGCTTCGGCTCGCACGGCCTCGATGGCTTCGGGGATGCCGGAGGAGGGGGCATATCCGTTGCGGTTGTCGAGCATGGCGCGGTGGACGGCTTCGACGACGTGCGGCGGGGGGGCGAAATCGAAGAGGTTGGGGTCGCCGACGTTCAGCCACGTGATCGGCTTTCCGCCGCGTGCGACCTCTTCGGCCAGCGCCACGACGTCGCGCACGGCGTAACGGATGCCCTCGGTGCGTCGCGCGGGGCGGACCGCCGCGGTTGCGGAATCTCGCAAAACTCGATCCTCCGGTGCGAAAAACGCCCCTGAAGCATCAGAGAGTACGGCTCCCGCCCGCGCGGGTCAACGGCGAGGTCGGCGCGCGCCCGACCGTCGCGCGTTGCGATTCGAAGACAGAATCGCCGGCCGGCTGATGCCTACGGCTGCGATCCGAGGATCATCACCTGGCCGGCGCGGGCGCGAAGCTCACAGGGCGTGATTATGAAATAGTCGCCGAAGTAAACGCCGTTCTGGATCAGCACGATGTCGCCGGCGTCCGCGGAGTTGACGCCAGCCATGATCGAGTCGAACGGACAATAAAGCGAGCCGTCTTCGCACCAGGGAACCGCGCCGCCGGGATAGACGAAATACGTCGTGCCCGTCGCGACCGCGTGACGGTCCAGGTTGGAGAAGAGCGTCATCTGGTCCATCTGGTTCTGCGTGAATCGCTCTCTCGTATCGTGATACGACATCATGTTGAAGAAGACGTCGTCGACAAGTTCCTGCCACGATGGCGGCATCACGTCATAGGGCAGGCCGAAGCCGTATAGTGCAATGTCGTCCTGATCCCAGCACTCGACGTCCGGCAGCGTATCGTCAATCTCATCGTCGCCGGGCTCGGTACATGGGTGCTGGTCATCTTCGCAGCCGGCGCATTCGCAGCCCTGCGTATGGCACAGGCCGAAGTAATGCCCCGACTCGTGGATGAACGACTCGTCGCGCAAGCCCTGTCCGAAGAGCAGCAGGCTGCCCTCGTCGGGAAAGGCGCACACGGCCGAATTTGTCGAGTTGTTCACGTACATGTTGATCGCGTCGTTGCGCCAGCCGAACGATGGCGGCCCGAACCGCACGATCAATTCCAGCGTACCGCGATTGTCCGAGTCGCGCGCGTCGATGTTGAAGAATTCCTCCAGGCCGGCCACATCCACGATTTCGATCAGGTCCAGGGAATACCCCCGGCCGGTCGCCTTCAGCGCGTCGTTGCCGCGCTGGATCTGGGCGGCCACGTCCGCGTTTGTCGTAAAGTCGCAGCATGGCCGCGCGCCGCCGGGGCCGAGGATGAACTTGACCGAGACGCGCCAGTGAATGTCCGCCCGGGCGCTGCCGACGGCCAGCGCTCCGACCAGCACGAGTGTCCATCGTCGCACGAATCGCTGCATGTCTGGCCACCTCCGGCACCGGTCGCGGGCACTGCCACCCACCCGGCGGGCGCCGCTCAAAAGTCGATGATCGCCGGCCCGCCGTGGGCGCGCCATGTGCTAGGCGTAAAGTAGAAACCCGGCGCGCCGTAGAAACCGCCCTGCAGGATGATCATTCCGCCCTCGGGCATATTGCTCAGCCCCTCGTCGATCGAGCCAAACGGAGCGGACAGCGTGCCCAGGCGGATGAAGTTCGAGTTGGGCGAAACGTAGACGCTCGTCCGCGGACCGTAGACGGACACCATGTCGATAATGTCGTTGAACGACAGGCCATCGCGCTGCCCGATCTCATCCTGCTGGTCGGGGTCGAGCGTGGTGATTGAGCGGCAGCCCGCATCGTCGTCGCTGCAACTGTCCTCGCATTCCGAAAAGCTGCACGCGCCGTAATGCATGATGGACGCATAGTCGTACGGCGAGAAACTGATGTCGTTCTCGGCGATGACAAAATTGTGCTCGCGGTTTTCCGGGATGTTCTGAAACTCGATGCGGACGAATTCGTCGCGATCCGGCCGCGACTGCTCGTGGTGGAATCCGAGCGCGTGGCACAGCTCGTGGGCGACGACGCCGTACTCGTCCCAGTGATCGATCCAGATGTTGACGTTCTGAACGCCGTCGCCGTTCATGCCGACGGATGACGAAGAGACATTCTCGTCATCCGAGCGTTGCACGCGGATGAAGTTCGCTTCGTTGGTGCGAAAGACGAACTCCACCCCCGCAACGGTGGTCCACCAATCCATCGCTTCGAGCATGTCCGCCCGTTCCGACTCGTCGATGTCGGCGATGAATTCGAACGGCACGACGCCATTCGGCCAGGGACGCTGGCTGAATGACGCGATGCCGTCCGGCGGGGGGATTTCCTCGCACAGAAACTGCACGCGCGGGCGGCGCTCGCGGCGCGACTCTTCGCCCAGACCATTTGGGTGATTCTGCGCTTCGCCCGGCAGGCACGCGAGCGCGCCGAGCAGCGCAATGGCGATCAGATGAGCCTTCTCACGTCGCATGAGAGTCTCCAGCGTTCATAGGTCTATTGGAGCGAAACCAGGACCAGCACCAGTCCGCGGCCGCTTTCCAGCCGCGTCATGGCCTTGCCGAGCACGGCGCCCGGCGCGCGGTCGTGGTCGCCGACTCTCATGGCGTGCCCCGCCGTCGCCGAAGTGGTGAGCAGATCGCCCGGCTCGATGGCGCCGAACGACGCGTCGCAGAGGCAGTAGACGCGCCCGGTCAGCGCGACCGGATGCTTGCCGTCGGCGGCAGACCCCGGCTGCGACATCATCAGCCCGGTGGAGACGCCGCCCGCGCCGCTGACGACTCCCGCGACGCGCTTGTCATAGGCGCTGGTCGAGGGCGTCAGATGGCCGGGATTCCGCGGATCGATGACGACGACGGCGCCGGGCTGCGCGGCGTCGCCCGTGATCTCGAACCCTTCCGAGAGATCGGCGCCGCCGGTGATGATCAGGCCGTCGGTGCGCGTGATCCCGTTGACTTCGAGTCGGAACGTCGGAGCGACATTGCCGATCCCGACGTTTCCGGCCTCGTCGATGAAGATCCCATTGCCATTCAGGGGCGCGCTCCCGTCGTCGCGCGTGTAGAGGGCGATTCCGTCATCCTGAAAGCGAATGTCGCGGCGATGCCCGTTCGACGCCTCGCCGATGATGCCCGGCGAGCCGTCCGGCGACGTGATTCGCACAACACCGGCCGCCGAGCCGGGGTTGGTGATGCGCAGGCCGTCCAGGTTCGACCCGACGCCGTCAATGTCGAGGTTTGCCGCCGGTGCGGTGACCCCGATGCCGACCTGCCCGCCGCCATTGACGAGAATCACATCGTTCGACGTGTTGTTGTTGAGATAGAGATCGCTGCTCATGCCGTCGATTTCATTGCCGTCAAACAACATGGACTGCGTGTTGGGGCCCGTCCCGGACTCGATGCGGAGTGTCGAGAGCGTGCCGTCGTTATCAGCGCCAGCGGCCACCCGGAGCGACGCGTTGGTCGGAGCGGCGGACGCGCCGATCGCCAAGCGTCCTTGAATCACGCCGTCGGCGCCGACGTGGAGTTTCGCGCTGGGGGCCGTTGTGCCAATACCGACGTTTCCTCCGGCGCCCGTCGCCAGCAGTACGTTGCCGCCATCGCGCGCGAGATACATGTCCGCCGGCTGGTCAACGTCATCGAAAACCCGCACGCTGTTGCCGTCGAATTTCATGCGGAACGAATTGTCGAAAACCGACAGCACGCCGCCGTCGCCCGAGCCGTTGAAGCCCGGTCCGGTCAGCGACAGAGCCGGCCCGCTCCCCGCGTTGGTCACAATCACCGCCGACCGGGTGTTGCTCGCATTCGTCGATTCGATGCGGGCCGCAAAGCCCAGCCCCGACTGCGTCAGATTCAGGCCATAGCTCGAACTCCCGCCATTGGTCAGAACCCGCACGGCCGCGTCGGCGTGACTCGAATTGTTCACCTCGAAGTAGCCCGCGCGCCCGACGCCGGGATTGCCGTTTGCGGCCATCGCGATGCGTCCGCGGATCGCATCGCCACCGGCGGCGTTTGCGTTGACTCCCGGACCGACGTACGCGCTGATGCTGATGCCGCCGCCGGACGCCTGGTTGTCCACTCGCAATGTGTATGCGGTGCTCGACGGATTGACGCTCGACTTGAGGAAGTAGCCTGCCGAATCGCCGCCATTGTTCCCCGCTAGGAAGGTCGGCCCCGTGCCGGCGTCGCTCGACACGGTCAGGGCTTCCCAGAAGCTGGCCGGGTTCGTGATGCGGAACAAGCCCGCGCTGCCCGTTCCGGTCTGCGTCATGCTGAATGCCGTCTGGCTGCTGCCCGCGAAGGATCCGCTGAACGGCAGCGTCAGGCCGCCCGCGTCGTCTATTCCGTCGAGAAACCCGGGCGGAACACCGATCAGTCCGGTCCAGGGCGCGCGGCGCGAATATCCGGCATACGGCGTGATCAGCAGGCGCTGGCGCGGCGCAAGCGTCTCGAATTGCGCGGCGCCGCAGCCGGGCGGACAGTTCGCGAGCGTTGCGTCGGCCCGCACGCGCACCTCCAGCCAGCGCGGCGAGCCGTCCAGAAAGGTCGGGCCGAACTGCCCGGCGTCGTTGAGAATCACGCTGAAGACGCCGTCCACCGGAATGACGTTGTCGAAGCACTGGCACTGCCCGATCTGCGAGCCGCCCGCCTCGGCGTCGAGCACGCGGAAGATCAGGTCATGCGGCGCATTCGTCGGTCCGTTGGCGTCGTTGAGCACCCCCTGGTACGCGAACGCGTCGGTGATCTGCGCAAAGGTCGCGGAAGCGCCTGCGCAAAGGAAAAACGCGATGATCGCGCGGACTCTCGTTGTGGACATGCCGGATTCTCCTCGCGGGATCGTGGAATTGGCCGCCGGCTGGCCCAAACCGTCGGCGGCAGCAGGACTTTAGGCGGTGGGAAGTCCGAATTGCAAGCCGAAATTCCGATAAATCAGGGGCCGAACGCGGGCTGTGCCATGCGCCGCGCCGCCAAGTCTGAAGATTTCGCCCGTCACGTTGCTTCGCCGGCCGAGAATTGACATAGTTGTGGCGGGGGACCGGCAACTTCCGTTCGCCAAAAGCGGAGTGTTGCCATGAACAGCATTGAGCAACTGTCGCGCCTGGTTTCTCCGGACGTGCCACGCGCCGCGCCGCAGACACGCGCGCCGCCGCCGCGCGTCGTCCAGCCGGTCGGCGAGCCCGACGCGGCCAGCACGGAGCGTTTCAACAGCTTTCCATCGGAAAAGGCCGTGCTGGAGCTGCTGCGCCGCAGCGCCGCGCAGTTCAGCGCCGTCCTCGAGCTGACCGGCGACCCGGCGGCTGCCCAGGCCATGAGCGGCATCAACGCGGGCCCCGCGCCGCCGAGGCACGTGGACGTGTACGGCTGACGCTGTGCCGCGACCTCAAGCGCCGTCCGAGCGGCGAGCGCACCGTCACAGCAACAGGTCGACGAACGCGTCGATGTCGCCGTTGTCGACGGCGCCGTCGGAGTTGGCGTCCGCGTTCTCGTAGCGACAGTTCGGATACGCGGATTCGTACGCGGCGCGGTCGAGCAATGCCAGCACGAATCCGTCGATGTCGCCGTTGTCGACCGCGCCGTCGCAGTTCATGTCGCCCAGCGACGCCGGCGCCGCGACGCGCAGCGAGTAGCGCGCCCCGCAGACCGCCAGGTCGTCCGCACCGGCCGGCTCGACGGCGATCCACGCCGTCTCCGGCAATATTGCGACGATGGGGATCGGCGTACACTCAAGCGCCACACCGGACGCGATCAGCGGCGGCGAAGCGCAGCCGAAACGTCCGTCATAAATGCGCAGCCGCACGGGAAATTCGGCCTCCAGCGTGATCTGCGCCTCGACGGCGGTCGCCGAGGCGAGTTCGTACCAATCGCGGTCGGGCGCCAGCTCCAACCCGGAAAGGAAGATGCCGCTCGCGCCGCAGATCGTCTGGCCGCGCGCGATGGGCGAGAACGCCTGGGTCTCGGCGAAGCAGCCGCCGTTGAACGTGTCGACGTAGCCGTCGCCGCATTCGGGCTCGCCCTCGGCGGTCGCGCCGGGCGGGCAGTTGACGACGCACGGGCATTGCGAGCAGAGCGTATGGGCGCCGAGCCAGATTCCGCCCGCCGCGGCGCAGTCGTCCTGCGTCGTTGTGTCGCAGCCGCCGTCGCGGCGGCAGCACGCGCCGGCGATCACGCCGCAGGGCGGGGCGAGGTCTTCGCACGCGACGTTCGCGTGAAACACGTAGCCCGGCGCGATGCAGGCGCTGATGTCCACGCCACTGGCGCATTGCCCGCTTTCCTCGTGGCAGCAGGCGCCCGTGACGCCGCCGGGATTTCCGATCAGGCAGATGCTCAGGTTCGATGATTCGTTCGGTGCGGCGCAGCCATCGCACCACGAGAAGCCCGGCCCGGCGCTCATCCAGAGAAACCAGCAATCGACGTCGCCCGCGCCGACGATCGACACCCAGCCGTTGACGATCGCGCACGAGGCGGGCAGCGCCGCGGTGTATTCGTTCAATTCCGCGCCGTTGTACAGGACGCCGGTCGGCGTGCGCGTCGCGAGCACGGTGTAGGCGCAGACCGCCGCGCCAGGGACGCCGCCCGCGTCGTCGTGAAACGAAATCTCAAACGTCGGGTCGCTCTCTTCGCACTCGACAAACGCGGGCGGCACATAGCGCAGATCGACGCCCCACCACGTCAGCGCCTCGATCGCCCCCGCGACGCCGTCGAAATCCTCGTAACGGCGCAGTCCGGGCGAAATCTCCGACGTGAACGCGGTGAACCGGTCCGGCGGATCCTTGGGCTGCGAGAAGAGCGACCCGGGCGGACAGCCGGGCGGCCCGCTGCATGGGTCGGTCGAGCATTCGGCCCCGGCGAAGAATGTGCCGCCGACGGCGTCGCACTCGTGCCGCGCGACCTGCGTGCAACCCGACTCGGTGCAGCACGCGCCCATGTCGCACGGGCCGTTCTGGCACAATTGGCCGAAGCCGATGAACGTCCCGCCCAGCGAAGCGCACGACGCCGGCAACACAACGATGCATGCGCCGCCGACGCAGCACGTGCCCGTCTCGAAACCGCACGGGTTCGTCCCGCAGCTCACGCCGGCGCCGACGAACTCGCGCCCGTTGGTGATGCAGTTGTACGCCGTCGCCATGACGCACGACGGGCCGGAACAGCACGCGCCGACGCCGCACGGGTTGTTCGCGCAATCGGCGGCTTCCAGAAACACGCCGCCGAGTCCCGCACAGGCGACCGGGCTGGCGACCTGCTGGCACGAGTTGTCGGGCAGGCAACAGGCGCCGTCGCCGCGCGCGAGTTGCGGCACAGCCAGAACCGCCGCCGCGACCGCGAGAAGCACCGATGTTGAGAGGCGCAATGGGGTCCGCAAGGCCGCTCCTCCGCACGACGGTGACGACACATCACGAAGGCCGGACCGGCGAGCCGGCCGCATCGAGTATACCGAATCGCGGCGTGTCGCCGGCAAGGCGGAAATGTCGGAATGTCTGTATGGGGAAGCCCCTAGTGCGGCACGCGGCCGAGCGTTCGGGGCGTGTCAGGCGAATGTGTGGAGCGAGAGGATCAGCTCGACCTCGCCGATGGGGTGGCGCAGCGACTCGGCGATCTGCCCCGCCGATTTGCCGGCACGGGCAAGCTGGAGAATCTGCGCGTGCTGCGCGGGGGGCGCGGCGCGGGAGGCGGGCAAACGCGGCGCGGGAGGCTGCGCGACGATGGGCGTTGTCGGCGTCGGAATCTCACGCGCGGGCATGGCGATGGGCGCAGGGTCCGGCGGCGCAGCGGTCGAGGCCGTGACCGGCGAAGCCTCCGCCGGCGCGGACGGCGCTCGCTTGCCGAGCAGCGCTTCGAGGCGTTCGAGGCGCTGGGCGGCGACTTGGGAGACTTCGTCGAGCCGGCGCGTGCGCTCGTCGATGTCGCGGGCGACGCGCGCGGCCAGGGCTTCGAGCTGCGGGATCAAGTCGACGAGGGACTTGCGCAGCGCCTGCTCTTCGCGGAGAAACGCGCGCTGCTCGCGCGTCACGTCGCGCAGGGTAGGCGAGCGGAACTGCCAGCGCCGCGCCAGCGCGACCG
This sequence comes from uncultured Planctomycetales bacterium, assembly GCA_964532435.1. Taxonomy (GTDB): domain Bacteria; phylum Planctomycetota; class Phycisphaerae; order UBA1845; family Fen-1342; genus CAZHIE01. The sequence continues at coordinate 13,812 of CAZHIE010000051.1, forward strand.
CCAGCAGCACGAGCACGAGCGCGCCGAGCGTGAGTGCAAGATTGGTTTCGAGCGCGTATGCGGCGTACATCTCGGCCATCCCTGGCTCACGCGAACCGGCCACCCCTCAACCTCGCAACCGGCGCCGCGCCTCTCCATCCGTCAGCATTCATCCTTCAGCATTCATGATTCCCGCTGGCCCCTCCGTGGCAGTCGGGGTACGGACTCTGTCATTCAGCATTCAGCATTCGTCATTCAGCATTCCTGCCATGCCTTCAACGCCGCCTCCTGCACATCCCGCAGCGACACGCCAAAACGCTCCGCCGCCGCGGCGCAATCGTGGTATTCCGGCCAGGCGCGGCGGATTTCGCCGCTACCCGGGCCCGCGTGCGGAACGCCGGCCCCGCCGTGCGACCGGCGGCCGAGCTTGACGCGGATCGGGCCGAACGGCGTCGAAACCGTAAGAAGCTCGCGCGAGAGCTTGCTGCGCGCACACTCGTGCCGCCGCACGCCGAACGTGCTTGTCTCGCGGAAAAGCACGTCTTCGACCGCCGTCGCCCATTCGGGCGTCGCCAGCGCGCAGACGAGCTGCCCCGGACGCCCCTTCTTCATGATGATCGGCACAACCCAGGCATCCAGCGCACCGGCCGCCAGCAGCCGCTCGCAGGCGTAGGCGATCATCTGGCCGGTCGCGTCGTCAATCTGCGCTTCGAGCTGCACGACCGTGTCCTGCTCCTCTTCGGCATGGCGGCGCTCCGCCCGCTCGTGCTCCTCGTCGGTTTCGAGAATCAGCAGGCGCAGCACATTTGGCCGGGTCTGCCCCTCGCGCGTGCCGGCGCCATAGCCGATGGAAACGAGCCGGCCAGCCGGCGGCGCGGTGAAATCGGCGGCCAGGGTCGTGAGGATGGCAGCGCCGGTTGGGGTCGTCAGCTCGCCAGGCTCGTCGCAGCGGGCGAGCGGCACGCCGCGCAAAAGGTTCGCCGTGGCCGGCGCCGGAACGGGCATCTGGCCGTGATCGCAATGGACGACGCCGTGCCCGGTTGGAACGGGCGAGCAGAGGACGCGCTCGATCCCGAGTTGCTCGAGACCGGCGCAGGCGCAGACGATGTCCACGATCGCGTCTTCGGCGCCGACTTCGTGGAAGTGGACCTGTTCAGGCGTCGTGCCGTGAACATACGCCTCGGCCTCGGCCAGCCGGGTGAAGACGTCTTTTGCCTTGCGCGCTGCGGAGGGGGGAATCTCCGCGCCCTCGATGATGCGGATCACATCGCTCAGCGTGCGGTGCGGGCCGTGCCTATGCTCGTGCTCGGCGTGTCCGTGGCCGCCGGCGTGACTGTGAGCATGAACGTGATCGTGGGTCTCGGCGCTGGCGGGCGCGTGGGAGTGCGCGTGCGCATGCGACGGGCCGTGCGCGTGCGAATGCTGGCCGAGCGTTGCCTGCGCGGCGTGCTGCGCGCCGCCGACCGATTCCGGGCCGAGGAGCACGCGCGCGTGGGTCGCGGCGACGCCGCCGCGCCGCACGCGTTCGGCCGACAGCGAAACGCCGGGCAGGCGCAGCTCGGCGACGATGGATTGGAGATGTTCGAGGGGGCAGCCGGCGTCGAGCAGGGCCGCGATGATCATGTCCCCGGCGGCGCCGGAGAAACAGTCGAAGTATGCGATACGCATGGCTCGCTCCGATCCGGGCGCCGCGCCGCCCGGCACCGGAGAGGATAGCAATCCGCGTGCCAGACGGGCACTCGCCGGGCGGATTTTCGCAGCTCGCGGGTGCCGTTGGTGTAGTGTTTCGCAAAGAGCCGTAGATTTGGCGGTAGAGTGGAGCGGGCATCTTGCCCGCTTGGGCGGGCTGGAAGCCCGCACCACACCGCTGGAAGCCCGCCCCACCCCGAGCGAATCGCGGCCCGCCACATGCGCTGCGGCCGCACCTCCAATGTGCGATGATCCGCCGTCGGGCGGCCCGCCGAGCCGCCACGGGAGGCACGCCCTTGCCCGCCGCGGAACCAAAAGAGTTGATCCTCGCGTCGGCCAGCCCGCAGAGGCATGCGCTCCTTTCGCGGCTGGGCGTACCGTTCCGCGTCGTCGTCAGCCCGCGAACCGAGCCGGCGAACATGCCTCCGGCGACCCGGCCGCGGGCGTGGGCCTGCGCGCTGGCGTATCACAAGGCCCGCGCCGTGGTCGATCTGTTGAGGACGCCTTCCGGAAGCGCGCCGCGCGGGGCCGTGGTGCTCGGCGCCGACACGGTCGTGCATTGCGACGGACAACTGCTCGGCAAACCGCAAGATCTGGCGGACGCCCGGCGGATGCTGATGCTTCAGGCGGGGCGCGACTGCGAAGTCATTACCGGCGTAGCGCTGCTGGCTGTCGGCGCGGGGGGGCGCGTGGAGCGCGCCGGTTCCGAGTCCGCTCCAGCAGCCGCGCTCGAAGCTGCGACCGCGCGGCCGAGTGGCGACCTGGCCGCGCGGCGGCGCATCTTTGCGGTCTCGACGCTGGTCCGACTGCGGGACGATCGAATTGCGATGGAGTCGTACCTCGCGAGCGGCGATTGGTCGGGAAAGGCGGGGGCGTATGGCATTCAGTCGCTGGATGATCGGATGGTAGAGTCAGTGCGGGGGAGTTTCACAAACGTAATCGGCCTGCCGCTGGCCGAAGTCGCGAAGGCGCTGCGCGAGGAAGGGTTCGCGGCGGTTGTGCCGGCGGAAGCGGGCGTGCCGTAGCGCCGCGCAGCCGGGGAGCGCAGCGTCACTTGCCGTAGGAACGCACGGACACGAGCGATTCCGATTGTGCCTGATCGCCCGCAAAGACCGGCTGTTGCGTGGCGGCCGGGTACGACTCGGCGCGCCTGCCGATGGTTCGGATTTTGAAGACGGCTTCGCTGCCTTCAATCGCGACCAGCTCGTATTCGCGCTGCAGGCGGTCGCCGCCCAGCATCAGCGCCGCGCCCGGTCGAAGCTGCCACCGCCCGGCGGGGCCGAGCGCGACGGCCGACCCGCGCAGCGGGGATGCGCCGTCGCAGGTCAGCTTGACGCGATCGGACTCCACCTTCAGCGCGGCGACGCCGTCGAGCGTCGATATTTCGCGGGGTCGGCCGGCGCGGCTCGACGATTCGCAACCGGCCGAGAATAGCGCAAGGGCGGCGGCGAGCGCGGCCGCACACATACAGGCAGATTGTTCGGAAATCATGCCGACTCGCGCGGACCGTTGCGCGAACGATCGCGGACCGCTGAGAAAGTGGTTGCGCGACATCGGCATGACCGCGAACCGCGCGGAAAAACGCAGCCGAGGGCGGCTGAGCTCCGGTCTCATCCGGATCGCTAGGCCGGGTTCGCGGTTGTCACGGCCTGCCGAAGCAGTTCGGCCAGGACGATGTTGAGCGCGTTCTGCACAAGAATGTCGGTCAGGACGCCCACGCAGCTTGTGACCTGAAGAAGGAAGGCGCCCGCGACAGTCAGGGCCGCGTATTTGATCCAACGCTGCTTCATGCCTGGTGCTCCAATGGCGACGCGGTGCGAAGCAAGGGCGCTGGCCCGGGCGCACCTGTGTGTGCGGGTAAATATACCCGGATCGCGGCCGGGCACAAGCTCGGGCGCGCGATCGAGCAGGGCGGAGAGGCGTGGCGCGGGGTTGCTTCGCCGCCGTGTGGCGCGGGCGACGTCTTTCCCGCCCTCATCGTCGCGCGGCTATGGGATTTCGAGGGAGAGTCCGGTGCGCCGCGCGCTACTTCAGCTCGACGTTCCAGTATGCGTAGTCGAGGAACTGCTTCCAGCTCGCATACTTGGTGTCGCTCAGCTTGATCGTGAGAATGGGCGAGCGCTTCGGCCGGCGCGGCTGGGCAATGAGCTTCATGCGGGCCTGCTCGGGCGTGCGGCCGCCCTTTCGGACGTTGCAACGGACGCAGGCGCAGACGATGTTTTCCCACGTGTTCGCGCCGCCGGTGGATCGCGGAATCACGTGGTCGAGGCTCAGCTCCGACGTGGGGAACTTCTTGCCGCAATACTGGCAGCGATTGCCGTCGCGGGCATAGAGATTCTTGCGGTTCAGCTTGACCGCCCCGCGCGGCAACTTGTCGTAATCGAGCAGGCGGATGATCTTGGGCACGGCGATCTGAAAACGCACCGTGCGGATCCAGTCGTGCTTTTCGGGCTCGAACTGGTGCTTGGCCTGGCTGACTTCCACCCAATCGTCGAAGTCATACGAGAGCGACTCGCCGTTCTCGACGGAGATCACTTCGGCCATCTGGCGATAGACGAGGGTCAGCGCGCGGCGCGCGTTGGTGACGCGCAGCGCCATGTAGAGCCGATTGAGCAGAAGTACACTGGCGCTTAGCGCCGGGCTATCGGCGTACATCAACCTCACCCCGCTCGATCGCGGCTACATGTAGCGGGAACCGCGCGTCGAACGCTCAAATTATAGTGGTTGCTCCGCCATGCAGCAACGAAATTCGTACGAGCGATCGTCCCGCACGCGCCGCGCGCCCCGCTTGCCCCACGCGCGCAGCGCGGCGATAACTCCGAAATCATGGCCGCGCCGCCGAACATCTCGACAGCCAACACTGCGCCGCCGCGCGCCGCCGGGCCCGCGCGCGGCCGGCACATCGCGCTGGCCGCGCTGCTGGTCATGGCCGTCATCGCCGCCGGCTGGCGCACGCTCGACGCCCCCTGGCTCCCTGGGGACGAGGCGATCTTCATCGTCACCAATGCCGACGTGTCCGGCGGGCCCGGGCAACCGAACCTGCCCGCCCGGCTCGGCCGCATCGCCACGACGATTCACGAAGACCTGTATCAGCCGCTGCCGCTGATGAGCTACGCGCTGGAGTGGGCGCTTGGCGGCGGGGTTCCGTGGCTTACGCGCCTCGATGACCTGCTGATCCACGCGGCCAACGCGCTGCTCGCGTGGTGGGTGCTGACGCTTCTGCTGCGCCGCGACGCCGCCGTCCCGCCGACCGAAAACGCTGCGGCGCCCGCGCTGGCCACCAACATCGCCTGGGTACTTTCGTTTCTTTGGGCGATGCATCCGGCACTCGTCTCCGCCTGGGCCGCCGACATGGGCCGCACCCACCTCCTGTCCGCCACGTTCGCGCTTCTGGCGTTCGGCACCCACATGCTGTCGCTTCGGCCGCGCCGAGCGTGGTGGTTCGGCGTGTCGCTGCTCGCGCTCGCCGCGGCCATGGCGTGCAAGCCGATCCCGGGGTATTTCCTCGTCGCGGCCGCGATCGAATTCGCGCGCGCCGGCCGCGCGACGCCGGCGCTGTGCATTCGCGCGACCATCCTCGCCGCGATCTGCGCCGCGTTTGCGGCGCTGGCGTATTGGACCAGCAGGCAATCCGGCCTGATCGAGGATGCCGCTGCCGGCCTGTTCGGCGATCCGCTTTCGCGCAGCGCGCTGGCGGTCTGGATTTACGCACGCAGTCTTTTCGCCCCGCTGTGGCTTTCGACCTGGTATCTGCCCGACCCGCGGACGAGCTGGGGCAACCCGGCCGTGCTGCTCGGCACGGCGCTGACGCTGCTGACGTTGTTTCACCTGGCCGCCGCCGCGCGCCGCCCGGCCGCGCGAACCGTCGCCGTCGGCTGGGTCTGGTTCTGGGCATTCCTGCTGCCGGTGATCGGCCTGGTGGGAGCGCGCGAGGCGGCGGCGGCCGATCGATACCTGTACCTGCCGGCCCTGGGCGTCGCGTTGGTGATCGGCTCGATCCTCGTGCGCTTCTGGCCGCGCCTTGCCAGCGGAACCGCCCCGCGCGCATTGACCGTCACCGTCGCGGCGCTCGGCTTCGTCATGCTGCTGGCCGACACGGCTCTCGCGCGGATGCAGCGCAGCACGCTCGAGCGCCGGCGGCGGCCCGTCGAGCTGAATCCCGGCGACCCGCGCGCGCTGGAGGGGCTGGCGGCGGCGTACAACTACCTGCGCACGCACGCCGCGCTGCCCGACGAATTTCCCGAGGCGGCCGACGCCGCGGCGCAGTACGAGCTTTGCACGCAGCGATTCCGCGACACGTTGATGCAGGCGGCGACGACGCCCGACCTGCCGCGCTGGTTCCCCGGTCCGGAAGACCGCGCCCCGTTTCACCGCCGCCTGGCTTACGGCTTCTATCAGTGCGGCGATTTTCGCGCGTCGCTCGCCGAGGCGCAGCGCGCCCGCGAGCTTCAGCCCGACGCATACCTGACGTGGAAGCGCCTGGCGCACGCCTATCGCGGCCTGGGCGATCTGGCCGCCTCGCGCGCCGCGTACGAGCGCGCCGAGCAGCTCCTGCCCGACAACGCGGAGACGCGCGCCATCCACCTGGCCGACTTCGGGACGCTGCTGCTGTATGGCCTCAATGACCCCAGCGCCGCGATGCCGAAGTTTCGCGCCGCGCTCGATTCCGGCGTCGCGCAGGCGCGCACCGCCGCGATGGTCGGACTGGGCGTCTGCGAAGTGCGGGCCGGACTGGGCGAGCGCGGCCGCGAGCTGCTCTTCGACGCGCTGGCGGAGGCGCCGTCGGACCGCCGCGCGCTGCTCGGCGTGGGCGAGTACTTTTTGCGCAGCCACGATTGGCCGAAAGCGCGGACGGTCTATCAGGGGTTGCTGACGGCCAACCCGCTCGACTACGACGCGCTGCGCGGGCTGCACGAAGTGTGCGTGAACACCGGCGCGTGGCGCGAGGCGGCGGTCGCGTGGGAAGAGGCCCGCCGCCAGGCTCCCGGGCGGGTCGAGTTCGAGTCTTTTCTGGTGTGGACGATGGCGTGCCTGGGCGAGCCGGGGGCGCGCGGCGCGGCCGACGCGCTGCTGCAGCGGGAAGCGGATTCGCCGTTTGCGTGCTATGCCCGAATGCTGCTCGACGCGCGCGAGGGAAAGTATCGCGACGCGCTGACGTGGGCGGGTCGCGCGCGTCGCGGGCGGCCCATCGCGGAGGGGCGCGAGCTGGCGCGCGCGATCAACGCCGTGCGGTTGATGGTCGATCGCGCCGAGCTGAAGCCGGATGCGCGCGTCGTTTTGGCGGCGATGCTGCGGGATTCTGGTGCGGCGGACGAGGCGCGGCGGGCGTTGGAAGCGGTCACGGCAGAAAGTGCCGATTCGGAAGCGATCTCGGTTGCACGGGAGCTTCTGGCGGGTGGTTCGGACGCGCGCACGGCGCCCTGAGAGTGTGTGGCTGGCGAAATCCGCACGAATTCTCAGAATTCGCTGTTGAAACTTGGACGACCGTTGTTATACTTATTACATGGTAGTTGGTCGAGGTAGACCGACGGCCATGGGGCGTTCTTAAATCGTTGTCCGACAATAAGTTGCTTCCACTCGCTGCGGCACCCTAAGACCGCGCCAATACCCACAGGGTGCCGCACGCCTTTTTAAGCGCATTGCCCCCGCGAGTCGTGCCGATAACAACCCTTTCCGAAACCGCTCCCTAAACCGCGCTCGCGCCCGGCACAGCCGCTCCGTTCACGGTCCCGAACTGGCGTCGGCGAGGATGCGTTTTCACGCCGCGCACATCGGACTTGACACGTGCATGCCGGGTTGGAAGCCCGCACCACCCCCGAAAACTCGCACCAACCCCGGCGGGTTGGAAACCCGCACCACCCCCCGAAGACCCGCCCCACGCGACGATCACACCGCCGCCGTCTCCTCGTCCGGGCTGGTCGGCGGCTCTTCATCGGCGGCGGAGAATGACATCGGCGCACGGCGCTCGTCCGAGCGGCCACGGCCGCTGACGGCGAATTCGGTGGCGCGCAGTTCGCGAAGCACGGTTACGCGGATTTCGCCCGGAAACGTGACGAGCGTCTCTTCGATCTTCTTGGCGATGTCGCGCGCCAGCTTCAACGACGAGCGGTCGTCGATGCGCACGGGGTCGACGATGACGCGCACCTCGCGGCCGGCCTCGATGGCGTAGGCCTGCCGGACGCCGCCGAACGACGTTGCGACCGCTTCGAGATCCTGGAGTCGCTTGACGTAGCGTTCGAGCGATTCGCGCCGGCTGCCGGGGCGTGCGGCGCTGATCGCGTCGGCGGCGGTCACGAGCGGGGTGTAGGGGTGCGAGGCCGGCACGTCGCCGTGGTGGCCGGCGATGGCGTTGAGCACCGGTGGCGGCTCGCTGAAGCGCTTGGCGAAATCGAAGCCTGTCTTCGTGTGGCTGCCTTCGGCCTCTTCGTGCGTGATGGCCTTGCCGATGTCGTGCAGCAATCCGCAGCGCCGCGCGAGCGGGCCGTCGAGGCCCAGCTCTTCGGCCATCAGGCCGCACAGGTGGGCGACTTCGACGCTGTGCTTGAGCACGTTCTGCCCGTAGCTGGTGCGGAATTGAAGGCGGCCGAGCATGTCGAGGACTTTCTTGTTGACGCCGTGTACGTTTGCCTCGGCGGCGGCCTGCTTGCCGGCTTCGACGACGCGCTGCTCCACTTCGCGTTCGACGTCGGCGTACAGCTCCTCGATGCGGGTGGGGTGGATTCGTCCGTCGCGAATCAGGCGGTCGAGCGTGTGTCGCGCCTTTTCCTTGCGCACGGGGTCGGTGCAGGAGATCATCACGACGCCGGGCGTGTCGTCGACGATCACCTGCGCGCCGGTGACCTTTTCGAACGCGCGGATGTTGCGCCCCTCGCGGCCGATGACGCGGCCCTTCATCTCGTCGTTCTGCACGTCGATCGTGGCGACGGTGGCTTCGACGGTGTGCTGCGCCGCGTAGCGCTGGATGGCGCCGATGATGATGTGCCGGGCGCGGTCGCGGGCGGTGTCTTCGGCGGTGGAGATGGCGCGGTCGATCAGTTGTCCGGCGTCGGCCTCGACCTCCTGCTCGATGCGCTTGAGGCACATGGCGCGGGCCTGATCGGGCGAGAGCTTGGCGATGCGAAGCAACTCGGCGCGCTGCTGCTGGTGAAGCTCCTCGACGGCCTTCGACCGGTTTTCAAGCTCGCGCTCGCGCGCGGCGGCGGCGGCTTCGGCGGTTTCGAGCTTTTTCTCCTTCGTCACGAGCACGTCGAGCTTCTTGTCGAGCGCGTCTTCGCGGTGGGTGATGCGCTTTTCGGCCGCCTTCAGCTCGGTGCGCGTCTCGGCGGTCTCGCGTTCGAAGCGCTCCATGACTTCGACGTGGCGCTTGCGGGCCTCGACTTCCGCCTCGCGCAGGCGCTCGTCGGCCTTGTCCCTGGCGGCCGAGAGAAGCGCGTCGGCTTCGGCCTTGCGGGCGGCCTGCTGCGCGCGGGCGCGGCGATCGAGCAGAAACCAGACGATCGCGGCGCCGGCGGCGGCGCCGATCACGCCGAATAAGACCTGCGCCGCGCCGAAGGTTCCATCCGCAAGGAGCGTGTGGGAAAGATGCATGAGAAATCCGTGCGTAGTACGTTGTCGGAGTCAGTGCGGGGCGGGACGAAGCACCCCTACGCGCGGGCGGGATGGTGTGCGTGAACGCACTCGTGCGTCACAAGGCTGCGCGCCGGCGGGAACCGGCACGCCTCAGCAGGTTTTCTGAGTAGCGTCAGTGTCGGGCAGCACGCGCCGGGCTCGATCGGTCGGGCGAATATCAGTATGAATGAATCAAAAACACCCGAACATTGCCGGAGACAACCACAGGGCCGGTCCGGACCATTTTCACCGCGTCTGCGTCCCGAAAACCTATCTCACTGACGCCGCATCCGCGCGCCCGCCACGGTCCGGCGAGCGACAGACGGCGCATAACCATCGGCACCGCAATACACCAGACTCTCTCGCCGTTGAGTATAGTGCCCGGCGCACTTTGCCGCTACCCCCTTGCGCACAAATGCGTTACAGACCGGACGCGCGGAGGGCGCCCGACGGCCCGCCCAGGGCGCCAAGCCCGGCGCGGCCCGAATTTGAGCGCTCCGCGGGCGTCGCTATAATCTGCGGGACTTCGAGTTGGCGGAATTGGGCCGCTGCTCCGAGGGCGTAGCTCAGTTGGTAGAGCAACGGCCTTTTAAGCCGTGGGTCCTGGGTTCGAGTCCCAGCGCCCTCATCTCGCTGTATTCGATGTACGGGGGGGCCCTACTGGGGGCCGGTCTCTGGCCAGTCTCTTCCTGAGGCCGTGCTGGGGGGCCGGCCTCCGGCCGGTCTCTTCCTGCGGACTGCGCGCCGGTGCGTGACGTTCGGCAATGCAGACGGTGCAGCCGAGGGCGGCTGCGGTCCGCTCTTCTTGTCTTCGCCCGGCAGGGCGCACGATGGTTGCCAGGGGCTTCGGCCCCTGGAACGCGGCCTTCCTCTTTCCGGTTTTGTCTTCGCCCGTCAGGGCGCGCGATGGTTGCCAGGGGCTTCAGCCCCTGGAACGCGGCGCTCCCTTCCCTCTCCTTTTGTCTTTCGCCCGGCAGGGCGCACGAAGCGGCCCAGAGGCGCGCTCGTC